>NZ_CP050192.1:2584890-2940480 GCF_011694515.1 Mycobacterium sp. DL592 | reverse complement strand
CGCTCACGTGGGCGTTCGTCCACGAGTCCGGGGTGCACGCCACGGTCGCCGGGGTGCTGCTGGGCTTCACCGTTCCGGTGCTGCGCAACGAGCGGGACCACGGTGACACCGGGCCCGGGCTCGCTGAACATTTCGAGCACGTGATGCGGCCGGTGTCGGCCGGCTTCGCGGTCCCGGTGTTCGCGTTCTTCGCCGCCGGGGTGACCTTCGGTGGCTATGACGGATTGATGACAGCGCTACGCCATCCCATCGCGCTGGGCATCGTGTTCGGCCTGGTGCTGGGCAAGACGCTGGGAGTGTTCGGCACCACCTGGATTCTGGCCGCCGCGACCCGCGCCAGCTTGGACTCGGCACTGCGCTGGATCGACGTCTTCGGGATGTCGATGCTGGCCGGTATCGGGTTCACGGTATCCCTGCTGATCGGGGATTTGGCCTACGAAACGGGGTCCGCGCGCGACGACATCGTCAAGGTTGCCGTACTCACGGGCAGTTTGCTGGCCGCATTGCTGGCGGCCATCGTGTTGCGCCTGCGCAACCGGCACTACCGGTCTGTCTGGCTGTTGGAGACCCGTGATGCAGACCACGACGGAATGCCCGACATCTACAAGTCTCAGCAGGACTGATCACTGCGGGCGTGCGTAGACTGGCCTGATGCTGGAACAGGTTCGCGGCCCCGCTGATCTGCAACACCTGTCGCAGGAGCAGCTCAGCGAACTGGCCGCAGAGATTCGCCAGTTCCTGATCCACAAGGTCGCTGCGACGGGTGGGCACCTGGGACCCAATCTCGGCGTGGTCGAGCTGACACTGGCCCTGCACCGTGTCTTCGACTCGCCGCACGATCCGATCATCTTCGACACCGGCCATCAGGCCTACGTGCACAAGATGCTCACCGGGCGCAGCGCCGACTTCGACACGCTGCGCATGAAGGACGGTCTGTCGGGCTATCCGTCGCGGACCGAGAGCGAGCACGACTGGGTCGAATCCAGCCACGCCTCCTCTGCGCTGTCCTACGCCGACGGTCTGTCCAAGGCCTTCGAGCTAGCCGGTCACCGCAATCGCCATGTGGTCGCGGTTGTCGGTGACGGTGCGCTGACCGGTGGCATGTGCTGGGAGGCGCTGAACAACATCGCCGCCTCCCGCCGCCCGGTGGTCATCGTCGTCAACGACAACGGCCGCAGCTATGCCCCGACGATCGGCGGGCTGGCCAACCACCTGGCCGGTCTTCGGCTGCAGCCCGGCTACGAGCGGGTCCTCGAGCGCGGCCGGACCGCGGTGCGCGGCATGCCGTTGGTCGGCGAGGCGTTCTACCAGGCCTTGCACAGCGTCAAGGCGGGACTCAAGGATGCGCTGTCCCCGCAGGCGATGTTCACCGACCTGGGATTGAAGTACGTCGGCCCGATCGACGGTCATGACGAGCACGCGGTGGAGAACGCCCTGCGGCACGCCCGCGGCTTCAACGCCCCGGTGATCGTCCACGTCGTCACCCGCAAGGGCATGGGCTATGCGCCGGCGGAGAACGACGAGGCCGAGCAGATGCATTCCACCGGTGTCATCGACCCGGCGACCGGGCGGGCCACCCAGGCGTCGGCTCCCGGATGGACCGCGGTGTTCTCCGACGCGCTGATCACCTACGCCGCCAAGCGCCGCGACATCGTCGCGATCACCGCGGCCATGCCCGGCCCGACCGGCCTGTCGGCCTTCGGTGAGCGATTCCCCGACCGGCTCTTCGACGTCGGTATCGCCGAGCAGCACGCGATGACCTCGGCGGCCGGCTTGGCCATGGGCGGACTGCACCCGGTGGTGGCGATCTACTCGACGTTCCTCAACCGGGCCTTCGACCAGATCATGATGGACGTCGCGCTGCACAAGCTGCCGGTGACGATGGTGCTCGACCGGGCCGGTGTCACCGGTAACGACGGCGCCAGCCACAACGGCATGTGGGACATGTCGATGCTCAACATCGTGCCCGGCATCCGGGTCGCCGCGCCGCGTGACGGTGCGCGGCTGCGGGAGGAACTCGGCGAAGCGCTCGAGGTCAACGACGGTCCCACCGCCATACGTTTCCCCAAAGGTGCTGTGGGCGAAGACATTCCGGCTATCACCCGACGCGACGGGGTGGACATCCTCGCGTCGCCCAGCGACGGCCTGGGCAACGACGTGCTGCTGGTTGCGATCGGCTCGTTCGCCTCGATGGCACTGAAGGTGGCCAAGCGGCTGCGCAACCAGGGCATCGGTGTGACGGTCGTCGACCCGCGTTGGGTCATCCCGGTGCCTGACGCCATTGCGCCGCTGGCCACCTTGCACAAGCTCATCGTCACCCTCGAGGACAACGGGGTGCGCGGCGGTATCGGCTCGGCCGTCTCGGCGGCCCTGCGCGCCGCCGAGATCGACGTGCCGTGCCGCGATGTCGGTGTGCCCCAACAGTTCCTCGACCACGCCACCCGCGGTGAGGTGCTCGAGCAGGTGGGGCTGACCGAGCAGAACGTGGCCCGTCAGGTCACCGGCTGGGTGGCTGCACTCGGCGCACTCGACGAGTCGGTCAGCGAACAGGTCGACTAGCGTCTCGCAGCGACATCGATTCTGCCGCGAGATCGCGATTATCCCTGAAAAGTACGCTCTGAGCGCAGATTCGGTGTAGTCAGGTCGACGGCGCCGGCGTCAGCGCCGCTGCCAGCACGGGCACCGCCAGCTGACGCTGCCAGGACCTCGCCCCGCCGTCGCGCAGGAATTCGTCGATCGCGGTCTCCCGGTCTTCTTGGCGGTCTCCTTGCCAGTCCCAGCACAGCCGGCGAATCAGCTCGGGGGACACCAGGTTCTCGGTGGGGACCCCCACTCGGGCCGATAGTTCGGCCAGCGCGGCGCGTGCGGCGTCCAGGCGGGCGGCGGCCTCGGGTTTGCGTTTGGCCCAGCGCACCGCCGGCGGCGGACCGTTCTGCTGGTCACCGGTGTCGGGCGGCTCGGGATTGGTCCGGGCGGCCTCGAGCGCACCCAGCCACACGTGGGCGCTGCGGCGCTGCTTGCTGCCACCGAAGATCGGCAGCTTCGTCAGGTCCTCGACGGTCTTGGGGTCAGCGGTCGCCGCGGCGATGATCGCCGAATCCGGCAGGATGCGCCCCGGCGCGATATCGCGGCTGCGGGCGATCTGATCGCGCACCGTCCACAGCTCGCGCACGGCGGCCAGCCCTTGCCGGCTGCGCACCTTGTGAATGCCTGAGGTTCGCCGCCAGCGGTCCCGCCGGGTGGTCTGGGGCTCCGCGCAGCGCAGGTACTCGAATTCCTCTGCCGCCCAAGCGCTTTTGTCCTGCTGAGCCAGGATGGCCGCGATCTCCTCGCGCAGCGTGATCAGCACCTCGACGTCCAGTGCGGCGTAGTTCAGCCAGGCATCCGGCAGCGGGCGTTTGGACCAGTCGGCCGCGCCGTGGCCCTTGGCCAGGCCCAGCCCGAGCAGACGCTGCACCATCGCCGCGAGGTTGACCCGCTCGAAGCCGGCAAGCCGGCCGGCCAGTTCGGTGTCGTAGAGCGCCGGCGGGTGAAGGCCCACCTCGGCCAGGCACGGCAGATCCTGGTCGGCCGCGTGCAGGATCCACTCGTCCTCGGCCAGCACCTCGGCGACGGGTTTGAGGACGTCGATCGGGCTGCTGCCATGGTTGACCGGGTCGATGAGGACCGTCCCGGCGCCGGTGCGCCGAATCTGGATCAGGTAGGCGCGGTTGGAGTAGCGGAAACCGGAGGCGCGTTCGGCGTCGATCGCGAACGGTCCGTGGCCGGCTGCGAGCTTCTCGGCCGCCTCGGCGATGTCGTTGACGCTCACCGACAGCGGAGGCACACCCTCGGCGGGTTCGAGCAGCGGGGTGGCCTCGACTGCGTCCTCGTCAGGGGTATCGGGCGCCCCGGCGCCGTCGTCGTCTTCGACCATCTCAGGCGCGGGTGCGGGAATTCAGGTCGGTGACGCCCACCGGCGGCAGGCCGGCTGCGTGCTCGAGAACCTCGCAGAACGCCTGCACGTGGGTGTCCAGCGACATCGTGGTGGCCGTCCACGAGGCGCGAAGTTCGAGTTGGTGGGCGCGCGGCGGCCCGGAGATGTCGCCGTAGCGCACCGAGGTGGTGGCGGTGACGGTTCCGCCCAGCGCGGTGACGTGTTCGGCGCGTGACTCCAGGGCGTCCACCAGCCAACTCCAGGCCACCTCGGGCAGCAGCGGGTCAACGGCTTCGCTGGAGTCCAGGTCGGCCTGGATGTAGGCGACCAGGCGCATGGTGCCGTCCCAGGCTTCCGATCCGTCGGGGTCGTGCAGCAGGATCAGCCTCCCGAACGCGTCGCCCTCGGACCGTTCCGGGATGACGTCGGTCTCCGGATGCTTGACCTCGGCGCCGATGGCATAGCTGTACGGCGCGAGACGCTGAGGTGGCCGGATCGGACCCAACTCGATCTCGGAGCGCACTTTCGCGGCGCTCATGGCCGCCACCGCCTCGCGGAATTGCACCGGTTCCGCAGTGGTCACGTGGACTGACGCTAGCCGCATCGGCGAGGTCAGGGGGGCAGGCGCGCCGAATTCGCGCCAGCGCCGGATTCCGGGCGTTCGGCACCGTGGCAGCATGGACGCGATGAGTACGCGTCGCGCACTACCCGAGGCCCCCTTCCTGGCCGCCGCCACGGGCCGCAAACCCAGCCGCGTCCCGGTGTGGTTCATGCGGCAGGCCGGCCGTTCGCTGCCCGAGTACCGGGCGTTGCGGGCCAAGAACACGATGATGCAGGCCTGCTTCGACCCCGAGCTGATCTGCGAGATCACCCTGCAGCCGGTCCGCAGGCACGCCGTCGACGCGGCGATCCTGTTCTCCGACATCGTCGTCCCACTGCGGGGCGCGGGTATCGACCTCGACATCGTTCCCGACGTCGGCCCGGTGATCGCCCATCCGATCCGCACCAAGGCTGATGTCGACGCGATGAAAAGTCTTGAACTGCAGCGGGTCAGCGCGGTCGCCGAGGCGGTGGGTCTGTTGGTGGACGCGCTCGGCGAGGTGCCGCTGATCGGATTCGCGGGCGCGCCGTTCACGCTGGCGTCCTACCTGATCGAGGGCGGCCCCAGCAAGCTGCACGAGAAGACCAAGGCGATGATGCTGGCCGAGCCGGCCACCTGGCATGCCCTGATGGGGATGCTCACCGACCTGACGATCGCCTTCCTGACGGTGCAGCTCGACGCCGGGGTGGACGCCATCCAGGTCTTCGACTCCTGGGCGGGCACGCTGTCGCTCGCCGACTACCGCACCCATGTGCTGCCGCACAGCACCCGGGTGTTCACCGCGCTGGCCGGCCACGGCGTGCCGATGACCCACTTCGGGGTGGGCACCGCCGAATTGCTCGGCGCGATGGCCGAGGCGGTCGGCGGGCACGGGGCTCCGGCCGTCGTGGGTGTGGACTGGCGCACCTCGCTGGCCGACGCCGCGACCCGCGTCGGCCCCGGGCTGGCGCTGCAGGGCAACCTGGATCCGGTGACGCTGCTGGCCGGCTGGCCGGTGGTGGAGAAGGCCGCCCGCGCCGTGGTCGACGACGGGCGGCTGGCCATCGACGCCGGCGCCGCGGGCCACATCTTCAACCTCGGTCACGGCGTGCTGCCCGCGACCGATCCTGAGCTGTTGACCGATCTGGTGGCCTTGGTGCACTCGCTGTGAGATCCGGCGGGCAGGAGCGGAGCGACCCGGGAAGAGATCCGGCGGCGGGCAGGAGCGGAGCGACCTGGGGATGAGACTTTCGTATTGCATTGTGGGGGGCGGTATCTCGGGGCTGGCAGCCGCCTACCGCATTCGTGTGGCAGTCGGTGCAGATGCCACCATTACCGTGCTCGACCCAGCCGACCGGCTCGGTGGCATCCTGCGCACCGAGACGCTGGCCGGTCAGCCAATGGACATCGGCGCCGAGGCATTCGTGGCCCGTCGCCCCGAAGTGCCTGCGCTGCTGGCCGAACTGGGCTTGGCGGGCCGCCAGATCACCACCACCGGGGTGCGCCCGACGATCTTCAGCCAGGGTCGCATCCATCCGCTGCCACCCGACACCGTCAACGGAATCCCCACGTCGGCGGCATCGGTGACCGGCCTGGTCGACGACGCGACGATCGCGCAGATGGCTGCCGAACCGCACCGCCGGCTGCAGTGGCAACGTGGTGCCGACCCCGCTGTCGGCGCCGTAGTGGCCGACCGGTTCGGCGAGCAGGTCGTGGCCCGCTCGGTCGACCCGATGCTGTCCGGGGTGTACGCGGGTTCGGCGGCGACCATCGGCATCCGAGCGGCGGCCCCCACCATCGCGGCGGCCCTCGACGCGGGCGCCGAAAGCCTCACCGAGGCGGCCGGACGGGCACTGCCCGGCGGCAGCCGCGGCCCGGTGTTCGGCGCCATCGAGGGCGGTTATCAGGTGCTGCTGGACGCGTTGATCCAGCGCAGTGGGCTGCAGTGGGTGCAGGCCGCGGTCAGCCGGATCACCGCCGACGGCGCAGGCTGGTCGGTACGCGACGACGAGGGCACCGACCGCTACGCCGACGCCGTCATTCTCGCTGTACCGGTGCCCCGGCTGCCCGCACTCATCGGTGAGATCGCGCCCCGCACGGCCGCGGTGGCCGCCGGGATTCCGGTGGCCTCGGCCGCGGTGCTGGCGATGGCCGCACCGGGCGGAACCCCGTTCCCGCCGCAGTCCGGTGTGCTGGTGGCCAGTGGAGAACGCTTGCACGGCAAGGCAATTACGCTGTCGAGCCGCAAGTGGGGGAGCCGCGGCAACTGCGAGTTGTTGCGGATGTCGTTCGGCCGCTTCGGCGACGATATCGCGCGGTCGACCTCCGACACCGACCTGCGGGCCTGGGCGGTGGCCGACCTCAAGACGGTGTTCGGCATCAGCGTGGACCCGGTCGACATCCTGGTGCACCGCTGGCTCGACGCGATGCCGCAGTACGGCCCCGGTCATGGCGCGCTGGCCGCCGCATTGCGGGCGGACTTGCCTGCGACGCTGGCCATCGCGGGCAACTATCTCGACGGCATCGGCGTGCCCGCCTGCCTGGCCGTGGCCGGGGGTGCCGCAGCGGCTGTGGTGGCGGCCACCACGCACCGATAACGCCCGGCCCGCGTGGCACGATGGTGCCATGGCACGACTGGACTATGACGAGCTCAACGCCACCATCCGATACGTCATGTTCTCGGCGTTCGCCGTCGAGCAGGGGGCGCTGGGCTACGACGAGGATGCCCGCGCCGCGGTCGCCGACGAAACCGCCACTTTCCTCAAGCAGCAGGAGGACAACGGGGTGGTGTTCCGCGGCATATACGACGTAGCGGGAATGCGCGCCGACGCCGACTTCATGTTCTGGACGCACGCCGAGCGGGTCGAATCGCTGCAGTCCGCCTACAGTGATTTTCGTCGCACGACGACCTTGGGCCGGGTGAGCAAGCCGGTGTGGAGCAGTGTCGCCTTGCACCGCCCCGCGGAGTTCAACAAAAGCCATGTTCCGGCGTTTCTGGCCGGCGAGGAACCCGGCAACTATGTGTGCGTCTACCCGTTCGTCCGGTCGCTGGACTGGTACCTGCTGCCCGACGAGGAGCGGCGGAAGATGCTCGCCGACCACGGAATGGCCGCCCGCGGGTACAAGGATGTGCGCGCCAACACTGTGCCCGCGTTCGCGCTGGGTGACTACGAGTGGATTCTGGCGTTCGAGGCCATGGAGCTGCACCGCATCGTCGACCTGATGCGTGACCTGCGGGCCACCGAGGCGCGCCGGCACGTCCGTGAGGAGATCCCGTTCTTCACCGGGCCGCGTGTCGGCGTCGAGGAACTCGTTGCCAAGCTGCCCTGAATCCACTCACCAAAGGCCCAACGTCGATAGCATTTTTCCTGCGGTCAATATCGCCGCGGATTTGCCGAGACGATCGGGGGCCTGGTGGGAGAGCCGAAGGCGACACCGAGGGTGGCCGGTGGCGCGGTTCTGGTTGCGCTGATCGTCGCGGCCTACTTCGGCTGGCTGGCGACAGTGCCGGCGCATGTGGACATCCGGGCGATCGTCTTCGACTCCGACACGTTGATGGTGGTGGTGGCGGCCGTCGCCGCGTTCACCTCGGCCGTCACCGCCTGGGTGACCAGGGGCCGGGTTCGCGCCGCTTGGGCATCGATGACCGTCGGCCTGACCGGATTCACCCTGGGTGCTGCGATCTGGCGCTACTACGAAGTCAGTGGCGTCACCCCGCCGTATCCCTCGGTCGCCGACATCGCCTACCTGCTGCTGCCGATCGCGACCGGGACTTCCCTGGTGCTGCTGGCCAGCGGGATGAACCGGACCTCACGCACCCGCCTGATGCTCGACGGACTCACCGTCGCGGCGTCCTTCACGATCGTGATCTGGATTGTCGTCCTCAACGAAATCATGCGGTTGGACATCCCCAACCGGTTCAAAATCGCGGTCTCGCTGACCTATCCGGTGCTCGACGCGGCGGTGCTGACCATCGGGCTTCTGGTGCTGGCGCGGGCTCTGCCCGGTCAGCGGCGCACCCTCGTGCTGCTGACACTGGCGATGACGTGTGTCGCTGTCTCTGATGATGTGTTCGTCTATCTGGCCGCGACACAACGACACGAGAGCGTGGGGTGGATCGATTACGGCTGGCTGGCCGGGCTGGTGCTGATGACGGCCGCGGCGATTGCGGGGCGCGACTTCAACGTCCGGGAAACCATTGTGGCCCAACCACCTTCGGTGGCCTCGGTCTGGTTGCCCTTTGTTCCGGTCGCAGCGGCTGCGCTGATAGCCCTGATGGCGCCACCGGAAGTGGCCCGGGAACTGCCGATCCTGGTGCCCAGCATTGTGCTCGTGGTGGCTTTTCTGGCCCGCCAGTTGTTGACGATGAGCGAGAACCGCAGGCTGCTGGTCGAGGTTGCCGAGCAGGCGCTCCGCGACCCGCTGACCGGTGTCGGCAACCGGATCGTGTTGCGCGACCACCTCAACCACGCCATGCAGATGCGTGAGCGCGATGGCCTGACGGTGGGTGTGCTGGCCATGGACCTCGACGACTTCAAGGTGGTCAACGACACCCTGGGCCACCCGGTGGGCGACGAGCTGCTCAATCTGGTCGCCGAGCGCATTCTGGGGTGCGTGCGCGACGGCGACACCGTGGCCCGCCTCGGCGGTGACGAATTCGCCGTCCTGCTCGAAGGCCGCGACGACCATACCCAGTTGATCGCCCACCGGGTGGTGGAGGCATTCGACCGGCCGTTCCACATCGTCGGCCAGGAACTGCTGGTGCGGCCCAGCGTGGGGCTGGCCGTCGCCGAAGCCGACGACCCCGACGTGACGGCGATGGAGTTGCTCAAACGCGCCGATATCGCGATGTACGCCGCCAAGCGGTCGCGCACCGGGGGTGTACACACCTATAACGCCGAGATGCTGTTGGCCGAGTCGCCCGGCAGCGACCTGTTCGACAAGCCGTCATCGGAAACGCAGGGACGCGGTGCCGAGTCCGTGCGGCTGCTCGGCGAACTGCGCCAGGCCATCGATCATTTCGAGCTGACCCTGGTCTACCAACCGAAGTTCGATCTGCGCACCGGATCGATCGTCGGCGCCGAGGCCCTGGTCCGCTGGCCACATCCGGTGCGCGGCGTGCTCGCCCCCGACGAGTTCCTGCCCCTGGTCCGCCGGTACGGACTCATGGGACGGGTCAACGACTTCGTGGTCAACAAGGCGCTCGACGACGTCCTGGAGTGGCGCGCTGCCGGCGTGCCCATCCCGATCGCGATCAACCTCTTCGCGCCGTCGATGGCCGACCTGAGGCTGCCCGACACGATCAGCCTGGCGCTGGGCAACCGCGACCTCGAGCCGTCGATACTGACGGTGGAGATTACCGAGGATCTGTTCCTGGACAACATGGAGCGAACCAAACTGGTGCTGGCCCGGCTGCGTGAGCGCGGGATCCGGATCGCCATCGACGATTTCGGTAGCGGCTACTCGGCGTTGTCCTACATGCGCGAGCTCACCGTGGACGAGGTGAAGCTCGATCGGCATTTCATCGCACCGATGCTCGACGACCCGCGGGCGGCGGCTGTGGTCCGGGCGGTGATCGACCTGGCCGCCGAATTGGGCCTGGCCACCGTCGCCGAGGGGATCGAGAACCTGCCGACCGCCAACTGGCTCCGAGAGCACGGATGCAGTGTCGGGCAGGGCTTCTTTCTCAGCCCGCCGGTGTCCTCCGAGAAGCTCGTCACCCTGTTCAGGCGGTGCGCGGTAGAGGGCCCGGGTGGCTATCGCGATGCCGTGCGCTCCCGGTAGACCAGTCGACGCCCTACCCGCTGGTCGGCGGCCACTCCGCTAACGTTTTCACTGACGTCAATTTTTGGTCCGCTCTGTCCCGTCAGGAGGTGCCGTGCCCAAGGCTGTGCATGTGGCCGCCGTCGCCGGGGCCGTCTTTGTCGCCTTCACCGTCTGGATCGTCAGCGGGTTGTCGCACGGTACCGCGCTGGCTGCGGTATCCGACATCGCGTTGTTGCTGTTCACCGTGCCCGCGATTGTCTTCAGCGTTCTTGCCGCACGCGCGTCGCACGGTAGGGTCCGGGTGGCCTGGGCTGCACTGTCCGTGGGCATGGTCAGCTGGGGCGTCGGCGAGGCGCTGTGGACCTACTACGAGTTGATCGCCGAGCAGGCGCCGTTTCCGTCCCTGGCCGACGTTGCCTTCCTAGGGTTCCCCGTCGCCGCGTGTGTGGCGCTGCTGGTGTTGCCGGGCGGGGACACCGGACCGCTGCGCGGCCGGGTGCTGTTGGACGGTCTGATTGTGGCGGCATCGCTGTTCCTGGTCGGCTGGGTCACGGTGCTCGGCCCGCTCTACACCAGCGCCGGCGGCATCAGCCGGCTCGGATTCGCGGTCGCGATTGCCTATCCGCTCTCCGATGTGGTGGTGCTGACGATGGCCACGGTCGTGCTGGTCCGATCGGGTGTGCGTGACCGCGCTCCGCTGACACTGGCGACGGTGGGTGTGGCCTGTATTGCCCTCTCGGACAGTGCGTTTGCCTACCTGGCAGCTAAGGGACAGTACGACAGCAGCCGAGCGATCGACATCGGTTGGCTGGCTGGCCTGCTGTTCATCGCGGTTGCCGCGGTGGCCAGCATGCAGACGACGGGGGAGAACTCCGAGGCGCTGGAGCTGCCGAGCTGGGCGTCGATCTGGTTGCCGTACGTGCCGCTGCTGTTGGCCGGCATCGTCGCGGCCGCCAACCCGCCCGATCTGTTCCGCAACCGTCTCGTCCTGATCGTCGCCGGTCTGCTGGTGGT
Organism: Mycobacterium sp. DL592; assembly: GCF_011694515.1. Lineage (NCBI taxonomy): Bacteria > Bacillati > Actinomycetota > Actinomycetes > Mycobacteriales > Mycobacteriaceae > Mycobacterium > Mycobacterium sp. DL592. The sequence continues at coordinate 2,929,204 of NZ_CP050192.1, read as the reverse complement.
CGGGGTCTTGGTCCGTCAGTTCCTCGCGGTGAGTGAAAACCGGATGCTGGTGACCGCGGTGGCCGAGCAGGCGCTGCGCGATCCGCTGACCGGGCTGGCCAATCGCGCACTGTTCAACGAGCGGCTCGACCACGCCATGGCCTTGCGTGAACGCGACGGCAGCACGGTCGGCGTGATCTCGTTGGACCTCAACGACTTCAAGCTCGTCAACGACAACCTCGGCCACTCTGTCGGCGATGAACTGCTCATCGGAGTCGCCGACCGTCTGCGCAACGCTGTGCGGTCGGTCGACACCGTTGCCCGGCCCGGTGGAGACGAGTTCTGCCTCCTGGTGTCCGGCAGTGCCGACGCGCCGCATCTGGTCGCCGATCGGGTGGTGCAGGCGTTCGATCAGCCCTTCAGGTTCGCCGGCCATGAACTGCCGATGCGGCCGAGCATCGGGTTGGCGATCGCCGATGCCGGCGAGCCGGCGCTGGGCGCCGGCGAACTGATGGAGCGCGCCGACACCGCCATGTACGCAGCCAAGCGATCGGGTAACAGCGGTGTGGTGACGTACGACCGGCAGATGCACCTGGCCACCGACGCCGGCGATGGGGAGATGTTCGCTCCGTCCGCCGGCGAACCGGAGGCCGGTGGGGTGGCGGCCATCGCTCTGCTTGGTGACTTCCGCAACGCCATCGCCAACGCCGAGCTGAACCTGTTGTACCAGCCCAAGTTCGACCTGTTCACCGAGCGGATCGTTGGTGTCGAGGCGTTGCTGCGCTGGCACCGCCCTGACGGCCAGGTGGTTACCCCGAAGGATTTCCTGCCGCTGGTGCATCGGCACGGATTGACCGGCCCGGTAACCGAATTCGTGCTCAACCGCGCTCTCGATGACATGGTGTCGTGGCGGGAGGCGTCTTTCGACGTGCCCGTCTCGGTCAACCTCTTCGCTGCCTCGATGGCCAACCGCGGGATTCCCGCCAAACTCACTGCGGCGCTGGCCGACCGGGGCCTGAGCCCGGAGGTGTTGACCGTCGAGATCACTGAGGAGGTGTTCCTGGACAACCTCGAACGCACCCGTGCAGTATTGGCGGACCTGCGACGCAGCGGAATTCGCATAGCAATCGACAACTTCGCCAGCGGCAACTCGGCACTCCCGTTCTTGCGGGAGTTGCCGATCGACGAGGTGAAGCTCAACCGGCACTTCATTTCACCGGTCGTCGGTGATCCGCGCGCCGCGACCGTGGTCCGCACCTTGATCGGCCTTGCGGACGGGTTGGGCCTGTCCGTCATCGCCGAGGGGGTCGAGAACGCTGAAACGGCGACGTGGCTTCGCGACCACGGCTGCCGACTCGCTCAGGGCTACTTCCTGAGCCCGCCGCTGCCCTCGGCAGAGTTGCTGCCGCTGTTGGCCGGCGGCACGTCCGACTATCTCGAGACGCAAACCGGCAGCGGCGCGCTCGGATAGACTTTCCCCGCCGTCGGACATCGGCGGCGGCCCAGGGGAGGGGGCGGTGGAGTGCCCAAGGCTGCGCACGTGGCTGCCGTTGCCGGTGCGATCTTCGTCGGATTCGTCGCCTGGATCGTCAGCGGTGTGTCCCAGGGATCGGCGCTGTCGGCCATCGACGACCTCGTGCTGCTCGTCCTGACGGTGCCTGCGGCTGTGTTCTCGGCGATCGCCGCGCGGTCGGCGAGCGGTCGGCTGCGACTGGCCTGGATAGCGATGACGGTGGCTTTGGTGGCGTGGGGGATCGGCGAGGCGATCTGGACGTACTACGAGCTCGTCCTCGACCAGGTGCCGTACCCGTCGGTGGCCGACGCCGCATACCTGATGTTCCCGGTCGGGGCATGCGTGGCTTTGCTGCTGTTCCCCAGCGACCAGGCAGGACCGTTCCGGGGCAGGGTGTTCTTCGACGGCCTGATCGTGGCCGGGTCGCTGTTTCTGGTCAGCTGGGTGACGATCCTCGGCCCGCTCTACTCTGCCGGGGGGACCGATCCGCTCGCGTTCGCGGTTTCGCTGGCCTACCCGCTCTCCGATGTCGTCGTGCTGACACTGGCGGCGGTGGTGTTGGTGCGCTCGGGAGTCGATCACCGCCTCACGCTCACCCTGCTGACCGTTGGCCTGGCCTGTATTGCGTTGTCGGACAGCATGTTCACTTACCTTTCGGCGAAGAGCCAGTACGTCAGCGGCAACGTGATCGACATCGGCTGGGTGGCGGGCCTGCTGATCATCGCTGTCGCCGCCGCGGCGAGTCGCCAGACCACCAATGACACCTCCGACTCGCCGGAACTGCCCGGCTGGGCGTCGATTTGGCTGCCATTCGCCCCGCTGTTGTTGGCCGCGATCATCGCCGCCGCGCAACCGGTACCGCTGCTCAAATCGCAACCGGTCGAGATCGTGGCGGGGCTATTGGTGATCGCCGTTCTGGTCCGGCAGTTCCTGGCGGTCAGCGAGAATCGGCGGCTGGTCGCCGCCGTAGCACAGCAGGCGCTGCGTGATCCGCTCACCGGCCTGGCCAACCGGGCGCTGTTCAACGAGCGGCTCGACCACGCCATGGCGTTGCGCGAACGCGACGGCATCGCGGTCGGCGTCGTCGCGGTGGACCTCAACGACTTCAAGCTCGTCAACGACAGCCTCGGCCATCCGGTGGGCGACAAGTTGCTGACGGGAGTGGCTACCCGGATGCTGAATTCGGTGCGCGCCGGCGACACGGTGGCCCGGCTCGGTGGCGACGAGTTCTCGGTCGTGGTCGAGGGCAGCACCGACGCCGCCCACTTCATCGCCCACCGGGTGGTGGAGTCGTTCGAGCGACCGTTCGTCATCGACGGTCACGAACTGTTGATGCGCCCCAGCGTCGGGCTGGCGATCGCCGAACCCGACGAGCCAGGACTGTCGGCCGACGAACTGCTCCGCCGTGCCGACACGGCGATGTACTGCGCCAAGCGGGCCAGGACGCGCGGCGTGGAGACCTACCACCCGGAGATGCACGTGGTCAGCGGGGGCGAACTCGATGTTCTCGGCGGGGCGCCTTCCTCGGCCAGCAGCGGTGGGCTGGCGGCGATTCAATTGCTCGGTGATCTGCGCCAGGCCATCGCCGACTCCGAACTGATCCTGGTCTACCAGCCGAAGCTGGACCTGCGAACCAGCCGGATTGTCGGGGTGGAGGCGCTGCTGCGCTGGCCTCGGCCTGACGGCGAGGTCCTCACCCCGGAGGAGTTCCTGCCGCTGGTCCGCAGGCACGGCCTGATGGCGGCCGTGACCGAGCGGGTGCTCAACTGTGCGCTCGACGACGCGCTGGTGTGGCATACCGCGTCCTACGACGTGCCGGTGGCGGTCAACCTGTTCGCCCCGTCGCTGGCCAACCTGGGCATCACGACCAAGATCACCGACGCCCTGGCCTGTCGCGGGCTCGATCCTGCCGCGCTGACCGTCGAGATCACCGAGGACATGTTCCTGGACAACATCGACCGCACGCGAGTGGTATTGAATGAGTTGCGGCGCACCGGTATTCGCATTGCCATCGACGACTTCGGCACCGGCTACTCGGCGCTGTCCTATCTGCGCGACCTGCCGATCGACGAGGTCAAACTCGACCGGCATTTCGTCGCGCCGATCCTGACCGACCCGCGCGGGGCTGCGGTGGTGCGTGCGGCGATCGACCTTGCCCACGTGCTCGGCCTGACCACGGTCGGGGAAGGTATCGAGGACGCGGCGACCGCGGACCATCTGCGCGACTTCGGATGCGATATCGGGCAGGGCTTTTTCTTCAGCCCGCCGGTGACCTCAGAGCAGTTGGTCGAGATGCTCGGGCGTCAGGAACCAGCGTCGACGAGATCGAGTTGATCCAGTCGCGCTGATCGGTCGGGTCGGCTGTGGCAGTTCGCGCACAACAACGACCTGTCGAGCCCGGCCGCAGTCGCCGGTGCGCTGTTGATTGTCGCCTTCCTGGCTCGGCAGCTCATCGTTGTCGGCGAGAACGCCAGGCTGTTCTCGGCCGTCACCAACCAAGCCCTCCGTGACCACCTGACCGGGTTGGCCAACCGAGCGGTCTTCCACGACCGGGTGAGTCATGCGATGCAGGTGCGAAACCGCGACGGGGGCGCAGTCGCGGTGATCAGCTTCAACATCGACGACTTCAACATGGTGAACGAAACCTTCGGCTATCACATTGGCGACAAATTGCTCGTGCTTGTTGGCGAACGGATCCTGGCTGCTGTCCACTCCGGCTATACGGTGGCGCGGGTTTGCGGTGACGAATTCGCAGTACTCATCGAGGGAAGGGACGACCACTTGCAGGTGGTCGACCAGCAGGTGGCCGAGGCCCTGGACCGGCCGTTCCCCATCGACGGCCAGGAGCTGATCATCCGGGCCAGCATGGGACTGGCCATAGCAGATCCCGACGACGGTGACATCACCGCCGCCGAGTTGTTGCAACGGTCCGACATCGCACGGGCGGCGGCCACGACGTCGAGGGTCCCCGGCGTCCACCGCGTTCGCCCCCGAGATGGTGGCGGAGTTCGTCGTGGGCGATGTCCAGAAGCCGCCGCCGGCCGGTGGCGGGCAGACTTCGGCCGTCCGTCTGCTCGGGGAGCTTCGGCAGGCCATCGATCGCAATCAGCCCACCCTGCACCACCAGCCGAAACTGGACTTGCGCTCACTGGAGATCGTCAGGGTGGAGGCATTGATCCGCTGGCCGCACCCGTCGCGCGGGATGCTGGGACCCGACGAGTTCCTACCCTTGGTTCGGCGGCACGGTCTGATGGTGACGGTGACCGGCCAGGTGATCAACCGCGCCCCCGACGACGCGCTGGTGTGGCATACCGCGTCCTATGGCGTGCCGGTGGCGGTCAATCTGTTCGCTCCGTCGCTGGCCAACCTCGGCATCACGACCAAGATCACCGACGCCTTGGCCTGCCGTGGGCTCGATCCTGCCGCGCTGACCGTCGAGATCACCGAGGACATGTTCCTGGACAATATCGACAGCACGCGTGGGGTATTGAATGAGTTGCGGCGCAATGGTATTCGCATTGCGATCGACGACTTCGGCACCGGCTACTCGGCGCTGTCGTAGCTGCGCGACCTACCTCTCGATCACGTGAAGCTGGATCGCCGATTTGTGGTGCCGATTCTGTCCAATCCGCGCGCGGCCGCCGTGGTTCGCGCTGTCATCGACTTGGCACACGAGCTGGGCCTGAGTACGGTCGCCGAGGGCATCGAAGACTTCCGCACGTTGTCCCGGCTGCGCGAGTTGGCCTTCGATGTGGGTCAGGGCTATTACTTCAGCAAGCCGGTGGAGCGTGACGTTCTGCTCGCGATGTTCGCTAGCCCTCCGTGGGCACCAGCTTCAACGAGATCGAGTTGATGCAGTAGCGCTGATCGGTCGGGGTCGGATAGCCCTCGCCACTGAACACATGGCCGAGGTGGCTGTGGCAGTTCGCGCACAACACCTCCACCCGGTGCATGCCCAGGGTGTCGTCCGGGCGCAGGATCACCGCGTCGGAGTGCGACGGGTCGAAGAACGACGGCCATCCGCAGTGCGACTCGAATTTCTCGGTGCTGCGGAACAATTCGGCACCACAGGCCCGGCATTGGTAGATGCCTTCGGTCTTGGTGTCGGTGTATTCGCCGGTGAACGGACGCTCGGTGCCGGCCTGGCGCAGCACGTGGTACTCCGACGGGTTGAGCCGCTTGCGCCACTCGTCGTCGGTCAGTTCCAGCTTCGGGGCGGGAATCGAACTCATCAGTTCACGTTACCGCGCTGGCGCGGGTGCGGTCTCCGGTCGCAGCCAGCGCGGGTCGATTCCGTCGTCGAGCCGGCCCTCGGCCTTGGCGTCGGAGTACCGGAAGTACAGCACGCAGAACACCACGATCAGCATCAGTGACCAGCCGTAGGTGATCTTCATGTACTCCAGGAACCGGCCCGTCGTCGGCCAGCGCCACATCAGCCAGCGGTCCATCGTCAAGAACCCGTAGGTGGCCAGCCAGGCCGGCCAGTTGCGCAGCACGGAGTTGGGTAGCACCACCGTCATCAGGAACGGGAAGAGCATCATCGAGTAGTAGCCCTGGGCCAGCGACAGCACCAGCCACGACGCGATCAGCAGCACACCCGAGGACGTCAGCATCCAGAACAGCGGGTCGCGCCGGTGATAGTAGCGGTAGAGCAGCCACAGGCTGGCCGCCGCCAGCGCCAGGAACAGCAGCCGCAGGGCGAGGATCAGCCACGTCGGCAGGCCGTAGTAGACACCGTTGCCCAGCACCGAGGAGTTGAAGTAGTCCCGCGTGGAGAAGATGTAGGGCAGGGTGCGCCGCACGAAGTTCATCGGGTCGGCCACCAAAGGCCAGGCCGCGACGTTGAACACCAGCGGGACGACGAAGGCGGCCACCAACACCCGCCACTGCCGGTTGAGCAGCGGCAGCAGGAGCAGCACGCCGAGTAGCGGCTTGACCACCAGCGACAGCCCGATCGCCACACCCGCCAGCCACTGATGGCTGACCTTGCCGTCGAGCAGCCAGCGGAAGAACAACACTTCGGCCAGCAGGATGCAGCCGTTGATGTTGGTGAACACCAGCGTGTTGGTCACCGACTCCGTGCAGAACATGGCCAGCAGCAGCGCGGGTAGCGCCACCGAGGTCAGCGAGAAGTTGAACAGCCGTACCAGCAGGCAGGCCGCGATGATCATCGCCACGGTGTTGAAGAACACGAACCAGTTGTGCGAGGCGAACACCGGCATGTAGCCGAACGGGGCCATCAGCAGCGTGCCGCCCGGCGGGTACAGGTAGTGCGGGTCGACGTGGTCGAAATGCTCGTTGTAGATCTCCAGGCCTCGCCGGAAGTTCGACACCGCGCGGTACACAGGCCCGAAGTCATCGGTGATGTAGCCGTTGGACGACAGCACGTAGCTGCGATGGATGATCGACATGATCGCGATGGGCCACAGAGCCGACCGCAGCACCGAGGCCGTACTGGCCGGCCCGGAGCGAGGAGCAAAAGCGTTGCGCAGTTGAGAACGCACAGAATCAGCTACCGCCACGTCCGCACCGTACACCGGACTTCTGCCCGCACCGATCAGGCGGGGCAGTAGGTGTCGGTCGGTGGCAGGTTGCCGGTACTGAGGTAGCTGATCATCGGCGGCAGCGCGCAGTCCGAGTAGATGCTGGCGCCGTGGCCGATGCCCTGCCACATCACCCGCTTGCTGGCGGCGCCGGCGTTAATGATGGTGGCCGCCGAGGCGGGCACCCCTTGGCCGCCGGCGATCGGATCGTTCTGCACGCCCATTAGCAGCACGTTGACCTTGAGGTTCTTCGGATCCTTGGGTGCGGCGCCGCTGGGCCAGTTCAGGCACTTGACCAGGTCGAGCGCGCCGACGGTCCCGAACTGGGGGTAGAGCTTGCCCCAGGCGACGACGAGTTCACGCACCCGGTCTGGGGTCGGCCGGTTGAGCGCGTCGCTGCAGGAGTTGATGAATTGGCCGTCGCTGTCGCGGGTCGCCTCGGCCTGGTTGATCAGGCTGTTCAGCGGGTTGGTGTCACCGTTGCGGGCGGCGGCGAGCACATTGGCCAGGCTGACTGTGCTGCCGATGCGATCGCCGCTGGGGTAGCCCAGTGCGGTGACGATCGCGTTGGCGAGCACCGCCACCGACACCCCGCCGGGTCCTTTGCCGGCCCGCGCGGCCGACAGCAGCGAGTCGACGGCGCCCTTCGGGTCGGGACCCAGCGCGCAGTTGACCGCCACGCACTGGGCGGCGAAGGCGTCGAGGGCACCCTGCTGGCTCTTCACCTGGTCTTCGGCTTCGGCTTCGGCGCTGATGCCGGCCGGGATCGGTGAGTCGAGCACCAGCCGGGCCACCTTGTCCGGATGTGAGCCGGCGTAGGCCAGCGCGATCTGGGCGCCGTTACCCACCCCGATCAGGGCCAGCGAGGGGACGTCCCAGGTGCTGCGTAGCCGTTCGAGATCCTCCGCGGCGCGGGCGTTGTCGTAGGCGGAGTCGCCGGGGGCGATCGTGTCTGTGCAGCCGGTGGTTGCGGTCATGGTGATGGCGCCGAGGTTGGCCACCGGGTCGTCACCGGATTCGAACTGTGCCTGGTCGCGCATCTCCTGCCGGTCGAACGCGTCGCGGCAGTCAACCGGGCTGGACATGCCGATGCCGCGGCGGTCCACCGACACGACCGGATGGGTCTTGAGGACGTCGGTTCCGGACCGGGTCAGCCACACCGGCAGTTGCAGCGACGAGGGCATGTCGGTTCCGGTGGTGAACACCAGCGGTCCGGCGTCCGGCGGGGTCTGCACCGAGCGGGCGCGCACCACGCCGATGGTGATCTTGCCGTTGGCGCCGGCGATCGGGTCGAGGTCGGCGTCGTAGTTCGCGCATTCCAGGATCACGCCGGGTGCGGCGGGTGTGCCGGCATCGCCGAACACCTTCGACGTGCAGTCCTTCCACGCCAGGTCGTTCTTGGGGGCGGCGATATCAGGTGGCCCGCCGGCGGGTTTGGCGCTGGTGGGCGCGCCGGCGGGGTTGTGCGCCGAGTCGCTCGCGAACTGCGGGTTGGCGGCCAGCCACGGGGCACACCCGGTCAGCAAAGCAGTCAGCGCGGCAGTTCCGACGCCGACCGCGGCGAGCACCCGGCGATCACGCATGCCCACCACAGTAGCGACAGGCTCGGCGATAGCCGTGTCAGCTCACGCGCGTGTAGCGGCCGTAGAGGTAGCCGCCGGCGTCGGACATCAGGTGCCGCCGCTCCATCCTGGCCAACACCTGTGCCGACCCCGCGGTGATGCGTGGCCCGTCGCCGCCGACCAATACCGGCGCGGTGGTCAGGCACATTTCGTCGAGTAGCCCCGCCGCCAGGAAGGTCCCCATCAGGCTGGGGCCGCCTTCGCACAGAATCCTGCTCAGGCCGCGGTCGGCCAGCGCAGCCACGGCCGCGGCCAGGTCCACCTCGGCGGGGTCGTCGGCGGAGCAACTGAGCACCTCGGCGCTCGAGCCCAGCAGGGAACGGGCCTGCTCGGCGGCGTCTGCACAGGTCAGGACGAGCGGGGGCACCTCGGTGCGGGTCAGCACCGCGAGGTCGTGGTCCAGGCGCCCCGAGCGGGTCACCAGCGCGATCGGCGGTATCTCACCCTGGCCGCGGTGCTGGCGGTTGCGCCGCTGAGCGACGGTCATCTGCGCGCCGGAGTAGTTCTCGGTGCGGGCGGTTCCGGCGCCGACGACGATCACATCGGCAAGCTCGCGCAGCACGTTGAACAGGCGCCGGTCGCCTGCCGCGCCGAGACCGCCGGAGGTTCCGTCGGTGGTGGCGCCGCCGTCGAGGCTGATGATCGCGTTGCCGCGGACCCAGTGCGCGACACCGTCGGGGTAGGCGTAGAGCGAGTAGAGCCCGTCGTCATCCACCGGGCCGTCCGGGCCGAGCAGTGTGAAGTAGGTCCCATCCGACTCGTCGTGGCGTGGGCTTCCCATGCAAACGATTGCAACACGTCGATACAGTTCGTCCATGGACCGCCGCCCAGCCGAAGCCAATTCGGTACCGGGGCTTGACCATCTGGCCGATCGGCATCCCACGGTGTCACCGGAGCGGCTCATCGCCCAGCTGGTGCCGCCGCCGACCTTCGCCGATGTCACCTTCGACAGCTATCGGCCCGATCCGGCCGAACCCAGCCAGGCCGCCGCCGTCGACGCGTGCCGGGCTTTCTGCGAGGAGGCGCTGCGGCGCCGCGCCGGGCGCAAGAAGCTCTTCGGCCGGCGCGAGGTGATGCCCGGTGTGGGGATCTACCTCGATGGCGGGTTCGGGGTGGGCAAGACCCACCTGCTGGCGTCGGCCTACCGCACGCTGCCGGACTCCGCCGAGCATCCCAAGGCGTTCGCGACGTTCGGTGAGCTGACCCAGCTGGCCGGGGTGTTCGGGTTCGTCGAATGCATCGACCTGCTCGCCGACTATGTGGTGGTCTGCATCGACGAGTTCGAGCTCGACGATCCCGGTAACACCACGCTGATCTCGCGGATGCTGTCCCAGCTCGTCGAGCGGGGCGTGTCGATCGCAGCCACCTCCAACACGCTTCCCGAGCAACTCGGCGAAGGCAGATTCGCCGCCCAGGACTTCCTGCGTGAAATCAACACGCTGGCAAGCATTTTCACCACGGTACGCATAGAGGGTCCGGATTACCGGCACCGGGGGCTGCCACCGGCGCCCGAGCCGCTCTCCGACGAGGAGGTGACCGCCGGGGCGGCGGCCACCGCGGGTGCCACCCTCGACGACTTCGACTCGCTGTGCGCGCACCTGGCGACCATGCATCCGTCGCGCTACCTCACCCTGATCGAAGGTGTGTCAGCGGTTTTCGTCACCGGCGTGCACCCGCTGGACGATCAGAACGTCGCGCTGCGGCTGGTCGCGCTCACCGACCGGCTCTACGACGCCGGGATTCCGGTGGTGGCCTCCGGCGCCAAGCTTGACACGCTGTTCTCCGAGGAGATGCTCGCCGGGGGATACCGAAAGAAGTACCTGCGGGCCACCTCGCGGCTGCTGGCGCTCAGCCGCCCCGGCGGCCTCTGACGCCGAATCAGTCGGCCGGCGGCGCCGGCCGCACGGTGGTCAGCTTGTCCAGGCCGCTGATCTGCAGCACCCTGGTCAGCAGCGGATTGGCGACGATGCTGAGTGATTCGGCGTGGGGGACAAGCACATTGATCGCCGCGCTGTCCAGATAGTGCACTGCGCTCAGGTCGAGGGTGAGCGTGTCGACAGCTTCGGCGAATCCGGCCTGGAGGGCCTCGGCGAAGGAGGCGACGTTGCTGGCGTCGATCTCGCCGGCCGCGCGTACGACGACCTGATCGTCGGCACCGCGCTCGGTGTGAACGGTCAGCGGCGTGCTCATCGACGGATCCTCGTCGACAGGCGGACTGTGGTGCCCGTGCTGTCGGGAAGGATATCCACGTCCTCCATCAATGCGCGCATGATCTGGATGCCCCGGCCGCGATGCGAGTTGGCCACGGTCTGTTTCGGCTTCCACGATCCGCTGTCGGTGATGGTCAGGCGCAACTCATCCACCTCCGAGGTCGCGACCAGGGTGATGGTGCCGCCGTCGGTGTGCCGGTAGCCGTGCTCGATCGCGTTCGTGACGGCTTCTCCGGCGGCGACGAGGACGTCCTGGGCCTGATCGTGATCGATGCCTGCCGCGGACAGCCAGTCGCGTAGTGCCGCGCGGGCGGGGGCTAGATGGACCGCGTCGGCGGGGATCGTCACCTGCAGCGGTGCGGGATGGCGGTAGAGCAGTAGGGCGACGTCGTCCTGGTAGCCGCCCGGTGGTGCCAGTTGCGACATCACCTGGTCGGCGAGCGAGCCGAGGTCCAGTGCGCTGTCGTCGCGGATGACTTCTGCAGCCCTGGTGATTCCGTCATCGAGGGAGCGTCGCCGCCGTTCGACCAGGCCGTCGGTGTAGAGCAGCAGCGTGGCCTGGGCCGGCACCGTCACCTGCGCCTGCGGGCGGTTCGTTTGCGGCTTGATGCCCAGCGATATCGAGTGCCCACCCTCGAGAAGAGTGGTGTTGCCGTCGATGTCGACCATGATCGGTGGCGGATGCCCTGCGCTGGAGTAGATCAGCTCCCCGGTCTCGGGGTCGAGGACGGCGCAGAAGGCGGTGGTGCACTGTGCGCCGGGCAGCCGAGCCGCGAAGCGGTCTAGTCCTGCCAACGTCGCTGCGGGGCTCGCCTGTTCGAGCAGCAGGGCCCGGCAGGCGCTGCGCAACTGGCCCATCACAGTGGCGGCGGTCAGGTCATGGCCGACGCAGTCGCCCACCACCAGGGCGATGCGCCCGTCCTCCAGGTCGACGACGTCATACCAGTCGCCGCCGACCTGCAGAGGGTGTGACGCCGGCTGGTAGCGGACGGCGAAGCCTGCGGGCAGCCGGGCCGGGCCGAGAATCGAATGTTGAAGTGCCAGAGCGGTTTCGCGTTGCTGGTCGACCTGGTGAACGCGTTGTAAACCCTGTCCGAGCCGGCCGGCGAGCACGCTGAGCAGGGTTTGGTCCTCGGCGGTGAACGGCCGCTGCTCGGGCAGGTCGATCCACACGACGAGGATGCCCTGCGGGTGTTGCAGGGCGATCCCCACCGAACCGGCGGTTGTCGTATCGGCGGTGAGCAGGTCCCCGCTGCCCGCCAGGGCCCTGATGCGGGCGCGGGCGGGCTCGGCAATCTCGGACCACTTCACGTCGCGGGGTGTGCAGGTCAGCTCCGGGGTGTGCGGCAGCGCGGTGGGGGTGCTGCCCGGGGTGGGGAAGACTGCGGCGAGCACCCGCTGCGCCGACCATTGGGTACACATCTGATACAGCGCGTCCCGCAGCGCATCCTCGACCGTATCAGCTTGTGCCAGTTGCTGATTGAGTGCCGACAGTGCGGTCTGGCGTTGCACGGCGTAGTGCTCGGCGGTGACATCGCGGAACGTTCCGACCATGACGCTGCGGCCGGTGTCGGGGTCCTCGGCGTGGGCGATGTTGGCGGTGATCCAGAGCCGGTGCCCGTCACGGTGGGTGACCGGCACAGTGTAGGTGCCGTCGGGGTCGTCGGGCATCCCTGCGAATGCGTGCACGATCTCCCGGTTGGCTTCGCGCTCGGTGCCGGCGTCCGGCCACCACGGGTGCGTCGGCGGGTAGGGCAGACCCTCGGGGCCGTAGCCGAGGATGTCGGTGAAGGCGGCGTTGATCTCGATGACCGCGCCACGTTCGTCCATGACGAAGAACGCCTCTTGAAGTGAGTCCACCAACGCGCTTCGCCACCGGCTGTGGTGGCTACGCATCCGTGCGAGTTCGATGTTGGCACGCACTCGCGCGAGTAGTTCGGCCGCCGCGAACGGCTTGACCAGGTAGTCGTCGGCGCCGGCTTGGAGTCCCTCGATGGAGGCTTCCTGACCGGCGCGCGCCGAGAGCAGCAGCACTGGTACTGCCACGGTGCGTGGTTCCGAGCGCAATGCGCTCACCAGTGACAACCCGTCGAGTCTGGGCATCATCACATCGCTGACGACGAGGTCAGGCAGCTCCGTCCGGATCCGGTCGAGTGCTTCGCGGCCGTCGTTGACCGCGTCGACCTCGTAGCCGGCGTTGCGCAGTAGCCGGACCAGGTACTCGCGCATGTCGGAGTTGTCGTCGGCGACCAGCACCCGGGCCGGTGGCCCGGCCAGTCCGGACGGATTTGTCAGGGCGGCCAGCTGGCTGTCGGTGGCATCGGCGGTGGTCCGGCCTTCGGCGGGCAGCCAGCGCAGCGCCTCCTGCAGATACGGTTCGGCGACACCGGAGGGCGTCCAGCCCGATCCGGCGGGGGCCACGGTATCTGCAGGCAGGTGGGCGGCGCCGTGTGGCAGCCGGATGGTGAATGTCGTTCCCGCTCCGGGCGCGCTGTCGGCGGCGATGGTGCCGCCGTGCAGTCCGACGAGTTCCCGGACCAGGGCCAGGCCGATTCCGCTGCCTTCGGTCGACCGGGCCCGCGCGGTCTCGATGCGGTGGAAGCGTTCGAACAGCCTGGGCATTTCCTCGGCGGCCACGCCGATGCCGGTGTCGGCCACGCTGACCACCGCGTCGGATTCCTCAGTCCAGACCCGCACCGTGATCGAGCCGTCGAAGGTGAACTTCAATGCGTTGGACAGCAGGTTGAGGACCACCTTCTCCCACATGTCGCGGTCCAGATAGATGGGTTCGTCCAGCGGGGCGCAGTCCACGACCAGCTGCAGTCCGGCCCGCTCGATCGCCGAGCGGAAAACGCTGGCCAGTTCCGCGGTGACCTCGGCCAGGTCGACCGGCTCGTAGCGGGCCTGCACGCGGCCGGCCTCGATGCGGGAGAAGTCCAGCAGCGTGTTGACCAGCTTGGCCAGTCGCAATCCGTTGCGGTGGACGACGTCGAGTTCCGCACGGGCGTGCGCGTCGATACCGGAGGTGCGGGCACGCAGTTCGGCGACGGGCCCCAGGATGAGGGTGATCGGGGTGCGGAACTCGTGGCTGATGTTGGAGAAGAACGCCGTCTTGGCGCAGTCGAGTTCGGCGAGTTCCTCGGCGCGGCGCTGCTGGGCGCGGTAGCTGCGGGCGCTGCTGATCCCCGTCGCGATATGACCGGCGACCAGGTTGATGAACCCGCGGTACTCGTCGTCGAGTGGGCGGTAGCGGTTCAGCCCGGCCACCAGGAACCCGCACGGCGCGCCGCCCTGGACCGGCAGGGGTGTGACCAGCGCACCCTGCGGTGCAGCGTTCCACTCGCCGAGTGGCAGATCGACGAACGGCGCATCGGTGAGCCCGACGAGCACCGACTCGCCGCGGGCCGGGGCGTCCAGTGGCCACACCGAGGGTCCTGCCGCCGCCAGCCAGGGCGGTGCGGCCGGGTGTCCGGCGGCGATCTGGCTCAGCCCGGCCAGCCGCGCGCTGCCGTCGTCGTCGAACAGGTAGGTCAGGGTGAAGGGCAGATCCCGTGGGTTGCGGGCGAGTTGACGGGCGGCGAAGGACAGCATCTCCTCTTCGGTGCGCACCACCGACGGATCGGAGCCCAGGTCTCGCAGCGTCGCCATCCGCCGTTCGCCGATCACCCGGTCGGTGTCTTCGCTGACCACGCAGAGCATTCCGACGACTTGTGCGCGGTCGTCGCGCAAGGGGCTGTAGGAGAAGGTGTGGTAGGTCTCCTCGGGGTAGCCGGAGCGTTCCAGAAAGAGCAGCAGACCTTCGTCCCAGGTCGCCTCGGCGGTGGCCAGGACGCGGTCGATCCTGGGGCCGATGTCGTCCCAGATCTCGGCCCAGACCTCGCGGGCGGGCCGGCCCAGTGCCCACGGGTATTTCCGGCCGAGGGTGTCGCGACGGTAGGCGGAGTTGCAAAAAAACGTCAGCTCGGGTCCCCATGCCATCCACATCGGAAACCGTGAGGACAGCAGGATGCTCACCGCGGTTCGCAGACTCTGCGGCCAGTCGCCAGGAGGCCCCAACGGTGTGCTCGACCAGTCCACCGCGGCCAGATGGCCGCCCACGTCCGGGTCGGCACCGAATACGGAGTCTCCCACGAGCGTCCTTTCGCCATGCCCTTGCCGGTGTCCTGGCGCCAGCGCCCTCGGACTTGCGCGGAGCGGCCCTGTGACCAACCTTACGTGGCGCCGGGCTCACATCTGCCTGGTCTGGGGCTAGATATGGCGAACCATCACGAAGTCATGTTCGGTGTGGGTGCCGAGCGCAAACGTCTTCGTTCCGGCGATGGTGAACCCGTGTTTGGTGTAGAAGCGCTGGGCCCGCAGGTTGTTCTGGTTGACCCCGAGCCACAGGCAGTGCGCGCCCGACTTGGCGGCTCGGTCGGCGGCATCGTTCATCAGCGCCGCGGCAGTGCTACCGCCGTGGTGTTCGGGTGCGACGTAGATCTTCGACAGTTCCGTCGCCGGCCGCGCGGTCACCGCACGGGCGACATCGGGGTTGTCGCCGACCCCGCGAATGAGCATGGCGTAGCCGATGATTCGGTGTGCCTGCCGCGCGGCGAGGACGATCCGCGACGGGTCGGCCAGGTAGTCGCCGAATCGTTGTGGGGACAGCTGCGCTGCGATGAAGGCGGCGACCTCGCGTGGCGGCGAGGACGGAGGACAGGCCAGTGGGAACGTCGCGGCGGCCACCGTCGCCAGTTCGTCGGCGTCGGCATCGGTCGCGACAGTGATCGAGACGGTCACGGAATCCATTGTGCGGTGCGGTTGGGCGCGGTTACGGCGACGGCGTGGTGGTGTTGGCGGCGAGCGTGTTGCCGGTGCGGCGGCCGGCCCGGCGATAGGCTCTGCCTGGCGATAAAGCCGCAGATGGGGGGCATCCGATGGGTACGACGAGGGCTGTGCGGCGGTCACTGGCCGCGGTGTCCATCGGACTCGGCGTCGGTGCCGGCGTGATCCGGATGGCACCGGCCACATCGCTGGCCGAGCACTGCCCGGCCGGTCAGGCCGCCGTTGACGCGGACCGCTGGCAGTGTGTGCACGAGTGCCCGGCGGGCATGATCTACGACGGCGATAGTGATGTCTGCGTGGCCGCGCCGGGCGTCCCGCCCCCAGCGCTCTCACCCCAGATCCCGCAGGCTCCGCAGATCCCGCAATTGTGAGCCCGCGGGTGTGTTCGGGCCGGCAGCGCGATCCCCAGGATTTCGACTAGCCCGTCGCGGTGGGCTTGCCGATTCCGCCACCGGCGGAGGCCGACCTTCATAAACTCGCGCACATGGCAGGCCTGCGCAAATCCGACGAGCGGCCCGACATCAGCAAGATCGACAACCGGGCACCGTCGGTGCCCCGGATGTTTCTTGACCGTGTCGCGGCCACGCCCACCGCGGAAGCATTCCGCTATCCCGACAATGACGGCTGGACCGGCGTCACCTGGCAGCAGGTGGGCGATCGCGTCGAGTTGATCGCCGCGGGGTTGATATCGCTGGGTATCAACGCCGAGGATCGGGTGGCGCTGGCCTCGGGGACCCGCTACGAGTGGGTGGCCATCGACTTCGGCATTCTGTCGGCCGGTGCGGCCACCACGACGGTGTATCCGACGACCAATGCCGAGGATGTGGCGTTCATCGTCGCCAATTCCGGCAGCCGGGTCGTCGTCGCCGAGAACCAGACCCAGGTGGACAAGCTCATCGCGCATCGCGCGGAGCTTCCCGCCGTGGAGAAGGTGGTGATCATCGACGGCCCGGGCGACGGCGAGTGGGTCATCACGCTCGAGGAACTCGAACAGCTCGGCAAGCAGTTGCTGGCTGACACACCCAACGCGGTGACCGAGCGGATCGACGCGATCCGCCCCGACCAGCTCGCCACCCTGATCTACACCTCCGGCACCACCGGTAAGCCCAAGGGTGTTCGGCTCAACCACGAGGCGTGGACCTACACCGCCTCGGCACTGGACTCCCTGGGCGTGCTCAGCGACAAGGACCTGAATTACCTGTGGCTGCCGCTGGCCCACTCGTTCGGCAAGGTGATGCTGGCGCTTCCGCTGGTGATCGGCTTCCCGACCGTGATCGATGGGCGGGTCGACAAGATCGTCGAGAACCTGGCCATCATCCGGCCGACGTTCATGGGTGCCGTCCCGCGCATCTTCGAGAAGGTGCATGGCCGGATCACCGAGATGATGGCCGAGGAGGGCGGGGTCAAGAAGCGCCTGTTCGACTGGGCTGTGGAGGTGGGGCTGCAGGTGTCGCGGGCCAAGCAGGCCGGCCACCGCGTCGGCCCGGTGCTGGCGCTGCAGCACAAGCTCGCAGACCGGTTGGTGTTCAACACCATTCGCGAGCGGTTCGGCGGGCGGTTGCGGTTCTTCATCTCCGGGTCGGCGGCTCTGGACCGCGACGTCGCACAGTGGTTCGACGCCGTCGGCGCCATCGTTCTGGAGGGCTACGGACTGACCGAGACCTCCGCGGCCTCGTCGTTGAACCGTCCGCAGGCTTACCGGTTCGGCACGGTGGGGTGGACGTTCCCCTACACCGAGGTCAAGATCGCCGAGGACGGGGAGGTCCTGCTCAAGGGTCCCGGTGTGATGAGCGGGTACCACGACCTGCCCGAGGCCACGGCCGAGGCCATCGAGCCCGACGGCTGGTTCCACACCGGTGACATCGGTGAACTCGACGCCGAGGGGTTCCTGCGGATCACCGACCGCAAGAAGGACATGTTCAAGACGTCGCAGGGCAAATACGTCGCGCCCTCGGCGATTTCGGCGATGTTCAAGGGGCTGTGCCCGTTCGCCAGCGAGATCATTATCTACGGCGAGAGCAAGCCCTACTGTGTCGCGCTGGTCAGCCTCGACGGCGAGGCGATCAGGGAGTGGGCCGACCGAAACGGTTTGGAGGGCAAGTCATTCTCCGAGATCGCCCGCGACGAGAAGACCAAGGAGATGATCGGCGAGTACGTCGACACGCTCAACAAGCACCTCAACCGGTGGGAGCAGGTCAAGCGTTTCACCATCATCGACCGCGAGCTGACCGTCGAGGCGGGCGATTTGACGCCGAGCCTCAAGCTCAAGCGCAAGGCGGTGGTGGAGAACTTCCACGACAACCTGGACTCGCTCTACGCCTGAGGCGGTGGCGCGGCTGATCGTGCCGCTGCCCGGCGGAGGTGGGCCGGGTACCACGACGTGAACGCGGCCGCGCCGATCAGTGTCGTGTAACTGGCGGTGTGACAAGCCCATTCGGGCAGCACGTGTTTCATCAGCGCCCACGCCAAGGCGGTGTTGACGGTGAACACCGACGCCCACACCGCGGTCAGCAACACGTTGACGCGGATGAACAGCGGGTCGTGCCATTTCGCGGGGTCGGTGTGGGCGCGGGCGTATTCGAGGGTGAAGGGTTTGCCGATCGCCAGCGTGAACCAGGATCCGAGCGCGAGGGCGCCGTTGGCCATCACACCGAGGTGCCGGATGGTCCACATGTTGTGGAAGACCAGTACGGCCAGGGTCGCGATGCTGAAGAAGGCCAGCCCGACCCACATGATGACCCCGCGATGCAGTTTGAGCGCCGCCATCACCACCGACAGGACCAGCGCGGTGACAAGTCCGATCTCGACGCGCGCCATGGTGTCCCTGGCGATCACCAGAAAGGCGATCCACGGCGCGAACGACAGCAGCAGTTTGACGAACGACACGGTGCCCCCTCAGACCTCGTCAGGTCTGGAATCGTAGCGCCATTCTATTGACGCTGCCGTAAACACGGCTGGACGTAACCTTGACGTGGGTTTTCGCGATGGTGGGGGAGTGGAGATGGTGAAACGCGCCGCGGTGCCGGCAGTCCTTGCCGGGCTGCTGCTGACCGCGGGGATCGCCCAGGCCGACACCGCCTTCCCGCAGGCGGGTGCGGGATGCCCGGCGGACCAGGTCGACGCCATGACCCAGCTGCCCGACGGCAGTGACTTCCTGGCCTGCCGCGCCGGCCCCGATGGCTCTCACGCTTGGACTGCGGTGGTGGGCCCGTTCGACCCGAACGACACCTGGGTGAGTTATGGACCGGCGATCACTCTGCACGGTCAGGGTTTTCGCAACCCGAACCTCACCTCCGGGCGTTGGACCGCAACTCCGCTGGACCCCGCAAGCTCCTGCAGCGCAGAGCAGGTCACCGTAGTGAGCGCCGGAGTCCTTGCCCCACCGCAACTCTCGAGCGGTGAGCCGGGCGCCCCGCTGTCGGTGGACCTGCTCCCGAAACTGTTCACGGTGCGCCTGGCCGGAGACTGCCTGTGGGCCAAGGATTCCGGATTAGGGTTCGGGTTCGGCTGGTAGGCGGTCACTGCGGCGGCGAGTAGCCTCGGGCGCAAGTTTCGCCTGACTGTCCGGGACGTGTTCGTCGTCCGCAAGCGAGGCCTGATTGCGACCGGCCGAGTCGAGCCCGCCCAGCTGGTTCTTGTTGACGGTATCGAGCAGTTCCGAAGATCCCTCGACGAAATGGGTCCCGACGACAACGTCGGACTGCTGTTCGGGAGCCTCGACGGATGCGAACTGGACCGAGGTGAGGTGCTCGTTGCGGGTGGATTCCAGGTCGCCGTGTAACGAAACTGACGCACAAATATTTGCTATACCTGCAACAGCGGGAAATTTCTGGATGCGCGCCACCTTAATGGGCCAGCTGAGACGCGTCAGTGAACTGTCGGATGCTGTCACTTCTCACTCAGAAGAGCGCTCTGAAATGCTGTTACGCTCGTGCGAGGTAAGGCTGCTCTCAGCTTGCCATCCGCCGATGGTGTGGTCTTCGCCACAACTTTGGGCAAACCTCTAGAAATTTGCTGGCATAAGTGCACTAATGAAGGGGCCCTAATTGCTCCCCCTCAGCAAGGCACCGACATGAACCTCTTGACCGCCGAAACCGCCGCCGTGGCCGATGCGCCCACCGCGCACGGCATCCACACGGTGTTCGTCATCCCGGAACCGTCCCTGACGGCGCCAGCCGAGACTGATCAGGACGCGGCACTCGCCGAACCCTGCGATGTCGTCGACGAACGCGCCGACGTGTCACCGAACCCCAGCTTCCACCTCAGCACCCAGATGATCCTGGCGGTCATCCTCACCACCGTCATCCTGACAGCTGTGGCCGTCACTGCTGTGGCATCCTTTGCGCCGCAAGGCTTTTCCGCGGGAACCTAAGCTCTCTGCCTATCCGCTATCTGGTCGAGAATTCGCCTGCGCAGTTCTTCGCGAGGCAATCTGACCACCACCTCTGCCTCGTGGCGATACCTGTCAAAGACAAAACCCTGTCGCAGTCCCGGATGGAACGTGGCGTTCTTGTTGACCGGCGTGGTGCATACGCCGTGGTGGTAACCCAGCAGCGTCCAGGTGGCATCCCGGTGAAACGCCAGATGCATGCAGACGGTCGTTTCGCCTGGTTCAGCGTTGGCGGCCACCGCGAACACCCATGCCCTGTGCAGCTTGAGGGCGCCAACGCTGGCCGTGGGCAGGCGGCGTTTGGCGCATTCGACGGCGACCTCTGGGGCCAGCTCGTCTAGCGCCTGGCGGGTGAGGACCCACTTGCGCTGGCGTTCGGCGTCTTGTGCCGCCTCGCGAGCGCGGATCTGGTCAGCCTTTTCGGCCATGTCCATGAACCGACGATAAACCTGGTCCGACGTGTCACCCGGGCGAACTGCGGCAAAAGACCAACTGCCGGAAATGCCTTGTCGGTACCGCCTTCTCGGCTGACTCCTCTGATGAAGATGTCCAGTACCTGCTCTGCATACTCTGGGCGCATCGGACTGTCGGTGAACAGGACGTCGTAGTTCAACGCGGTGCTCAACAGCCGCATGGCTTCCAAAGGATCGACTCCGCTGCGCAGTTCGCCGCGCGCGGCGGCGCGGCGCAGGATGGTGGCGATCTTGTCGAAGCGGATTTCCCAGAAGTCGGCGCGGACCTCGGTGGGGTCCCAATCCTTGCTGGGCGGAATCAGTGAGTACAGCACCGCTCGCGCGCTCGGATTCGCCGATGCCGCCGACAGCGAGTGTGCGTAGGCCACGAGGTCGGTGCGAAGCGAACCGGTGTCCGGGATCGGGACGGACTGCTGTGCACCGCGCAGGGGCGCATCTATCAATAGCACTCGCCGGTCGCCCCAGATCTGCCTAATGGCTTCGGCCTCGACACCGGCACGCGCCGCGACACCTTCGATGGTGAAGTTGTCGATGCCCCGTGAGGCGAGTTCGTCGCTCGCCGCGACGATGACGCGCTGGCACAGCGGTGTCGGTCCGGACTCCCAGTCCACGTTGATCCCCCCGGCGCTCGAAGCTGTGGCGTGCAGCAGATGGTCTCCAGGGGCGAGCGCGCATAGCGCAAGGGGATGGCTACGGTGTCCCGCCCCTGGAGACCGGCTTGCGGCGGTGGGCGGGCGCGCGCTCTTGGGGCGCACCGGCGCACGACCGGCTGATGGCTGTTATCTCAACCTCGTCGCGAGAATTTACGCCACCGGGGGGTCGGTTGGGGCGGGTTCGACGACAAAATTGACGACGCGGTAAGGCATTTGCGCTAACCGCTGCTTTCGAGGGCGGTTCGTCGCAGAACTTCGTAGAAGTAGGGCAGCGATTCGGCGGGAACGATCGCCCGCAGCAGCACCCGCCAGGCTTGGGTCAGCCGGGTCACCTGGTCGTCGCCGATCGCCGCGGACAGGAATTGGCAGCCGATCACCGAGACCCAGATGGTCTCGCCGACGTCGTCGGGCTTGAGGTCGGGGCGCAGGTCGCCTGCAGCGAGCGCGTTCTTCACTTCCTCGACGAAGGCGACCGTGGTCTGGGCGAAGATCTGCTGCCCGGCAGCGCTGACCTGGCCGAGGGCCTGGGAGAGTTCGTTGCCGACGCGCACCGAGTCGTCGGAGTGCATCAGCTGGGCCACCGCGAAGGTGCCGCGCACGATGCCCTCCAGGCCGGGCTGAGCCGGCGGGTCGATGCTCTGGCGAAACGCTGTGCGGATCTTGTCGTGGAATTGGCCGATGACGGCGGCGGCTACCGCGTCCTTGGAATCGAAGTGATAGTAGAACGCGCCCTTGGTCACCGCGGCCAGCTGCTGAATTTCAGCCAAACTTGTTTCGCCATAACCTTTTTTGCTGAACAGGTTGATCGCGGCGTCGACGATCGCCTGACGGGTCGCGGCGGCTCTGGCCTGTGCCATCTCTATCCCCCCTGGCGACCCGGACCTCTGGCCTCGGCGTGATTGCGCTCGCGGTCCAGGTCGGCCATCCCGTGTTCTGAGTACTGCTGACCCATCCGCCTGGCCACCTCGTGGAAGTACTCCAACGACTGGGCCGGCACGATGCCGCGCAGCAGTACCTGCCAGATGCTGGTGAGACGAGCGAACATGTCGTCGCCGATGCTGTCGGAAAGGACGCGGTTGCCCAACGACGCCGACCAGATGGTTCGGGCCAGCCCGTCGACATCGATGTCCGCGGCGACATCGCCCTGGGCGACCGCTCGACGGATGCCGTCGGTCATCACCGTGAAGATGGTCTTGCGGCGTTTCTCGTAGACCTGGGCAGCGACGGAGCTCATTTGGGACAACGACTGCCGCAGTTGGTTGGCGACGCGGGCCAGGTTGTCCTGTCGGTGCATCTGGGCCACGACGAACGTCGAGCGGATGATGTTGTCGAGGGCGGGGGCATCGGATGCGCCGACGACTCGGATCATGGCGGCGCGGAAATCCTCTTCGTACTGCTCGATGATCGCCAACGCCACCGATTCCTTGCTGGGGAAGTGGTAGTAGAAGGCGCCTTTGGTGACTTCAGCCCGGCTGATGATGTCGGCCAGCCCAGTCTCGCCGTATCGGGTGCCGTCGAACAGTTCGACGGCGGCGTCGATAATCCGCTTGCGCGTTACCTCGGCTCTGGCCTGTACTGCCATGGAGCTCCCCGTCTACGGCGGCATGGCAGCCACCAGCGAAGACGAGTCTACTTTTCGACAGGGGATTTGACGCCGAGATTGGGTCCGAGTCGTTGGAACTCGCAAACTCCCGCGACGCCATCAAATGAGGAAAACCCGGCCGAAACCGGGCTCCATCAGGTCGATGTGGTGCGCGATACTGGGATTGAACCAGTGACCTCTTCCGTGTCAGGGAAGCGCTCTCCCGCTGAGCTAATCGCGCGGGTCTATCGGTTGATCCTTGTTGGAGGTGGAGACGGGAATCGAACCCGTGTGCACGGCTTTGCAGGCCGTTGCCTCACCACTCGGCCACTCCACCGTTGGGGTTTGATGCCAGTTGCACCTTCGAGCGGATGACGGGATTCGAACCCGCGACCCTCACCTTGGCAAGGTGATGCGCTACCAACTGCGCTACATCCGCGCGCTCCGAATGAGATCGTCATCCGGTGCGAAGCACGACAATAGTCGACGCAACCGAAGCCACACAAATCCCTATGGTCACCTGTGGTGACAAGCGCATTCCGAGCCGATGGTCGCGTCGTGATAATGTTCTGCCTCGGCGTCGTCGCCCGCTTCGGCGGTGCAACTGCCACTCGGTCTCGTAGCTCAGCGGGAGAGCGTCCGCCTCACACGCGGAAGGTCGCTGGTTCGATCCCAGCCGGGACCACCACCTTTATGGCCAAGCCATTCATCGAGACTCGCCCTTGAGGCGGCGCCCCCGAATCCCGACGATCTCGGCATGACCGGCGCACCTGTGACCCTCAGCCCCGTCGAGCGGCTGCTGGCCATCGAAGAGATCAACGCCGTCTTCGCCGGCCGGCTGCACTGCCTGGACGCCAAGGACTGGGAGCACTACGGCGACTTCCACACCGAGGACGTCGTCAGCGACACCTGGCGCGACGCCCGCCGAGCCGGTGACACCCCCGCCCCGGTCGTCGTCGGCCGGGAGGCACTCAGCACCGCCATCAGGGCCACGTTGGACGGCCCGGTGCCCATCACGTCGGTCCATCACGGCCACACCCCGCTGATCGAGCTCACCACCGACACGACCGCCCGCGGTGTCTGGGCGATGGAGGACCGGCTGTGGTGGACCCACGGCGAGACCGAGGAACATCTGCACGGCTGGGGCCACTACCACGAGACCTATCGCAAGGTCGACGGGCGATGGCTGATCAGTTCACGCACCCTGACCCGCATCCGTGTCGACGTCACCCCGGGATTCCTCGACCGACCCAACCGATAGAGCGCGCCTCGAAATCGCTTGCCTGCTAGTTGGTTTCGCGGCTCGTCGCGATGTCGAGCATCGGCTGTGGCGCCCGCAGCCGGTTCACCCGGATACGCCCACCGCGATCCGGGATGAGGATGACGTGCTTGACCCGTTGGCGCTCACCGGGATCAGTGGTGGTCGCCAACTCCGCACGCAGCAGAACCTCGCGCAGCACCACCCGCATCTCTGCCATCGCGAAGGTGGCGCCGAGGCAGCGGCGGGCACCGCCGCCGAACGGCAACCACGTCGTCGGGCTCAGCGTCGCGCCCACCATGCGGTCCGGGTCGAAGCGGTCCGGGTCGGGGTAGATCGTCTCGTCGGAGTGCACCAGGCCCACGCCCGGGGCCACCATCACACCCGCGGGCAACCGGTAGCCGGCGACCTCCACCGGCCGGGTCAGGATGCGCCCCACGTCGAACACCACGGGCCGGTTGCGCAAGGTCTCCTTGGCGATCGCGTCGAGGTACTCGTCACCCTCGGGGTCGCCGGCGGCACTGGCCTGGGCGGCTGCAACCGCCTTGGCGAGCACCGCCGGGTGGCGGGTCAGTCGCTCCAACGCCCAGGACAGCCCGGTCGCCGTCGTGTCGTGTCCGGCCACGAGCAGGGTCATCAGCTGATCGCGCAATTCGGCATCGGTCATGGTGCGGCTGTCCTGGTCGGCGGCCCGCACCAGCATTGCCAGCGCGTCCGGGCGCGAGGCCAGGTCCGGGTCGGCGCGGCGTTCGGCGATCTCGGCGTACAGCAGCCGGTCGGCGTCCTCGATCCGCTGGCGCACTCCCCGCCACGGCAACCGGCTCTGCAGTTTGGGTGAGGCAATGGCCACCAACTGGGTCGAGGAGAGGTTGAGCAGGCGCGGCATCACCGTTCGCAGGGCCGCCAGCCGGGCCGGGTCGGTCGCCCCGATCACCGTCCGCAGGATGACTTCGAGGGTGATCGCAGACATTCGTGGTGCCACCGCGAACGGTGTGCCCACCGGCCAGCGGTCGATATCGGCGGCGGCGACCTCGGTCATGATCGCGGTTTGGCGCGCCACCGCGTCGCGGGTGAACGGCTCGAGCATCAACCTGCGGCGGTCCCGGTGTACGTCCTCGTCGATCACCAGCACCGAGGCCGGACCCAGTAGCCCCTTCAGGACGGAATTCGCTTCGCCGGCATGGAAAGTCGTGGTGTCCCCGGCAAACACCTTCTTGATCTCGGCCGGGTCGGTCAGGTAGACGATGCTGCCCAGTCCGGCAACGCGCACCGTGAACTCGGTGCCGTAGCGGCGGCGGCAGGCGGCGACGAACCGCGGCCAGTACCGCCACATCAGAACGGCCTGGACGACCGGTGGCAGGGGAGGCCCGGGCGGCAACGTTGCCGGTGCGGCGTCGCTCATGTGGTCAGCATACGAGCAGGTCCCGGCCCTGGCACGGGATTGGTCTGACCACTTGACGTCTGCCGGATCGAGAGGTCATCATCGCCGCATGGTGCTTCAGCCGGTGCAACGCAAGTCGGTTCCGGAAGAAGTCGTGGAACAGATCATCGCCGACGTGCTCAGCGGTGAGATGCAGCCGGGCGACGTGCTGCCCAGCGAGCGTCACCTGGCCGAACTTCTCGGTGTCTCCCGGCCCGCGGTACGGGAGGCGTTACGCGGCGTGCTGGCCGCCGGGCTGATCGAGGTGCGCCAGGGGGATGCGACCACGGTGCGCGACTTTCGCCGTCACGCCGGGCTGGACCTGCTGCCACGGCTGGTCATCCGCGGTGGCGAGCTCGACGTCGCCGTGGTGCGCAGCATTCTGGAGACCAGGCTGCACAACGGACCCAAGGTCGCGGCGCTGGCCGCCGAACGCCGCCAGCCCGAGCTCATCGATGCGCTGCGAGAGTCGTTGCGTGCCTTGGAGTCTGAAACCGATCCCGTCGGGCGTCAGCGGCTGGCGCTGGCGTTCTGGGATGTCGTCGTCGACGGCGCGGATTCGATCGTGTTCCGGCTGATGTACAACACGCTGCGCGCCACCTATGAGCCCGCGCTGGTTGCGCTCAGTGCGGTTATGGCGGACGAGGTCGGCAGGCCCGCGGCCTACGCTGCGGTGGTCGAGGCCATCGAGGCCGGTGATCCTCAGCGGGCGGCCCGCGCCGCGACGGCCCTGCTGGAACCCGCGACCGCGGCGCTGCTGTCGGTACTCGACGGGCTCGAGCGGTAACGCCGGCGAAATTGGCTCAGCCGTCAATCAATTCGGGTCGCCGTTGACCGCCGCGGTCGTGCCGCGGGGCAGCGGTAGGGTTGACGTACTGCCGAACACGGCGACCACCTCCGACGGCGGAAAGCCATGGTGACCACTCAGTTCTCCCCGCGCACGCCCAAGGCGCTCGAGGACGAGCGGCTCCGCGCCCTGGAGCGCTACGCCATTCTCGACACCCCGGGCGACGACGGCTTCGACCGCATCGCCCGGGTCGCGGCGCGGTGTTTCGGCGTACCGTACGCGGCGATCAGCTTCGTCGACCGGGACCGGATCTGGTTCAAGGCGGTGCACGGTATCAGCGGCATCTCCGAGGTCGACCGCGATGCGGGCCTGTGCCCGATCGTCATCCGGGACAGCCGCACCTACGTCGTCCCCGACACCACCGCGGATCCCTACTCTGCTGAAAACGCCTTGGTGACAGGCGATCTGGGAATCCGGTTCTACGCCGCAGCGCCGGTCACCACCGCCGACGGCCACCACCTGGGCGTCGTCAGCGTGCTGGATACCCGGCCCGGCGAGGTCACCGCCGAACAGGTCGCCATCTTGGAGGACCTGGCGGCGATCGTCATGAACGAACTCGAATTGCGGCTCTCGGCGCTGACCACGGTGCGCGCCGAGCGGGATCTGCGCGACACCGCCCAACGCAACCAGGCCACCGTGGCGGACTACGCCGCGGTGCTGCAACGTTCGCTGCTTCCGCCGGCACTGCCGGTGATCCCGGGCATGTCGATGGCCGCGCACTATCACCCGGCCGCCTCCGGGCAGGTGGGCGGCGACTTCTACGACGTCTTCGGCCTGGACGACAACCGCTGGGCGTTCTTCCTCGGCGACGTCGAGGGTCATGGCGCGCCGGCAGCAGCGGTCACCTCACTGGTTCGCTACACGTTGCGGGCGGCGGCACTACACCACGAAGACCCCACCGACGGCCTCACCGAACTCAACGCCGTTCTGGTCAGCGATCCGAACGAGAAGAAGTTCTGCACAGTGCTGTTCGGCAAGTTGGCGCGCGACGCGGCGAGTGGCGAATTCGGTATCGCCCTGGCAACCGGCGGGCACCTTCCTGCTCTGCTGCTCGACAGCCACAGCGGCTCGGTCCGGCCGGTGCGGTCGTCCGGTGGCATGCTCGTCGGCGCGATCGCCGATGCCACCTTCGAATCCTGCGAGGTGTCACTGTCGGCGGGGCAGACCCTGCTGCTCTATACCGACGGCATCGTCGAGGCCCGCCCCGACGGATCCGCCACGTTCGGCGAACCAGCCCTTCGCCTGTTCCTGTCCGAGCGGGTCGGCATGCCCGCCGCACAACTCATCGCTGAGCTCGCCGAACTGGTCGCCACGCTGCAACCCGACGACGACGTCGCGCTGCTGGCTTTGACCGTCGAAGCCGCAACTGACGCCGATGTACGTTAACCTGGAGGGGTCGCGCCGACCGCTTATCGGGGCGCGGACTAGGCGCCGCAAGCAAATCGGCGCACAACTGTTGTGAGTTCTTGCCAGGTTCAGACGGAAGCCGCCGGCATGACCTAACTCAGAGCGCATCGTTCGGTGCGCGCAAGTGAGGTGTGAATCTTGGACGAACAAGCCACAACCACCACCACGGCCAACACCGGGTGCCTGGTCAGCGAAGAGTGTTTCGGCCGTACGGTCGTAGTCGCGGTCTCCGGCGTCATCGACATGCTGACGGCGCCGCAATTGGAGACCAGCATCAAAACGGCGCTGACGAAAAACCCGTCCGCGGTCATCGTCGACATGAGCGACGTGGAGTTCCTGGCCTCGGCCGGGATGGGCGTCCTGGTCGCCGCGCACGAGCAGGCCGGCCCCGGCGTCGGGTTCGGCGTCGTGGCCAGCGGACCGGCCACCAGCAGGCCGCTGAAGCTGGTCGGCCTGGCCGAGATCATCGGGATGTATCCCACATTGGACGAGGCGCGCGCCGCACTGGGTGAGTAATTACGCGAAGGTGGGTATACGGCATTTGCCATGACGACAACGAGTTACCCATGTCCCGACGGTGACAGGTTCGCAGACGTCGGCGTCCACGCCGATGCACGCAGCGCCGGCCGCGTCCGTGACGCCTTCTCGGTGTGGCTGCGGGCAAACACCAACGTCGATGCGGTCCAGTTCAGTGACATCGTGCTGGCCGTCAACGAAGCGCTGGCCAACGCAGCGGAATTCGCCTACCTGCGCGACAGCGGTGCCGGCGCCATCGACGTCGAGGCGGTGCTCAATCGTGCGGCCGCCACACTCACCGTCACGATCGCCGATCAGGGCTGCTGGCGCGAGCCCGATCCCACGACACAGGGCAGCATCCGCGGCCGCGGCATCCCGTTGATGCGCGCCCTGGCCGACGAGGTGACCATCGACACCTCCGCGCTGGGCACCACGGTGTGCCTGCGGTTCGACAACGTCGCCGCCGCCGCCGTGCGCGCCGACGTCAGCGTCTGAATCAGGCCGGCTCGTACCGCAACATCGTCACCCCGTCATCGGGGTAATCGAAGAACACCGGCGTCAACCGCATCCCCACCGACAACCGCGCCACATCGGCGTTGACGATCTCGGTGGAGAACCGCGGTCCCTCATCCCACTGCACCACCGCCAGAATCTGCGGCAGGTCATCGGCGAAATGTGGGGCCACCGGCCGGTAGGCCACCGTGTAGGTGTATAGCGACGC
Organism: Mycobacterium sp. DL592; assembly: GCF_011694515.1. Taxonomy (NCBI): domain Bacteria; kingdom Bacillati; phylum Actinomycetota; class Actinomycetes; order Mycobacteriales; family Mycobacteriaceae; genus Mycobacterium; species Mycobacterium sp. DL592. The sequence goes on along the minus strand of NZ_CP050192.1, from coordinate 2,900,246 downwards.
GGCCCCGCTGATCTCACGCCATTCGAGATCGTCGGCCAGCGTGCCCGGCGCCAGCACCCGCGGATAGAACACGTAACTGTCCGACGACGGCGAGTACTGGATGCGAATCTTGTGCTCGGCCAGCGCATCCCAGAACGGCTGAGCGGTCGGCGTCGGGATGGGCATCGGCTTGGCGAATGCGGCCATGATCAGTCACCCTCCAGTACGAGTGTGGTCTGTTCGGACAGGATGCCGCCGTTTCCGGAGACGAACGCGCGGTTGCAGTCGGCCACCTGGGTGGCCTCCGAGCGGCCCATGATCTGACGGGTCGCATCGCAGACGTGGTGCATGCCGCCGGCGGTCCCGGCCTGGCCGTAGCCGAGCTGGCCGCCGGAGGTGTTCATCGGGAAGTCGCCGCGGAACGTCAGGTCGTGCTCGGTGACGAACTGCAGTCCCTTGCCCTTCTCGCAGAAGCCCGCGTCCTCCAGGCTGAGCAGCGCGGTGATGGTGTAGCAGTCGTAGATCGACACCATGTCCATCTCGGCCGGGGTCAGCCCGGCCATCGAAAACGCTGACGCCGCAGCCTTGATCATCGGGGTCTGCAACAACTCCTGGGCGTAGGTGGGTGTCTTGTAGGGCACCCGCTCGCCGAATCCCTTGACCCACACCGGCCGATTGCGCGCCCGGCGGGCCAGATCGGCGTTGGTGACCACCACAGCGGCGCCGCCCATCACAGGCATCACGATCTCGAGCATGTGCAAGGGTGCGGCGATCACGGGACTGTTGACGACGTCGTCGACGGTGATCGGGGTGTCCCTGAAAATGGCGCCGGGGGTGTGGTTGGCGTTGACCCGCTGATCCACGCTGATCTTGGCGATCGCGCGTTCGTCGTAGCCGTAGGTGGCGGCGTAGAGCGTGGCGACCTGTCCGTACGGGCCGTTCTGCCCGAGGTTTCCGTAGGGGATCTCGAACTCGGCCTGCGGTGAGCCGTACCGATTGCTCGAAGCGCCGAAATACAGCATGTCGCCGAAATCCGGGGGCCGCTTCTCGCTGACCGGCGACAGCGGCGTGCCGGGGATGACGCACAGCACCGCGTTGCACAGTCCGAGTTCGATCGCGGCCGCCGCGCGCCACACCATCGCCACCGCGCTGGCGCCGCCGAGGTCGACCATCTCGGCGAAATTGGCTTTGATACCGAGGTATTCGATCACCGTCGACGGCGCGAAGATCTGCGATTCCTGCAGGTAGGTGGTGCAGATGCCGTCGACGTCGGTGGCCGACAGGCCCGCGTCGGCGAGGGCGGCCGCTGCCAGCCGAGCCCAGTGCTCGAGGCTGAACTCCAGCGGCCCGGTCGGGCGCTTGGTCGACGGCAGCTCGGTGTAGCCGACTATCGCGGCTTCCCCTCGAAGACCCATGGCGGCCCTTTCGTCATTGCCCCAAGAACATTAAGGATGTAATCATATTGACCGTTCTATGAAAATCCGCCCACCCGGAAAGGACCCCGCATTGTGAGCGATGTCTCACCACTGGACGGCAAGGTCGCCGTCGTCACCGGAACCAGCCGAGGAGTCGGGCTGGGCATCGCACACGAACTGCTGCGCGCCGGTGCCACCGTCGTCGGGTGCTCCCGAGGGGCGCTGGACGCCATGCCCGGGGTGGCCGACAACCCCGAGTGGGCGGCCCGGTCCTCGCAGCGGGTCTGCGATCAGGGCGACCACCGCGCCATCGACGAGTTCGTCGCCGGGGTGGTCGCCGACTACGGCCGCATCGACATCCTGGTCAACAACGCCGGCGGCACCGTGCCGACCCCGCATGTCGAGGACGTTCCCGAACTCGTCTCGCGGATCCAGGGCGCCCCGCGTTCTGCCGACGACTTCGAACGCACGATCCTGTTCCACCAGTTCGCCATTCAGATGAATCTGATCAGCCCGCTGTGGTTCGCCATCCGGGTGTATCTGCAGATGCGTGAGCAGGACGGCACCGGCTCGATCGTCAACATCTCCAGCGGTGCCGGACATCCGGCCGGATCGCCGACCTTGGTCTCCTATGGCGCGGCCAAGTCCGGCCTCAACCACATGACGCGGTCGCTGGCCGAGGAATGGGGACCCAAGGTCCGGGTGAACTGCCTGGCGCTGGGCCCGACGATGACCGACAACTTCCAATCCTTCGTGCTGCCCAAGGACGACCCGACGGGGGAGAAGTACTTCCGCGACGTGCCGTTGCACCGCGCCGGCGAGCCGTCCGAAGTGGGACGCGCGGTGGTGTTCCTGTCCAGCGGCACAGCTGATTTCATCAACGGCACGACCATCGAGATGGACGGCGGGATGTTGCCCGGCGTGCTCTACGAGGCCGGCCTCAAGACCATTACGGACCTCCTGTGAAAGACGTCATCCAGTTCTCCACCGGCAACGTGGGCGTCCACGCCCTGAAGATGATCATCGAACGGCCCGACCTGCGGTTGGTGGGTCTGCATGCCCACGGCCCGGACAAGGTCGGGCGCGACGCCGCCGAACTGTGCGGACTCGACGAGCCGACCGGCATCGTGGCCACCGACGACATCGAGGCCCTGGTGGCACTCGACGCCGACTGCGTCGTCTACACCTCCCAGGCCGAGATGCGCCCGCAGCAGGCGATCGAGGAGATCTCCCGGTTTCTGCGCGCCGGCACCAATGTGGTTGGGACGTCAATGGTCTGGCTGGTCGCTCCATATCAGGCCGACGAGTGGATGCGCACCCCACTGGTCAAGGCCTGCGAGGCCGGCGGCACCTCGCTCTACATCAACGGCGTCGACCCCGGCTTCTCCGGCGACAGCCTGGTCTACACGGCGCTGAGCCTGGCCGGCCGGGCCACCTCCGTCACGGTCTCCGAGATCTGCGACTACGGCACCTACGACGACGCCGAATTCACCGGCGTCAGCTTCGGATTCGGCACGACACCGGATCACACCCCGATCATGTTCGCGCCGGGCGTGCTGTCCTCGCTGTGGGGTGGCCAGGTGCGTTCACTGGCTCAGCTGCTCGGTGTCACCCTCGACGAGGTGCGCGAGTGGCACGAAAGCTGGGTGACACCCGAGCAGATCGACTGCACGATGATGGCGGTGCCGCCCGGCCGCGTCGCCGCGGTGCGCTTCGCCGTCGAGGGAATCCGCGACGGCCGGCCGGTCATCACCATGGAGCATGTCAACCGGCTGACCTCCGCGGCCGCGCCGGACTGGCCCACCCCGCCCGACGGGCGACCGGGCGTGCACCGGGTGGTGGTCCGAGGCACCCCAGGGGTGGAGATCAACACCCATCTCGGGCTCGACGGTGTCGACCACAACCAGGGCGGTGTCGTCTCGACCGCGGCGCGCGCCGTCAACGCCATTCACGACGTGTGCGCCGCACCGCCGGGACTGCTTGCCGTCAAGGATCTCCCGACCGCGCACGCCGACAATGTGATGTGGTGACCGCGGTGCCCAAGATCGCGCCCCGGCGCCCACCCGGCGGCAGCCAGGAGCGTGCCGACCGCACACGCGATTTGGTGCTCGACGAAACCGTGCGCTGCGTCATCGAGGAGGGCTTCGCGGCGGCCAGCGCCAAACACATCGCCGAACGCGCCGGGGTGACCTGGGGTGTGGTGCAGTATCACTTCGGCGACCGCGACGGTCTGCTGATGGCCGTCGTGGACCGGGGTCTGGCTCAACTGGTGGACGTGCTGCATGCGTTGCCGGCGTCCACCGAACAGCTCGGCCGCCGGGACCGGGTACGCCGCGTCGTCGACGAGGCTTGGAAGGTGTTCTCCAGTAACACCTCTCGCGCTTCGCTCGAGATCTTGATAGGCACCCGGGCAATGCGCGACAAACGCGCGACGAAGCACCTGGCCCAACTTCAGCAGGCCATCACCGATCTCAGTCACGACCTCGCCGAGGGTCTCGACAGCCCGCAGGCCACCGCGGTCGCCGACCTGATCTGGGCCACGATGCGCGGCCTGGTCGTATCGGAGTTGGTGGCCGGCATACCGATGGACACCAGCCGAGAGCAGCAGGCCCTCGTGGACGTGATCTGCGCCTATCTCGGCGACGGTCAGTGACCGCCTGAAAGCGTCTGAACGGCAGTCACACTCGTGGTGGTCGACACCAGAGCGGCCGGGGGTGGGGTCGGCGACGGAAAGGTCGAGTATGGTCCGTTGCCGGCCATGATCGAGTCGTGCGGCGCACCGCGCGGTTCGTCGGCAAGAGCCGCTGACGTCATCACACCGATTGCCGCAGCGGCTATTACACCACCCACGAAACGGATTCACTTCATCTGAATCTCCCTCGGAGTCAGGCGGAGAACATCTTTCGAGGATAGGCCGGGCGGCGGCCGCCGTGTGACCTGAACACGGATCGGCAGCACCCTCGTCGCAGCCACACAGTGGTCATCCATGTTCAGCGGGCGTTACTGCCGGACACGGCCTTTCTCTCAGCAGGTTCCAAGTGCCCGCGTAGCCAAGGATTCAGCGGGGTTGCAGAATCGGGTCACTATGGCAGTGCCCCACCGACCACGGCGGGCGGCCCAATATCGGCGCGAGCGGAGATTGCGATGACCGACCACAGCAGCACCCGGCGCGGACCGATCACCCGTAACGCCGTCGGGTCTGGTTCGGCAGAGGCGTTCGTGATCGTCGCGATCGCCACGATCCTGCTGACCCGGCTGTACCTGCGGCTCACCGGCTACCCGCAGATCGGCGGCGGCGACCTGCACATCGCACACGCACTGTGGGGCGGTGCCCTGATGATGCTGGCGCTGCTGACCGGGTGGCTGGCGCTGGGGTCGGGCGTGCGCGTGCTGACGGTGGTGATGGGTGGCATCGGGTTCGGCCTGTTCCTCGACGAGGTCGGCAAGTTCGTCACCAAGGACAACGACTACTTCTACGGCCCGGCCGCCGAGATCATGTACGTCCTGGTGTGCCTGATCCTGGTCGGCGCGCGGATCATCCGGGTGATCCGCCCGCTCAGTGCCCACGAATGCCTGGCCTCGGCTGCGGCCATCGCCGCCGACGGGACGGCCCGCGGGCTGGCCGACCACCGCCGCGAGATCGGGCTGCAACTCGTCGAGCAGGCCCGGGCCGGGGGAGCACCCGACGGCGATGTCGAACACGTCCGGGCGCTGCTGCTGTCGGCCGGGCATGCCAGCGACCGGCTCTACCGTCTGCAGCGGTGGGCTCCGCGCTTGATTCCCAACGTGTTTCGCAGCCCCAAGTGGGTGCCATGGGTGGGGTGGCTGCTGGTGGCCGGCTCGATCTTCGGGCTGTTCCTGCACACCCTGGGCATCGTGTTCGGCGACTACTTCTACGAAGAGAAACACGTCAAGATCCAACTGGCGGGCAAGAGCCCGGCCACGATCATCCTGTTGGTGACCGCCGGATTGACGCTGGCGATGGCGCTGCCGGCAATGATCGCCCTGCGGCGCACCACCAAGGTGTGGCCGTTGCGCCTGCTGCGCAGCGCCGCGCTGGTGTTCACCTTCCTGACCGCGCTGGTCGACTTCGCCACCGAGGGCTTCGGGGCGTTGATCAACCTGTCGATCGGCCTGTTCGCCCTGGCGATCCTGTCCTATCAGATCGATGTCGCCACGCGGGACACGTCAACCGGCGACCACTCAGACCACTGACAGATACCGCTTGGTGATCACCCGCTGGACGATCGACGCCACCGGCGCCCCGATCTGGCTCCACCACGTCGCGGGCCGGGAGAACGCCACCACTTCGGCGTGCACCGAATCGTCGGCCGGTTCGTATCGCACGCCGAACATCTCCTCACCCGCCACGGCGTGACCGGGCAGACTCCCGTAGGCGAAGCCGCGGCGGTTGTGCTCGTCGACGACGTAGACCACCCGGCACGGCGCCACGAACGGACCCAGCTTGCCCAGCACGTCGGTCCCGACCTCGGCCACCTCGGTGGTCGCGGCGACGCGCAGCCCAGCCCCGCGCAGCATCCCGTAGCGCATGACCGCAGCGGCAGCCTGCTCGAACCGGTCTCGGCCGCGCCCGATCCGCGAGGACAGCCTGACGTGGTGATAAGCCGGGGGAAGCTGGCCCGCGGTCGCCCCCACTTCGGCGTACGTCAACGGCTGTCCGGCCAGGTCGCTGAGCTTCACCCGATCCACCATGCCATCGGCACACGTACCGTCGTAGTCAGGGCCGCTCACCAGGCGGCATACGGTAACCAGGTGGCAGACGATATGACCGTGATGGGCGCGACCCACCCCGGCGGCGGGTTCAACCCGCCCGTACCCACCGCCAAAGGCGGGCCGGACTACGGGCGGTTCATCGATGCGGTCCGCGATCTGCAGGACCACGCCCGTGCCGCCGACGCCCCCGACGACGTCGTCACCCGCGCCGCAGACCTGCTCGAGCAGGCCTCCGGGCTGCTGGCTCCCTTCGATGTCGACGAGTGGACCACGCCGTCGGGCCGGCGCAACGATCTGCCGATGCGCGGCAACATCCTGAGCATCCCCAACGAGGTGGAGCCCGGCGAGGATGGCCGGCTGCGCGGCTGGGCCCGCTTCCGCCGATTCCATCTCGGCCGCAACGGCGCGGTGCACGGCGGCATCATCGCCCACCTCTTCGACGGCGTGCTGGGCAAGACGTCGTTCCTGCTGACCGGCGGGCCCTATCAGCGCACCGCCTACCTGCACGTCAACTACCGCAAGATCGTGCCCATCGAGAAGGAACTGCAGGTCGACGCCGGGGTGCTGCGCCAAGAGGGACGCAAGATCTTCGTCGACATCCGGCTGTCCGACGGCGACACCGTCCTGGCCGACGGGGAAGGACTGTTCGTGCTGCTGAAACCGGGACAGCCGTGAAGAACTGGCGGCGCCGGGCTAGGGGAACCGCCCGGCCGCAGGCGAGGGGGAGAGCGAAGCGACCCGGGGATTGGCTGCGCGCGTGGGCGCGCCAACGTGACCGGCTGCGGGACCGTCCGCTCGCCGACTTCGTCTACCGCGTCGCGGTCGCGGTGGTCGGGGTGACCGTGCTGCTGGTCGGGATCGTCGCGATCCCGTACCCCGGCCCCGGCTGGGCCATCCTGTTCGTCGGCCTGGCCATCCTGGCCACCGAGTTCTACTGGGCGCACCGCACCCTGACGTTCACCCGGGGCCACTACAGCACTGCGATGGCCTGGTTCAAGCGGCAGGGCTGGTGGGTACAGGCGCTCGGCGCGGTGTTCACCGCCGCCGTCGTGGTGGCCACACTGTGGCTGGTCGGCGCGGTGGGCTGGACGGCCGGCCTGTTCGGACTGGATCACCCGGCCTTGGAGAGCCCCATCGGCCTCGGAGCCTGACGCTCGCCCCGATAGCATGGTCGCGACCGGCCGCGAGCCTTCGTGGCGGTCATCCCTGTCCCCGTCACCCGAAAGAGCATCCGTGATGAGCGCCCCCGCGACCACCGCCCCAGCAGCCCCCATCAGGGTCCCTGCCGGGACTACCGCGGGCGCTGCCGTGCGCGACGCCGGCCTGCCCAGCCGCGGGGAAGCCGACGCCATCGTGGTGGTGCGTGACGCCGACGGCAAGCTGCGCGACCTGAGCTGGGCGCCGGACGCCGACGCCGACGTGGTGCCGGTGGCCGCCGACACCGAGGACGGGCGCAGCGTCATCCGGCACTCGGCCGCCCACGTTCTGGCCCAGGCGGTGCAGGAGCTGTTCCCGCAAGCCAAGCTCGGCATCGGCCCGCCGATCACCGACGGCTTCTATTACGACTTCGACGTGCCCGAGGCGTTCACCCCCGAAGATCTCGAGAAGCTCGAGAAGCGGATGCGCGCCATCGTCAAAGAGGGCCAGCTGTTCGCCCGGCGGGTCTACGAATCCAAGGACCAGGCCCGCGCCGAGCTGGCCGGCGAGCCCTACAAGCTTGAACTGGTCGACGACAAGTCCGGTGACGCCGACATCATGGAGGTCGGTGGCGACGAGCTGACCGCCTATGACAACCTCAATCCCCGTACCCGGGAACGGGTTTGGGGTGACCTGTGCCGCGGCCCGCACATCCCGACCACCAAGTACATCCCGGCGTTCAAGCTCACCAGGAGCTCGGCGGCGTACTGGCGCGGCGACCAGAACAACGCCAGCCTGCAACGCATCTACGGCACAGCGTGGGAGTCCCAGGAAGCCCTGGACCGTCACCTCGAGCTGCTCGAGGAGGCCCAGCGCCGCGATCACCGCAAGCTCGGCGTCGAGCTCGACTTGTTCAGCTTCCCCGACGAATTGGGCTCGGGCCTGCCGGTGTTCCACCCCAAGGGCGGCATCGTGCGCCGCGAGCTGGAGGAGTATTCGCGGCGTAAGCACATCGAGGCCGGCTACGAGTTCGTCAACACCCCGCACATCACCAAAGAGCAGCTCTACATCACCTCCGGTCACCTGGAGTGGTACGCCGACGGCATGTTCCCGCCGATGCACATCGACGCGGAGTTCGACGAGAACGGCGTCCTGCGCAAGCCAGGGCAGGACTACTACCTCAAGCCGATGAACTGCCCGATGCACCATCTGATCTTCCGGTCGCGTGGGCGGTCGTATCGCGAACTTCCGTTGCGGCTCTTCGAGTTCGGCACCGTCTACCGCTACGAGAAGTCCGGTGTCATCCACGGCCTGACGCGGGTGCGCGGGATGACCCAGGACGATTCGCACATCTACTGCACCCGTGAGCAGATGCGTGACGAACTGGCCTCGCTGCTGCGGTTCGTTCTCGACCTGCTCGCCGACTACGGCCTGTCGGACTTCTATCTGGAGCTGTCCACCAAGGACCCGAACAAGTACGTCGGCTCCGACGAGGTGTGGGAGGAAGCCACCGAGACGTTGCGCGAGGTCGCCGAATCCTCGGGCCTGGAGCTGGTTCCCGATCCCGGCGGCGCGGCGTTCTACGGGCCGAAGATCTCGGTGCAGGTGCGCGACGCGCTGGGCCGCAGCTGGCAGATGTCGACCATCCAGCTCGACTTCAACATGCCCGAGCGTTTCGAGCTGGAGTACACCGCCGCCGACGGCACCCGCCAGCGGCCGGTGTTGATCCACCGCGCGCTGTTCGGGTCGATCGAGCGGTTCTTCGGCATCCTCACCGAGCATTACGCCGGCGCGTTCCCGGCGTGGCTGGCCCCGGTTCAGGTGGTGGGCATCCCCGTCTCCGACGACCACGTGGCCTACCTGCGCGACGTCGCCGCCGAATTGCGCTCGCACGGTGTGCGGGTGGAGGTCGATGCCAGCGACGACCGGATGGCCAAGAAGATCGTCAACCACACCAACCAGAGGGTGCCGTTCATGGTGCTCGCGGGTGACCGCGACGTGGAGGCCGGTGCGGTCAGCTTCCGGTTCGGTGACCGCACCCAGATCAACGGTGTGCCCCGTCAGCAAGCAGTGGCGTCAATCCTGAAGTGGATCGCCGACCGCGAAAATGCCGTGCCCACAGCCGAACTGGTGAAGGTTGACAGTGACTGAAGACCGCGAGGCGATCACCGATCGGGGAGTGGGGGAGCCTGACCGGCTCCAGCGGTTGTGGACCCCGCACCGGATGAGCTACATCGTCGAGGTGCCCGCGCAGAAGAAGTCTGCCGAGCCCGCACGGCCGTTCACCCACATTCCCACGCTGCCCGACGAGGAAGGCCTGGTGGTGGCCCGCGGCGAACAGGTGTACGCGGTGCTCAATCTCTACCCGTACAACCCCGGCCACCTGATGGTGGTGCCGTATCGTCGGGTCTCCGAGCTCGAGGACCTCACCAGTGAGGAGAGCGCTGAGCTGATGGCGTTCACTCAGAAGGCAATTCGCGTCATGAAGGCCGTCTCCAACCCGGACGGCTTCAACGTGGGGCTCAACCTCGGCAAGTCGGCGGGCGGTTCGCTGGCCGAGCATCTGCACATGCACGTCGTACCGCGGTGGTCGGGTGACGCCAACTTCATCACGATCGTGGGTGAGACCAAGGTCATTCCGCAGTTGCTACGCGACACCCGCGCGCTGCTCGCCTCCGAATGGGCCAACCTGCCGTGAGCGACTTCTACCTGATGACCCGCGCGGCGTACACCAAACTCAGTACGCCGGTTGCCAAGGCGGCCCTCAAGATTGGGCTGACCCCCGACATCGTCACCATCGTCGGCACCGCCGGCTCGGTGCTGGCGTCCTTGACGCTGTTTCCCATCGGGGTGCTGTGGTGGGGTTCGGTGGCGGTGTTCTTCTTCGTACTGGCCGACATGCTCGACGGTGCGATGGCACGCCAGCGCGGCGGCGGCACCCGGTTCGGCGCGGTGCTCGACGCCACCTGCGACCGGATCAGCGACGGCGCGGTGTTCTGCGGGCTGCTGTGGTGGGCGGCGTTCGGCCTGCACAGCTCGTCACTGATGGTGGCTACCCTGATCTGCCTGGTGACCTCGCAGGTGATCTCCTACGTCAAGGCCCGCGCCGAGGCCAGCGGCCTGGAAGGCGGCGGGGGCCTCATCGAACGCCCCGAACGTCTGGTCATCGTGCTGCTCGGCGCCGGCCTTTCGGACTTCCCGGTGTTCGGCGTGCCGATCCTGCTGCCCACCGCGATGTGGCTGCTCGCGGTCGCCAGCCTGGTGACGGTGGGCCAGCGGGTGCATTCGGTGCGTAGCTCGCCGGGGGCGATGGACAAGATCGAACCGGCCACGCCCGAGTCCGGGAGTCCCGAGCAGTGATCGCGACTCCGTCGGGGCTGTGGACAGCCGGGCGTAACCGGCTGCCCTCAGGCGACAACCTGGCCGACTGGGGATACGCCGCGGGCTGGCGGCTGGTCAGAACGATGCCGGAGTTCTTTGCACGCAATGCTTTTGGCGCCGGCGCCCGGTATGCGGCGCTCGGCGGCGGCCCCGAGCAGCTCCGCAAGAACCTGGCCCGGGTGATCGGCACCACGCCCGCCGAGGTGCCCGACGAGCTGATCCGTGCTTCGCTGGCCTCGTACGCCCGGTACTGGCGGGAGGCATTCCGGTTGCCGACGATGGATCTCGACGCCCTTGCGCGCCGGCTCGATGCCGTCGTGGTGGGCGCCGAACACGTCGACGCCGGCTATGCGGCCGGCCACGGCGTGATCCTGGCGCTCCCGCACAGCGGCAACTGGGACATGGCGGGGGTGTGGCTGGTGCATCACAGCGGCACGTTCACCACGGTGGCCGAGCGGCTTCAACCGGAGTCCCTCTACCGTCGCTTCCTCGACTATCGGGAGAGCCTGGGCTTCGAGGTGCTCCCGCTCAACGGCGGCGAGCGCCCGCCGATGGAGGTGCTCGCCGAGCGGCTGGAGGCCAACCGCGCGGTGTGCCTGATGGCCGAACGCGACCTGACCCGATCCGGTATCGAGGTGAACCTGCTCGGTGAACCCACTCGGATGCCGGGCGGCCCGGCGAAGCTGGCCGTCAAGACCGGCGCCGCGCTGCTGCCGGCTCACGTCTACTACCAGGGCGAGGACTGCGTCGTGCAGATCGGCCCGCCACTGGACTGCTCGAGCGCGGACGTCGGTGTGATCACCCAGGCGCTGGCCGACGAGTTCGGCAGGAACATCGCCGCCCACCCCGAGGACTGGCACATGTTGCAGCCGCAGTGGCTCGCCGACCTGTCCGAGGAGAGGCGCGCCCGAATACGGGGCGACGGTCCCAGCTGATGCGCATCGGCATGGTCTGCCCGTACTCGTTCGACGTTCCCGGCGGGGTGCAGTCGCACGTACTGCAGCTTGCCGAGGTGATGCGTCAACGCGGGCACTATGTCAGCGTGCTGGCGCCGGCGTCGGCCGACGTCGAGTTGCCCGACTACGTGGTGTCCGGCGGCAAGGCGGTCCCCATCCCGTACAACGGGTCGGTGGCACGGCTCCGGTTCGGCCCGGCGACCCACCGCAAGGTCAAGAAGTGGCTCATCGAGGGTGAGTTCGACGTCCTGCACCTGCACGAGCCCAACGCGCCGAGCTTGTCGATGCTGGCCCTGCAGGCCGCCGAGGGCCCGATCGTCGCGACCTTTCACACCTCGACCACAAGGTCGTTGACGCTCAGCGTCTTTCAAGGATTTCTGCGGCCGTACCACGAGAAGATCGTCGGGCGTATCGCGGTGTCCGATCTCGCCAGGCGCTGGCAGATGGAGGCGCTGGGCTCCGATGCCGTCGAGATCCCCAACGGGGTGGACGTGGCGTCGTTCGCCGAGGCGCCCCGGCTCGACGGCTACCCGAGGCCGGGAAAGTCGGTGCTGTTCCTGGGCCGCTACGACGAACCCCGCAAGGGGATGGCGGTGCTGCTGGGTGCGCTGCCTGCCCTGGTGGCGCGCTTCGCCGACATCGAGGTCCTCGTCGTCGGCCGCGGCGACGAGGAGGAACTGCGCGAGAAAGCCGGACCGCTGGCCGGCCATCTGCGTTTCCTGGGTCAGGTCGATGACGCCACCAAAGCCTCGGCGATGCGCAGCGCCGATGTGTACTGCGCCCCCAACACCGGCGGTGAGAGCTTCGGCATCGTTTTGGTCGAGGCGATGGCGGCCGGAACGCCGGTCGTGGCCAGCGATCTCGACGCGTTCCGCCGGGTTCTGGTCGACGGCAAGGCCGGCCGGCTGGTCCGCGTCGAGGATTCCGACGCGCTGGCCGACGGTCTGATCGCCGTCCTCGCCGACGACACGATCCGCGGCGGCTACGTCAAGGCGGCCAGGACCGCCGTGCGCCGCTACGACTGGCCGGTGGTGGCCGACGAGATCATGAGGGTCTACGAGACGGTCGCCGGTGCGGGGGCGAAGGTGACGGTGGCCGGCTCGGCGGGCAGGAGCGAAGCGACTCGGGGATCGATCCAATGAACGGCCCGCTGTACTGGTCGCTGACGGCGGTCCTGGTGTTCGTGCTGGTGTTCAGCGCGGTCTGGGCTTACCAGACCGCCAACCGGCTCGACCGGCTGCACGTGCGCTACGACCTGTCCTGGCAGGCGCTCGACGCGGCGCTGGGCCGCCGCGCGGTGGTGGCGCGCGCCGTGGCCGCCGACGCCTACAACCACCGCCCCGAGGGCCGGCGACTGGCCGCGCTGGCTGATGCGGCCGAACGTGCGCCGCGAACCGGGCGGGAGGCCGCCGAGAACGAACTGTCCACGGCGCTGGCGATGGTCGACCCGTCGGCGATACCGGTGGCGCTGGTCGCCGAGCTCGCCGACGCCGAGGCACGGGTGCTGCTGGCCCGCCGCTTCCATAACGACGCGGTCCGCGACACGCTGGCGCTGCGGGAGCGACGCCCGGTGCGCTGGCTGCGTCTGGGCGGAACCGCGCCGCTACCAAGTTATTTCGAGATCGCCGAGCGGGCGGCTCCCGGGCCGGCCGCCGAGGCGGGCGTGGTGGACCGGCGCACGTCGGCGCGGGTGGTCCTGCTCGACGATGACGGCGCGGTGCTGTTGTTCTGTGGGTCGGATCCGGCGGTCACCGCCACCACCGCACCGCGGTGGTGGTTCACCGTCGGCGGCGAGGCGCATCCCGGCGAGCGGCTGGTTGACGCGGCGGTGCGGGAGATCGCCGAGGAGACCGGTCTGTGTGTGGACCCGGCCGCGATGGTGGGCCCGCTGTGGCGGCGGGAGTCGGTGATCGATTTCAACGGCACTGTCGTCCAGAGCCAGGAGTTCTATTTCGTGCATCGGACCCGGCGGTTCGAGCCGGTGGCCACCGGACGCACGGAACTGGAGCTGCGCTACATCCACGGTCACCGCTGGTGTGATGCGGCCACCATCGACGAGCTCGCCGCAGGCGGGCAGACGGTCTACCCGCTGCAGCTCGGCGAGCTGCTGGCCGAGGCCGGCGCGGTGGCCGACGGCGGAGCCGGGCGCGCCGAGCTGCACCCCATCCGCTGAGGGCGACCGTGCCGGGCGGTCACTGCGGGTGGTCCGGCACGTGCAGCCTGATGACCTCGAGCAGATGACGGCCGACGTCGTCGAGCGGGTCGGTCGACTGCGCCGCCACCGCGAGGATCACCGCGCCTTCGATCGCGGCGACGGTCAGGGTGGCCAGCGAGCGGGCGGTCTCCGGTTCGGCGCCGTCCGCGATGAGCCGCTCGGCCAGGATCTCCTGCCATTCCGCGACGGCCGCGCTGGCGGCCTGGGCGGCGGCGGGCGCCTCGGAGCGGCCGAGGATCGCGGCGACGATCGGGCAGCCCGCTTCCACATGCGTCGCGCCGAGCTGCGCCTTCCACTGATCGATGAACATCTGCACGGCCTGCGCCGCGTCAGCGCCGTCGGCTGCCCGGATCGCCGAGGCCAGCTCCTGTCCGGCCTGCCGAGTGGCTTCGGCGACGAGCTCGGCTTTGCCGCCGGGAAAGTTCAGATACAGGGTTCGGCGGGCGAGTCCGCTGTCCTCCAGCAGGGCAGCGAGGCCGGTTCCGGCCACTCCGCGCCGGCGCACCAATCCGGTGACGCTGGCGATCAGGGCGTCTCGTGCGGACATGTTCGGTACCTCTCGGTTCGGCAAGCTCGCCTTGAAGTATACCGATTGGTCTACTAGGCTTGCCCGTACTACCCCTAGGAGGCGGCCATGGCGATCATCGGTGCGGACAAGACGCTGCGGAAGTTTCGCAGAGAACGCCTGATCGGGCGTTATCTGCTCAATCCGGCGGTCAAGGGGCTGAGCAGGCTGGGTGTGCGCACCACCTTGGCCACCGAACTGGAGACCATCGGCCGCAAGACCGGCCAGCTGCGCCGGGTCCCTGTCTCGGCCCAGTTCGATACTGCCGGTGCGTGGGTGATCTGCCAGCATGGCAACCGTTCGGGATGGGGAAGCAATATCGCCGCCAACGCCGGCGTCCGCATCCGGCAGGGCGATCGGTGGCGCACCGGGGTGGCCGCATTCAGGCCCGACGACGACGTCGTCGCCCGTGCCCGCGGCTTCGGCCGGCTGGGGTCCAAGGTCGTCAAGGCGCTGGAAACGACCCCGGTGTCGGTTCGGATCGACTTCACCGACTGACAGCGTGACCGCCCCGCCTCCTGGCGGGAGGTCACCGGTGACCGTTGCGGTAGATTCACGCCATCGGCGATCTGCCTCCGGAAGGGTCCGACCGACCCGCCCCCAGCGGGCGGAAGCGTGGTCGACGGAGTGCTCCAACGCGGAGATATTCAGTTTGGGTGCCTCCCTTACACTGGATCCGTATCAAAAGAAGGGATCGACTGTGGATACCGCAGCTGGACGTAACGGCACGGGCAGCCACGCGCAGACCGGTACGGCCCGGGTCAAGCGCGGTATGGCGGAGATGCTCAAGGGCGGCGTCATCATGGACGTCGTCACCCCCGAGCAGGCGCGCATCGCCGAGGGCGCAGGCGCGGTGGCGGTGATGGCCCTCGAGCGCGTCCCCGCCGACATCCGCGCCCAGGGCGGCGTGGCCCGGATGAGCGACCCCGACCTGATCGAAGGCATCATCTCCGCGGTCACCATCCCGGTGATGGCCAAGGCCCGCATCGGGCACTTCGTGGAGGCGCAGATCCTGCAGAGCCTCGGCGTCGACTACGTCGACGAGTCTGAGGTGCTGACCCCGGCCGATTACACCCACCACATCGACAAGTGGAAGTTCACCGTGCCGTTCGTGTGCGGTGCGACCAACCTTGGCGAGGCGTTGCGCCGCATCACCGAAGGCGCGGCGATGATCCGCTCCAAGGGTGAGGCGGGTACCGGTGACGTGTCCAACGCCACCACCCACATGCGCACCATCGGCGGGGAGATCCGCCGGCTTACCTCGTTGTCCGAGGACGAGCTTTTCGTTGCGGCCAAGGACCTGCAGGCGCCCTATGACCTCGTGGTCGAAGTGGCGCGGGCCGGCAAGCTGCCGGTCACGCTGTTCACCGCCGGCGGTATCGCCACCCCCGCCGACGCGGCCATGATGATGCAGCTCGGCGCCGAGGGCGTGTTCGTCGGCTCGGGAATCTTCAAGTCGGGCAATCCCGCCGAGCGTGCCGCCGCCATCGTCAAGGCCACCACGTTCTACGACGACCCCGACGTCCTGGCGAAGGTGTCGCGTGGCCTCGGTGAGGCGATGGTCGGCATCAACGTAGAGGACATCGCGCAGCCCCACCGGCTCGCCGAACGCGGCTGGTAGGCGCTGCCTGGTGGCGATCGAAGAGATCCTCGATCTCGAGCAACTCGAGGTCAACATCTACCGCGGTGGTGTGTTCAGCCCCGAATCTGGTTTTCTGCAAAGGACTTTCGGCGGCCACGTGGCCGGCCAGTCACTGGTGTCGGCGGTGCGTACCGTGGAGCCGGAATTCCAGGTGCACTCGCTGCACGGGTACTTCCTGCGTCCCGGTGATGCCACCAAGCCCACCGTCTACATCGTCGAACGGCTGCGTGACGGAGGCTCATTCGTCACCCGCCGAGTCAACGCCGTGCAGCATGGGCAGACCATCTTCTCGATGTCGGCGTCGTTCCAGACCGACCAGAGCGGTATCGAACACCAGGACGCCATGCCGGCAGCCCCACCGCCCGACGACCTCCCCGGTTTCGTCTCCAAGGGTGGGGTGTTCGACGACGCCGGCTTCGCGCAGTTCGCCGAGTGGGATGTCCGCATCGTCCCGCGCGACCAGGTGATCACCGACCCCGGCAAGGTCTCCCAGCAGCAGGTCTGGTTCAAGCACAAGGATCCGCTGCCCGACGACCACGTCCTGCACATCTGCGCGCTGGCCTACATGAGCGATCTGACCCTGCTGGGGTCGGCGCAGGTACACCACGCCGAGGAACGCAAACACCTCAATGTCGCCTCGCTCGACCACGCGATGTGGTTCATGCGGCAGTTCCGTGCCGACGAGTGGCTGCTCTACGACCAGTCCTCGCCGTCGGCATGCGGCGGGCGGGCGCTGACCCACGGCCGGATCTTCAACCAGTACGGGGAGATGGTCGCCGCGGTCATGCAGGAGGGGCTGACCCGCTATCAGCGTGGATACCCCGCTGCACAATGACCGTCCGGATCGGTGTGCTGGCCCTGCAGGGTGATACGCGTGAGCATCTGGCCGCCTTGCGCGAAGCCGGTGCCGAGGCGTCCACGGTGCGCCGCCACGAGGAGCTCGACGCCGTCGACGGTTTGGTGATTCCCGGCGGCGAATCCACCACCATGAGCCATCTGCTGCGGGCCTTCGACCTGCTCGACCCCCTGCGCGGGCGACTCTCGGGCGGTATGCCCGCCTACGGCTCGTGTGCGGGAATGATCCTGCTGGCCAGTGAGATCCTCGACGCCGGCGAACCGGGCCGGGAGGCCGTCCCGCTCGGCGGTATCGATATGACGGTGCGGCGCAACGCCTTTGGCCGTCAGGTTGACTCCTTCGAAGGTGACATCGAGTTCGACGGGCTCGACGGTCCGGCGCATGCCGTGTTCATCCGGGCGCCGTGGGTGGAGCGGGTCGGTCCGGATGTGCAGGTCCTGGCGCGCGCCGACGACCATGTCGTCGCGGTGCGCCAGGGCGCGGTGCTGGCGACGGCGTTCCATCCCGAGATGACCGGCGACCGGCGAGTGCACAAGCTTTTCGTCGACATCGTCACCGGCCGGGCCTGACGCTTCCTGCGCTAATTCGTCAGTTGACGTTTACCCGGCGTCAATGTGGGCACACACGTTCTGCCGTGATGGGTGTCCATACTGGCTGGACAGAGGGCTCGGGGCAAAGGACGGAGGCGTGATGTTGTCACGAATCTTGTTCCGCCTGCACCTGCGGGAAGTGGGCCTGGACGCGCAACCGCCTCGGGGCGCCGTCGGCCACCGCTTCGTGTGGCGGCCGGCCTGGCAGTATCACTCGTCCGATCGTCCCACCGGCTGGTGGCGCGCGCTCTAGTCTTCAATAACCGGCAACACTAGCCGCGAGCCGGATCCCACGGTGTTGATACTGCTGGTTCCCACGCTGGCATGCCGGAAGTTCATGATCGCCGCAATGTCCGTGTCCTGGTCGTCACTGGTGAGAGTCAGCGCGATGCGATGGCCGGGCGCGAACCGTCTGGCGTTGGGCACCAGCGGAATCCGATACTCGACATCCTCGCCGATGGGCACCGCGACGGCCTGCCTGCAGGGCAGCACCGGTGCGCCCGGCCGGCTTGCCGCCTCGTCGACGTCGCGCAGGCTGGCGCGCAGCCACCCTGCGGTGACCGGCGTGCTGGAGCCGTCCGGGGCGACATCGGTCAGCGTGACGATCCACGCGGTGTCGGCGGCGGTGGCGCTGGCCAGGAGGCGCAGCTCGATGTCGCCGGCGACCTCAAGCGCATCGTCGAGGGGCTGGCTGGTCCAGGTCAGCGACGACGGGGGATCGATCTCACTTGCCTTGGCGCGGCCCAGCCCGCCGCCGAGAACCATGAAGTCTCTTGTACCAGGGGCATTTTCGTCGTCGTCGAGGGTGCCGTCGGCGCACAGGGCCAGTTCGCGGACCGTGCTTGCTGGCGGCCAGGATTCGCTCATGCGCCACTCGTCGGTGCCGGGCAGGACGTAACGAACCGCCGGGCCGTCGAGGATCGCGGTGTCGCGGCCTTTGAGCCAATGGTCGTACCAGGCCAGCGCTTCGATGTGCAGGCTTTCCCAGGGCCAGGTCAGGCCGTACTCGCCGAGCATCCCGATGCACACGCAGGGGCTGTTGGTCAGCCTGGCGTAGCTGGTGAACGTCGAGGGCAGGTGCAGCGGCACGTTCTGCCAGTCGCAGCCCAAATAGGCTGGGATGTCGACCTTTTCGAGCAGTGGCAGCAGGTTGCGTTCGTCCCACCAGGCGTCGCGGGTGGGGTGCTTGACCGTCGCTTCGAGCCACAGCTCGTCCCAGGGGTGGGGGTCGTGCGGCAGTTTGAGCAGCCCGCGCATCATCGTCACGGCCGCCTCGCCGTTCATCGTCGCGAACTTGCGGTGCAGCCGCGGGGTATTGAGGACCCAGCGTGCCGCTCCCAGCGGTCGGCTGCGCCAGAACGTGTCGCTGCGCGCGGCGGTGAGTCCGAGCATCGACATGAACGGTGTCACGAACGACGCGCTGGACAGGCCGTGGTGCATCGCGGCGTCGTACAGGTCCGCGGTGACGGCCACCGGGAAGATGGCCTTGAGGTGGGGCGGGCGTTCGACAGCGGCCTCCAGCTGGGTCATCGCGAAATAGCTGATGCCGATCATCCCGACATTGCCATCACACCACGGCTGGGCGGCCACCCATTCCACGAGGTCGTACATGTCGCGGCGTTCCTGGGCGTCGAAGAAACCAAACGTGCCGCCGGACCCGCCCGTACCGCGCAGGTTGGCGATGACGTGCACGTATCCGCGTGGCACCCAGAAGTCGGTGGCGCCCGCCTCGATGAATCCGGCCGGCGCGCCGAGGTCCTGGATCTGCCGGGGATACGGGGAGGCCGCGATGAGCGCGGGGAAGCGCGCCCCTTCAGCTGCTGGGCCGTCGGGGCGGTGTACATCGGCCAGCAGGGTGATGCCGTCACGCATCAGGACGGCGACGTTGATATCGGTAGTCATGCCATGGTCGGGCGTGCTGAGGTTGCGGTATTCCCGGCCGGTGGTCTGCGGGCCGTTGAGCCGGCGCTGTCCGGGCTCGGTTCCGGAAACGGTGGACATATCGGCTCCTGTTTCACGCTTCGTTGAGACAGTCTCATCGTATGGTGAAACTAGTTTCAACGCAACGTGAATCTCCGGGTATCCTTGGCCGGTGGCCAAGACTGTTTCCCCTGGTCCGCGAGACGAACGCGGTGTCCTCTCGGCGCGCATCCTGACCGCCGCCAGAGAATCCTTCGCCGAACACGGCTCGGCGGGGACCACCATCAGGGCCGTGGCCCGCGCCGCCGACGTCGACCCCGCGCTGGTCTACCACTACTTCGGTTCCAAAGAAGGCCTGCTCGACGCCGCTACCGCGCCGCCGCCGCGCTGGCTGGAGAAGGTGGCCGCGGCCTGGGGCACCCCCCGCGGTCAGCTGGCCGCCCAGCTGCTGCGCACCGTGATGAGCAGCTGGGAGGACGACGAGATCGGGCCGACACTGCGGGCGGTGGTGCTCACGGCGGCCCACGAACCCACCACCCGCGACAAGCTGCGGACGATCGTCGAGCGCAGCCTGATCGGAGAATCGACGCTCGGCGATGATGAAGGCGAGCGGCTCAGACGAAGCGCCCTGATCTCCAGCCAGCTGATGGGATTCGCTCTCGTGCGTTATGTGTGGAAGATCGAACCGCTGGCCTCGATGACCGAAAATCAGGTGCTAGCCGCGATGGTTCCAGTGGTGCAGCACTACATCGACGCAGACCTGGGGGCGTGAGTGGCCCTTCGTCCGGGCTAATGGATAGTACCCTAACTATTAGGGTACTATCTTTCTTGTGACGATATCCCCGGTGGATCCGCTGGCGCTCGAACAGCAGGTCTGTTTCGCACTGGCGGTGACCAACCGCGCCGTCCTGGCCGTGTACCGCCCGATCCTGGAACCACTGGGCCTGACCCACCCGCAGTATCTGGTCATGCTGGCGTTGTGGGATCACGACCGTGATTCAGCTGCGGCAGGCGATCTTTCGGTCAAGGGGATCGCCTCGGCATTGCAGATGGAATCCGCCACGCTGTCGCCGATGCTCAAACGGCTCGAGGCGATGGGACTGATTCGGCGACATCGCAGCACCGTCGACGAACGTGCCACGGCAATAACGTTGACCGACGAGGGGCGAGCCCTGCGACAGCGTGCGTTGGCTGTTCCGGCGGCGGTCGTGGACCGGCTGGGTGTGGAACTCCCCGAATTGGAGAACCTGCGCGACGTGCTGCACCGGATCAATGCGGTGGCCCTCGCAGCCGGCGCGCTTCCCGGGGTGTGAAGAGCCGACCAGATGGGTGCTGACAGGTCGGTTGACGACAAATTCGACGGTTCCGCCCACAGCGCCGGGCGGACGGAGACGGACGAGCAATGTTGATGAGCGGCAAGTCATTTCATCGGCCCGACCCACTGCGGTGGTTGTGGTACGCCTACGGTGGCACGCTCGGCCCCCGCTATCAGCAGTGGGTGCTGCACGACCTCACCGCACGTAGCCGCTGGTGGCGGCAGGTCGCGCGGACTTTGACGACCCTGCTGCCCTTCGCGGTCTGCGGCATCCTATTGACCAGGCCCGTCTGGATTGCGGCGACAGCGGTCCTGGGTGGTGCTTGCA
This sequence comes from Mycobacterium sp. DL592, assembly GCF_011694515.1. Classification (NCBI taxonomy): domain Bacteria; kingdom Bacillati; phylum Actinomycetota; class Actinomycetes; order Mycobacteriales; family Mycobacteriaceae; genus Mycobacterium; species Mycobacterium sp. DL592. Next base: position 2,879,213 of record NZ_CP050192.1, on the reverse strand, counting down.
TCGCGTTGATCTACGGCGCGGCCTACATCGACCAGAGCGCCGAACACCGACTCCGCAAGCACGGCTTGCCGCCGGGCACGCTGCAGCGCGTTCTGGCTGAACGGGACCAGGTGGCCGAAGCCGGACGGCGCCGCAGTTACGACGCCAGGTATCGCTGACCGCTTGGGTTTCCTGCTGTCGCGACTGGCCGTACGGACCGCGACTCGCGTCCTGGGCGCATCGAGGATGTCGATGTGTGCGGGCCAGTAGACTCGTCTGGTTACGAGGCTTCGGCGCTGACTGCAGAAGGAAGAGGAAGTACCACCATGAGCGGCCATTCCAAATGGGCCACGACCAAGCATCAGAAGGCCGTCAAAGATGCGCGCCGCGGCAAGGAGTTCGCCCGGCTGATCAAGAACATTGAGGTCGCGGCCCGCACCGGCGGTGGTGACCCGGCCGGCAACCCGACGCTGTACGACGCCATCCAGAAGGCCAAGAAGACGTCGGTGCCCAACGACAACATCGAGCGGGCCCGCAAGCGTGGCGCCGGTGAGGAAGCCGGCGGCGCCGACTGGCAGACCATCATGTACGAGGGCTACGGGCCCAACGGTGTCGCGGTGCTCATCGAGTGCCTGACCGACAACCGCAACCGGGCCGCCGGTGAGGTCCGCGTGGCGATGACCCGCAACGGCGGAAACATGGCCGACCCCGGCTCGGTGTCCTACCTGTTCTCCCGCAAGGGTGTGGTCACGCTGGAGAAGAACGGCCTGACCGAGGACGACATCCTGCTGGCCGTCTTGGAGGCCGGCGCCGAAGAGGTCAACGACCTCGGCGACAGCTTCGAGATCATCTCCGAGCCCACCGATCTGGTCGCGGTGCGCACCGCGCTGCAGGACGCCGGTATCGACTATGACTCGGCGGAGGCCAGTTTCCAGCCGTCGGTCACCGTGCCCGTCGACCTCGACGGCGCCCGCAAGGTGCTCAAGCTCGTCGACGCGCTCGAAGACAGTGACGATGTCCAGGACGTCTACACCAACATCGACATCCCCGACGACGTCGCGGCGCAGCTCGACGAGGACTGACGACGATGCGCTGCGAGGTACGAGCGGCGAGGAGGAGTCGGTCCATGGGGGAGTACTGACATGCCCGCGGTTCGCGACGCCACCAATACCAGGTGGACGGTGCGCCGCGTGTGGTGGCCGTTCGGTACCTGGCTTCTGGAACTGCCGGAGTGGGGCGGGCTGTTCGCACTCGGCATGCTGCTGACCCTTCCTCTGGTGGTGGTCTGGCCGTTCTGGTTGCTCGCCCGATTCCTCGGCGTCCCGTGGACGATCGTGGTCAAGCGGCAAGGTGACGAGCTGCGCCGGGAAAAAGTCAAGGGTTGGAAGGCTTCCGGCGAGCGGATCGCCGAGATCATGGCCGAGGCGCGCGGGCACGGCAGCCCCGAAGCGGAGTCTGGTGCCGTCATCTACTGACTCGAGACGCTCCGAGCGTGTGCTGCTCGGCAGTGTGTCCGCCACGATGGGCCTGCAGTTCCTCGGGGCCACCGCCATCCTGCCGATCCTGCCGCTGTTCCTAGTCCACCAACAGGTCTCGGTCGGCACCGTCGGCATCGTCATGGGCGCCTACTTCGCGGCGGCTGTCGTGGCGCAGTACCCCAGCGGGTGGGCCACCGACCGATGGGGCCACCGACCGGTCATCGTCGCCGGCCTCCTGATGTATGCCGTCGCCAGTGCGGCTTTCGTCCTCGTCGAGGCGGGCTCAGCCTATGCGGTGCTGCGCGGACTGCAGGGCTTTGGATCAGGGGCGGTGCGAGTGGCGGCGTTGAGCATGGTTGGTCGCTGCATCCCCGCCCAACGCCGCGGGGTGGGATACGCCTGGCTGTACTCCAGCGAACTGGCGGGGATGGCCATCGGACCGGTGGTGGGCAGCCTGGTTCCCGAACGCCACGTCGGCGCGATGTTCATCGGAACCGCGGTGTGCTCGGTGCTCGCCTGCCTGCCGATGCTGTTCATCGCACTGCCCGATGTCGAAAGCCCCTCGGAGCCAACCGATTCGGTGTCGGTGCGCGACCTGCTGCGCAGACGGGGGCTGCAGGGCGCGATGCTGGCCGGGCTGGCCGGCGGACTGTGCGCTGGGGTGTACGAGGCATGTTGGTCGCTGCTGCTGCAGAGCAAGGGCGCCACGAACTTTCAGATCGGGCTGTCGTTCGCCGCCTACGCCGTGCCGTTCATCGTCGTCGCGCCGTTCTCGGGCCGGCTTGTGGACCGTTACGACCAACGTCGCCTCGCACTGGCCGCCCTCGCGATGTCGGCGGCGTTCCTGGCCACCTATCCGTTCCTGTCCAGCACGGTTGCACTGATGGCACTGGGGGCTTTCGAAGCCGCCGGATTCACCGTCGCCTATCCGGCTGCCCTGTCCCTGCTGTCCCGTAACGTGCCGGCCGGTGCGGCGGGGCGCGCGCAGTCGTTGTTCGGGGTGGCCGAGATGTCGGCCATCGCGATCGGCGCCGGCGCCGCCGGAGCGATGTTCGCCTACGCGGTCTGGCTGCCGTTCGTCGTCACCTCCGGTGCCGTGCTGATCACCCTGCTGTGCGCGGCCCTGATCTGGCGCTCGGTGCCCGGCCGCTCGGGCGGCACCTCCGATCCTGCGCTGACCGCGATGGCCCTGGAACGCTGACCCGGTGGGTATGTCGCTACGCGATGCTGTCGCTCGCAGCGGTTAAGGTATCGAACAGCTGTTCGTAGGCGAAAGGCGATCCGTGCGGGTGATGGGAGTCGACCCAGGGTTGACGCGCTGCGGTCTGTCGGTGATCGAGGGCAGCGGCGGGCGTCAGGTGACCGCACTGGATGTCGACGTGGTGCGTACCCCGGCCGATCAGCCGCTGCAGAAGCGGCTGCTCACCATCAGCGACACCGTCGAGCACTGGCTCGACACCCACGTGCCCGAGGTGCTGGCCATCGAGCGGGTGTTCGCCAACCAGAACGCCAACACCGCGATGGGCACCGCCCAGGCCGCCGGGGTGATCGCCCTGGCCGCTGCGCGCCGCGACATCGACGTCCACTTCCATACCCCCAGTGAGGTCAAGGCCGCCGTCACCGGCAACGGCCGCGCCGACAAGGCACAGGTGACCGCGATGGTCACCCGGATCCTGCAGCTGCAACAGAAACCCACACCGGCTGATGCCGCCGACGCGCTCGCCCTGGCGATCTGCCACTGCTGGCGGGCCCCGATGATCGCGCGGATGGCCAAGGCCGAGGCGATGGCCGCCGAGCAGAAGCGGGCGTACGTCGCGCGGCTGAAGGCGGCGAGATGATCGCCTCGGTGCGCGGCGAGGTCCTCGACATCGCCCTCGACCACGTCGTCATCGAGGCCGCCGGGGTGGGCTACAAGGTGATGGCCACCCCGTCGACGCTGGCGACCCTGCGCCGGGGCAGCGAAGCCCGGCTGATCACCGCGATGATCGTGCGCGAGGACTCCCAGACGCTCTACGGGTTCGCCGACGCCGATGCCCGCGACCTGTTCTCGACGTTGCTCGGTGTCTCCGGCGTGGGCCCCAAGATCGCCCTGGCCACGCTGGCGGTCTACGACGCGACCGCGTTGCGCCAGGCGCTGGCCGACGGTGACGTCACCGCGCTGACCCGGGTGCCCGGCATCGGCAAGCGTGGTGCCGAGCGCATGGTGCTCGAGCTGCGCGACAAGATCGGCTCGCTGCCCAGTTCGGCCGGGGTGGCCACGGTCTCCGGGCATGCGGTGCGCGGACCCGTCGTGGAAGCCCTTGTCGGACTTGGCTTTGCGATCAAGCAAGCCGAGGAAGCCTGCGACAAGGTCCTGGCCGCTGACCCCGATGCCAACACGTCCAGCGCGCTGCGCGCTGCTCTGTCATTGCTGGGCAAGACCAAATGAGCAGGTTCGAGGGCGACACCGAGGACGACGACCCCGACCGGGACGTCTCGCCGATGCTCAGCGTCGGCGAGGGCGATATCGACGCCAGCCTGCGGCCGCGGTCGCTGCGAGAGTTCATCGGGCAGGCGCGGGTGCGCGAACAGCTGCAGCTGGTCCTCGAGGGCGCCAAGAACCGCGGCGGCACACCGGATCACATCCTGCTGTCCGGTCCGCCCGGTCTGGGCAAGACGTCACTGGCGATGATCATCGCCGGCGAGCTGGGCTCGTCGCTTCGTGTCACCTCCGGGCCTGCGCTGGAGCGCGCCGGTGACCTGGCAGCGATGCTGTCCAACCTCGTCGAGCACGACGTGTTGTTCATCGACGAGATCCACCGCATCGCGCGGCCCGCCGAGGAGATGCTGTACCTGGCGATGGAGGACTTCCGCGTCGACGTGGTGGTGGGCAAAGGCCCCGGCGCCACGTCGATTCCCTTGGAGGTGGCCCCGTTCACCCTCGTCGGTGCGACTACAAGGTCCGGGGCGCTGACCGGCCCGCTGCGGGACCGCTTCGGATTCACCGCGCACATGGACTTCTACGAGCCCCCGGAACTCGAACGCGTGCTGGGCCGTTCGGCAGGAATCCTCGGCATCGAACTCGGTGCGGAAGCCGGCGCCGAGATCGCCCGCCGGTCGCGGGGGACCCCGCGGATTGCCAACCGGCTGTTGCGCCGCGTGCGTGACTACGCCGAGGTACGTGCCGACGGGATCATCACCCGCGACATCGCCAAGGCTGCTCTGGCGGTCTACGACGTCGACGAACTAGGCCTGGACCGCCTCGACCGGGCGGTGCTCTCCGCGCTGACCAAGAGCTTCGGCGGCGGCCCGGTGGGGGTCTCGACACTGGCGGTCGCCGTCGGGGAGGAGGCCACCACCGTCGAGGAGGTGTGCGAGCCGTTCCTGGTGCGCGCGGGCATGATCGCGCGAACTCCGCGCGGCCGCGTCGCCACGCCACTAGCGTGGACCCACCTCGGAATGGTGCCGCCGCCGCGTGCCAGCGGGCTCGGGCCGTCCGGATTGTTCGAGTGAACTTCGACGAACGGAACGCCATATGACCGCCGCCGCCCTGGTATTCGCCGCGCTCGCCGCGCTGCTGCACGTCTACATCTTCGTCATGGAATCGCTGACCTGGACCTCACCGCGCACCCGAAAGGTGTTCGGCACCACGCCCGAGGAAGCCGAGACGACCAAGCTGCTGGCATTCAACCAGGGCTTCTACAACCTGTTCCTGGCGATCGTGACCGCCGTCGGTATCGTGGCAATCGTGTTGGGCCACAACGCTGTCGGCGCTGCGCTGGTGTTCGCCGGCGTCGGCTCCATGCTGGCCGCGGCGGTCGTACTGCTGGCAGTCTCGCCCGACAAGGCGCGAGCCGCGATCACGCAGGGCGTTTTCCCGCTGATCGCCGTGGGCCTGCTGGCGATCGCGGTGCTGTAGGTCAACCTTCAGTCGATCAGGCGGCTCGGCGACGGCCGATGCCGCGTCTGGTTGCCGCCGGCCCGCTTCGCCTCGTACATCGCCGTATCGGCTTCGTCCACCAGATGCTCGATAACCCGCTGCTGCGCACCCCGGCCGATATCGGCGAGTGCCATCGAGGCCATCCCGAGGCTGGCGGTGACCCCGCCAGGCGCCGACGCGACGGCCTGGCGCAGCCGTTCGGCGCGAGCCGCGGCGTCACTGGGTGCCGCCAGCTCCGCGATCAGGAATTCTTCGCCGCCCACCCGCGCCACCACGGAATTCATGGCGCTGAAGCGCCGCAGATTGTCGGCGACCGCGATCAGCACCGCGTCGCCGAAGCCGTGGCCGTGCCGGTCGTTGATCTGTTTGAACCCGTCCAGGTCGACAAGGGTGACGGTGAGACACGACGACGCAGAGTCGCCTGCGGTGTCGATCAGCTGGACCGTGGAGCGGTAGTAGCCGCGCCGGTTCCGCAGCCCGGTCAGCGGATCGGTGTGCGACATCAGCGCATCCACCGTCAGTAGGTGCACCAGCACCTGAGCGGCGAACGGCACGGCGACCACCGCGATCGCCACCGCCACGAAATGCCCTGCTGCCAAGGCGATATCACCGGCGGCGGCGATCCGGGCAGCCGCCAACGCCGTCGTCAGGCCCGCGTTGATCAGGGTGGCCGTCAACAGCCGGCTGGAGTGGAACAACGCCACATACCCGGCAAGAGGAGCGAATGTGGTGCAGGCCAGCAGCCCGGTGATGGGGCTTCCGGCGATCAGGCAACCGAGGGTCACACACGCATTGCCGCCGAGGGCGAACGCGGCTGACTGGCGTTGGGTCGGCCAGCACACGAGCCACATGATGCCCCCGGTCACGCACAGCAGCGACATCGTGATCGCTCCGATGGTGCCCACCCGCCCCTGTGGCCCTGACGGGCTCCACAGCATCAGAATCGGCACGACCGCGAAGAACGCGGCGGTCGAGCCAGCCATCGTCCGGGTGAATCCCTGCAGCTGCCGCGACGCGAGGAACTCCGAGAACCAGTTGTACTGATCGGGCTGGGCCCACCATTGCCGAAGCGACGCCATCACGCCGTCGTCCCTGTGCATCTGCTCCCCGCGCCGGCCCACGCCCCCCAAGATCTGACGATCCTACTGCTTGCAAAGAAACGCCACCAGGGTCGTGGATCGCGCCGACCGCGACCCTGGTGGCGAGTTCGCAAAATGGATTACAACAGCCCGAGCAGAGAAAGGTCCGTCGCGTACTTGACGACGACATCGGACGACACATGCGGGATGTCCTTGTCCGCGCCGATCTTCGCCTCCTGGACCGCCGTCCGGAACAGGTCGGTGGGCGCGATGGATCCGCGCAGGGGGCGCTCGGGTCGCCGGTAGTTGTGCAGCAGCGGCAGTAGCGAATAGTGCCGCTGCCGTTCGGGCAGGCCCCGCATCGCGGTCTCGAACCGCTGCAGCCACTGGTCGTAGTCGGCGATCCGCTGGATCGGGTATCCGGCGTCGATCAACCAGTCGACGAACTCGTCGAGCCCGATACCGTCGTCGTAGGGGTTCATCACGTGATAGGTCTCGAAGCCGTCGGTGACCTGGGCGCCCAGTGTGGAGATGGCCTCGGCCACGAATTCGACCGGCAACCCGTCATAGTGCGCGCGTTGCCGGTTTCCCGCCGCGTCCAGTTCGTAGAACGACGCCGGGGCCACTCCGGTGGCGACCAGGCTCAACATCATCCGGGTGAACATGTCGGGCAGGTTGAGCTGGCCGGCATAGCTGGTATCGGCCAGGATCATGTCGCAGCGGAACACCGAGACCGGCAGGCCCGCCAGGTCGTGGGCTTCCCGCAGCAGTACCTCACCGGCCCACTTGCTGTTGCCGTAGCCGTTGGCATAGGAGTCGTCGACCGCCCGTGTTGCGCTGATCGTGCGGATGTCGGCGTCTTCGACGAAGCGGCCCGGGGTGATGCCGGCACCGACTCCGATCGTCGAGACGTAGACGTAGGGCTTGATGCGTGTCGCCAGTGCGATGCGGATCAGCTCCGCAGTGCCTAACACGTTGGGGGCGAACAACTCCCGGTAGGGCAGCACATGGTTGACCAGTGCGGCCGGGTCGACGATCAGGTCGACGGTGTCGGCGAGCCGCTGCCAGGTGGGCGCATCGAGTCCGAGGTTGTGCTCACCCTTGTCGCCGGCGAGGACCTCGAGATGCTCGGCGGCCAGCTGCCGGTAGTGCGCGAGAAGTCCCGCGTCGCCGCTGTCGAAGGTGGCGTCCAGGCGGGCGCGGGCATCCTCGTCGGAGCGGGCGCGCACCAGGCAGATGACCTTGCCCCCGACCAGGCTCATCCGCTCGAGCCACTCGATGGCGAGGTAGCGGCCCAGGAAGCCCGTCGCTCCGGTGAGCAGGACGGTGCGGATCTCACGGCGCGGGCCGGGCAGCGTAGCGGCCGCGGCGAGTGATTCGGCGTCGATGAACCGTTGCAGCGTCAGGTCTTTGGCGTGAACCTCGGTGGCGTCGGCGCCGTGCACCGCGGCGAAGGTCGGCCGCGTGCTGGCTGAGGCACGCTCGGCCTCGACGTAGGCGGCGATGGACCGCAGGTCGCTGGCCGGGCTGACGATCACCCCGACTGGCACTTCGACACCGAAGATCTCGTTGAGGAGGTTAGCAAAACTCAACGCGGACAACGAGTCTCCGCCGAGATCGGTGAAATGTGCCCCGGTGTCGAGATCGGCAGCGGGTGTGCCCAGCAGCGCGCCTGCCGCACGGATGAGCGTCGCCAGCACCGGTGCGTCGGCGGCGCTGCCGCGGATGGCCCGCAGTTCGTCGTCCTGAGCCCGGGCCAGATCGGTATAGAGCTGTTCGAGGGTAGGGCCGTAGCGCTCCTTCAGTCGCGGCCAGGCCAGCTTACGGATGCCGGTCAGCAGACCGTTCTCCACGGTGAACGGCGTTGTCTCGAGGAGAATGTCGCGAGGGATCTCATAGGACTGCAGGCCCGCTGTCTGCGCCACGGTCTGCAGTGACTCGGTGATCGCCGACTTGAGTTCGGCCTCATCGTGGCCGGTTCGGGCTTCGTCGGTAGGCACCACCACGGCGAGCAGGTAGGGCCGGGAACTGTTGGCGTACAGGTAGATCTGGGACACCAGTTGGCTCGCGGTGAACACGGCCTCCAGCTTGGACACCGTGACGAACTCGCCCTGGGACAGCTTGAGCACGTTGTTGCGCCGGTCGACATAACGGACCTGGTCGGGTCCGATGGCGGCGACGATATCGCCGGTGCGGTAGAAGCCGTCGGCGTCGAACACCTCGGCGGTGACGTCGGGCCGGCGGTAATATCCCGCGAACAGTTGCTCGGACTTGACCAGCAGCTCGCCGCGCGGATGGGGCAGATCAGTGCCGAAGTAGCCGAGTTCGGGGACGTCGACGAGTTTGTAGTCGGTCACCGGCGGGCGCCGGATCAGCCCGTCGACGAACACGGCACCGGCCTCAGTGGAGCCGTATCCCTCGACCAGGTGCATGTCCAGGAACCGCTCCACCCAGGCTTTGAGTTCGGGTGCGATCGGCGCCGACCCGCTCATCGCTGTGACAAACCGGCCGCCGAGCAGGCTCTGCCGCCTCTCGGCGAGCACGCTGTCCTCATCGATGTCAGTGCGGCGGTCGACCTCACGCTGCACCTCCTGGTGGATCATGTCCCAGACGCGGGGGACCAGGCTGAGCTGAGTGGGGCGGACCAGCGCGAGGTCCTCGAGGAATGTCGAGAGGTCGGGCCGGGCGGCGAAATACACAGTGCCGCCGGTGCTCAGCGCACCGTAGAGGGCGCCACGGCCCATCACGTGGCTCATCGGCATGAAGCTGAGCACGATTGCCGGGAAGCTGCCGTGCTGCTCGTCCCAGTGCTGCGCGGCCGCGCTCCACATGTCGGCGACCTTGCTGGCGGGGTACATGGCGCCCTTGGGGGCACCCGTGCTGCCCGAGGTGTAGACCAGCAGCGCCAGGGGGTCCTCGTCGACGCTGGCGGGAGTATGCTCCGCGAGCGCAGTGCCGCGGTCGATCTCCTGCGCCAGTGTCGTGACTTTCACACCGGTGCCCTCCAGTGTGGTGACCGCGGTGTCGAGGGCTTCCCGGTGGTCGTCGTCGTCGGCATGAAAATCGAAGACCACCAAGCGTTTCAGCGCCGGTCCGGTCAATACGAGCTGGGTGGCGTCATCGAGATAGTCCGCGCCGACGGCGATCAGGGTGGGCTCGGTCTCGGCGACGATCGGCGTGAGCTGAGACGCTGCCGCGCTGGTCTGCAGCGGCACGGCGACGGCGCCGAGTTGGGTGAGGGCGAGGTCGACCACCGTGTAGTCCACGCTGGTGAACCCGAGGATCGCGACCCGGTCGCGGGGATGCACCGCGGTGCCTGCCCAGGCTCGGGTGATGGCCTCGACGCGATCCCATACCTGCGCGTAGGTGAGGGTGTCGAATGCCGGTTCGGTCACCCGGGTACGGCGCCCGGTGTCAGGGTCGAGGTGCAGTCGGGAGACGCGCTGGCCCACGGCGGGCCGATCGGCGTAGCCGTCGAATACGGTCTTGATCATCGCGGGCAGTGGCAGCCCCGCGGCGGCCTGGCTGACCAGGGGGAGAGGCTGGGCGGCGGCGAACTGCGGATCGGTGGCGTAGAGGTCGGTGATTCGGCGGGTGAAACGGTCTTCGCGGGTATCGAGCGGCATGACGAATCTCCAAGCAAGTCAAGAATCAGGAATCGTGGGCGCCACGCTGCGCCCGACGGGAATGACGTTAGAGAAGCTAACGATATTCCCGTTCGCGGCTGTGACGCTGCTGCTCGTCGCTGTGAATCTGCTGTCAGTGGTGGGGTACGTGAAGCCGCGAACAGGCGCAAAATCGCACAAACCCGACTGGTGGAGTGCGATTTTGCGCCTGTTCGCACCAACTAACCCGTGTAGGCCATCACGTGCTTGATGCGGGTGTAGTCCTCGAGGCCGTACATCGACAGGTCCTTGCCGTGCCCGGAGGACTTGTATCCGCCGTGCGGCATCTCGGCGACCAGCGGGATGTGGGTGTTGATCCACACGCAGCCGAAGTCCAGTGCAGCGGAGACCCGCAGCGCGCGTGAGACGTCCTTGGTCCACACCGAGGACGCGAGCCCGTATTCGACGCCGTTGGCCCAGCTGATGGCCTCGTCCTCGTCGGCGAAGGACTGCACGGTGATCACCGGCCCGAAGATCTCTTCCTGGATGTGACGGTCACCCTGCCGCAGTCCGCCGATGACCGTCGGTTCGATGTAGAAACCCTTGTCGCCCTGGCGGTTTCCGCCCGCCGCGACGGTGGCGTGCGACGGCACGTCGGAGAGGAACCCGAGCACCCGCTCGAGCTGGTTCGGGTTGTTGACCGGCGGCACCCAGGCGTCCTCGTCGTCGGCGGCCCGGCCGAATGTGGTGGTCGCACTCTTGGCCTGCTCGGCCAGCGCTGCGGTGAGCTCCTCGGCGATCCCGGCGCGGGCTAGCACCCGGGTGGCCGCGGTGCAGTCCTGGCCGGCGTTGAAATATCCGGCGACGGCGATACCTTCTGCGGCGGCGCCGATGTCGGCATCGTCGAAGACGATGACCGGCGCCTTGCCGCCGAGTTCGAGGTGGGTGCGCTTGAGGTGGCCGCCGGCGCTGACGGCCACAGCGCGCCCGGCGGCGACCGAACCGGTGATCGATACCATCTGCGGGGTCGGATGAGCCACCACCGCGGCGCCGGTGACGCGGTCGCCGCAGACGACATTGAGCACCCCGGGCGGGAAGTGCTTGGCGGCGATCTCGGCCAGCATCACCGTGGACACCGGAGTGGTGTCACTGGGCTTGAGCACCACAGTGTTTCCCGCGGCGATGGCCGGGCAGAACTTCCAGATGGCCATCATCATCGGGTAGTTCCACGGCGCTACCTGACCGATCACCCCGACCGGCTCGCGGCGGATCCAGGAGGTGTGGTTCTCCAGATACTCACCGGCGGACTTGCCTTCCAGAATCCGCGCCGCACCGGCGAAGAACCGGATCTGGTCGAGCATCGGCGGGATCTCTTCGGCCAGTGTCACGTGGTTCGGCTTGCCGGTGTTACGTCCCTCGGCCGCAACCAGATCGGCCGCGGACCTCTCGACGTCGTCGGCGAAGCCCAGCAGCGCCTTCTGTCGATGCGACGGGGTGGTGCGCTTCCAGTCGGCGAACGCAGTCGACGCCGCGGCATACGCGTTGTCGATGTCCTGCTCGTTGGAAATCGGTGCGGTGCCGTACTTCTCACCTGTCGACGGGTCGACGATCGGCATGGTGCCGCCGCTGACGGACTCGACGAGTTCGCCGTTGATGAAGTTCTTGACGGTCGTCACCGGGACTCCCTAGATGTCGGCGAGGATGCCGGCCAGGACGTCGAGGCCTTCGGTCAGCAGTTCGTCGCTGATGGTCAGCGGCGGCAGGAAACGCAGGATGTTGCCGAATGTGCCGCAGGTGAGTACCAGTACGCCCTGCGAATGCGCTTTGGCGGCAAGGGTTTTGGTCAGTTCGGGATCCGGCTCGGAGGTGCCGGACTTGACCAGCTCCACGGCGATCATCGCGCCGCGGCCGCGGACGTCGCCGATGCGGTCGTCGTCGGCCTGGATCCGGCCGAGCTTGTCCTTCATCACCTTCTCGATGTGCTTGGCGCGGTCGAGTAGCCCGTCGAGTTCGATGGTCTCGATGGTGGCCAGCGCCGCGGCGCACGCCACCGGGTTGCCGCCGTAGGTGCCGCCCAGACCGCTGATGTGCGGGGCGTCCATGATCTCGGCGCGCCCGGTCACCGCCGCCAGCGGCAGACCGTCGGCGATGCCCTTGGCGGTGACGATCAGGTCGGGCTCGATGCCCTCGTCCTCGCAGGCGAACATCGCACCGGTGCGGGCGAACCCGGACTGCACCTCGTCGGCGATGAACACCACGTCGTTGTCCGAGCACCACGCGCGCAGCGTCGGCAGGAAGCCCGGTGCGGGAACGATGAAGCCGCCCTCGCCCTGGATCGGCTCGATGATGATCGCCGCCAGATTGGCCGCACCGATCTGCTTGTCGATCACCGTGAGTGCCCGCTCGGCGGCGAGCTCGCCGTCGGTGGCCCACTCCTTGTCGATCAGGCCGTCGCGGTAGGGATAGGACATCGGCGCGCGGTACACCTCGGGCGCGAACGGGCCAAAACCGCTCTTGTAGGGCATCGACTTGGCGGTCAGTGCCATCGTGAGGTTGGTGCGGCCGTGGTAGGCGTGGTCGAAGGCCACCACCGCCGTCTTGCGGGTGTAGGCGCGGGCCACCTTGATGGCGTTCTCCACCGCCTCGGCCCCGGAGTTGAACAGTGCTGAACGCTTCGCGTAAGAGCCGGGGGTCAGGCGGTTGAGGTGCTCGGCGACCGCGACGTACTCCTCGTACGGCGTCACCATGAAACATGTGTGGGTGAAGTCGGCGACCTGGGCGCGCACCGCGTCGATCACCCGCGGCGAGGAGTTGCCGATGGTGGTCACCGCGATGCCCGAGCCGAGGTCGATCAGCCGGTTGCCGTCGACGTCCTCGATGATCCCGCCGCCCGCCCGCGCGGCGAACACCGGCATGGTGACGCCGACACCACGCGACACCGCGGCCACGCGGCGCTTGGACAGTTCGATCGACACGGGGCCGGGGATCTCGGTGACGAGTTTGCGGCTCTGCTCGAGGGTGGTCACAGCTGTTCTCCTAGGCGGTGCGGCGCTGGACGAAGCGGGCGATCAGAGCCTATCGGTGCGGGCGCGCACTGCAACTGAAAACCCGGTTCGAGGACGCAGGATGAAATGGATTACGTCGTTCTGAGACCCATTATCAACGTAATCGGTGGCGTCATGTCGGTAAGGGGGGTCCGTCGACCCGGTCGACGGTGGTGAACGACTCGACCGGGCCGCGGCGCAACCGCGTGGGCTGGTGAACGGGGTGCCCGAGGGCGATCACGGCGGCCAGCGCCAGCGGCCCCTGGGCGCCCAGCAGTTGCTTCACCTCGTCTTCCCGCTGGATGAGCATCGTGGTCAGGACACCGCCGAGGCCTTCGGCCCGCGCGGCCAGCAGCAGATTCCAGGCGAACGGGTACACCGAGGCACCGCCGGCGAACGTATAGCGATCCAGGTCGCGGTCCACCGCGGCCAGCTGGGAAAGGTCGGCGAACAACGCGATCAGTACCGGAACGGTGTCGAGGTGGGCAGCGAAACCCTGCACCGGGCCGACCGGTCCGGCAGCGGCCAGCGCGGCGCGCTCGGCACCGGGGTCATTGACTGGTGACCACGGCCGCAGCCCGGCCGCGCTCATCGCCAGGTAATCGGTCCAGCCCGGCAAGTACAGATCCCGCAGCCGCGACCGGACCGCGGGATCCTTGACGACCACCACCCGCCAGGCCTGCGCGTTGCCGCCACTGGGCGCGAATCGGGCGGTGTCGAGGATGCGTGCCAGCACCGCGTCCTCGACTGGTTCGTCGGTGAATTCCCGCACCGTCCCGGTGCTGCGAAGCGTCTCGATCAGGTCCATCCGACCATCTTCTCCGGCCGGCGGGCCGGGGCGAAGCGACCTGGGGATCAACACCGTGACGGTCACAGCCGCCACCGCCAATGGCAGACTGGTCAGCTATGAGGCCCGTGGCCCATCGGTCCCGGAGCATTACCCCCGCACCCGATATGAAAGTGCTGTCATGGATCTAGTCGTCTTTTTGCCCCTGATCATCATCATGGGCGCGTTCATGTGGTTCGCGTCCCGGCGCCAGCGCAAGGCCATGCAGGCCACCATCGATCTGCACGAGTCCCTGCGTGTCGGCGACCGCGTGCACACCACCTCCGGCCTGCAGGCCACCATCACCGGCATCACCGATGACAATGTCGACCTCGAGATCGCTCCCGGCGTGGTGACCACCTGGATGAAGCTGGCGATCCGGGACCGCGTCGAGCCCGAGGTGCCCGAGGTCGAGGATTCGGAGTCTGGAGCTGCCGAAATAACCGAAAGCGACGCGGACCGCCTGACCAAAGACTGAACGCCAGGCTCGGCACGTACCCTCTAGCGAGAACCGACGGCGGATCTCGCAGGTACCTTGCGGAGCGGATCGCGGCACACACCTAGGAGAGACAACAACGTGGCATCGTCTTCGGCGCCGGTGCATCCGTACCGCTACCTGACGCTGTTCCTGGTCCTGCTCATCGGGGTCTACCTGCTCGTCTTCCTCACCGGTGACAAGCATGCGGCACCCAAACTGGGCATTGACCTGCAGGGCGGTACGCGCGTCACGCTGACGGCGCGTACCCCGGACGGCTCCAAGCCCACCCGCGATGCCCTCAACCAGGCTCAGCAGATCATCAGTGCCCGTGTGAACGGTCTCGGCGTGTCGGGGTCCGAGGTAGTGATCGACGGCGACAACCTGGTCATCACCGTTCCCGGCAACGACGGCAACGAGGCCCGCAACCTGGGCCAGACCGCGCGACTGTTCATCCGCCCGGTGATCGGGCAGCCGATCCCGGTCGAGGCCATCAAGGCCCAGGCCAACGGTCAACGTCCCGGAGCCGGCGCGCCGCCGCCCGGTGCACCGCCGGCCGGCGCCCCTGCGCCCGGTGCCCCCGCACCCGGTGCCGCCCCGGACGCCCCACCGCCAGCAGCTCCTGCTCCGGCCCCGGACTCGGGCACCGCCCCCGCGCCGCAGCCGCGTCCTTTCCCGCTCGAGCCGACGCCGGAGCCCACCCCTGCGCCCGGCCAGCCCGCCGCGCCGGCACCTCCGGGCGCCGCACCCGCCGCTCCGGCTCCGGGTCAGCCTGCCCCGCCCGCACCGCCGGGCCCGCCGGATCCGCGTAAGGACCTCGCGGCGCGGATCAAGTTCGAGAAGGAACTGCGGCAGAGCACCAACCAGAACCTGCTGTTGCTGGCCGTGCAGTACATGGCCGGCCGCTGCGACCAGGAAGACGTGCTCGCCGGAAACGACGACCCGAACCTGCCGCTGGTGACGTGCTCGGAAGACCACAAATACGTCTACGTGCTGGACAAGTCGATCATCAGCGGCGACCAGATCAAGAACGCCACCTCCGGCCTGGACAACCAGAGCGGCGCCTACGTCGTCGACGTGGAGTTCAAGGAGCAGGCCGCCACCACCTGGGCCGACTTCACCGCCGCCAACATCGGCACCCAGACCGCGTTCACGCTCGACTCGCAGGTCGTCAGCGCACCGCAGATCCGGGAAGCCATCCCGGGCGGGCGCACCCAGATCAGCGGTGGCAACCCGCCGTTCACGGCCGACACCGCCAAGCAGCTGGCCAACGTCCTCAAGTACGGGTCGCTGCCGCTGTCGTTCGAGTCGTCGGAAGCCGAAACCGTCTCGGCGACACTGGGATTGGCGTCGCTGCGGGCCGGCTTGATCGCCGGTGCGATCGGGCTGGCGCTGGTGCTGGTGTACTCGCTGCTGTACTACCGGGTGCTGGGTGTACTGACGGCGCTGTCGCTGGTGGCCTCCGGCGCCATGGTGTTCGGCATCCTGGTGCTGCTCGGCAGATACATCAACTACACACTCGACCTGGCCGGTATCGCCGGTCTGATCATCGGTATCGGTACGACGGCCGACTCGTTCGTGGTGCTCTTCGAACGCATCAAAGACGAGATCCGGGAAGGGCGTTCGTTCCGCTCGGCCGTGCCACGAGGCTGGGCACGCGCCCGCAAGACGATCCTATCCGGCAACGCGGTGACCTTCCTCGCCGCCGCGGTGCTCTACTTCCTGGCGGTCGGCCAGGTGAAGGGCTTCGCGTTCACCCTCGGCCTGACGACGATCCTCGACGTGGTCGTGGTGTTCCTGGTGACCTGGCCGCTGATCTACCTGGCCTCCAAGTCGCCGACGATGGCGAAACCGGCATTCAACGGTCTCGGGGCGGTGCAGCAGATCGCCCGGGAACGTCGCGCTGCCGCTTCTGTGACGGAACGGGGGTAAGCACATGGCCAGGGATACGACCGAAGACACCGAAAGCACCGCCGTCGAGGCGCCCGACCTCGAAGCCGCCGCACCCAGGCACAACTTCTTCGTCCGCCTCTACACCGGTACCGGCGCCTTCGAGGTCATCGGCCGGCGCAAGATGTGGTACGCGATCAGCGGCCTGATCGTGGCGGCCGCGGTGGCCAGCATCGTGTTGAAGGGCTTCACCTTCGGCATCGACTTCGAAGGCGGCACCAAGGTCTCGCTGCCGGTGGCGGGTGCGACCAGCATCGCCACCACCCAGCAGGTCGAGGACGTGTTCAGCAAGACCCTCGGCAAGAGCCCCGAGGCCGTGGTCCAGGTGGGCAACGGCTCGTCGGCGACCATCCAGATCCGCTCGGAGACGCTGACCAATCAGCAGACCGCCCAGCTGCGCACCGCGCTGTTCGACGCGTTCAAGCCCAAGGGTGCCGACGGCCAGCCCAGCGAGACGGCGATCAGCGACTCGGCGGTCTCCGAAACCTGGGGTGGCCAGATCACCAAGAAGGCGCTGATTGCGCTGGTGGTGTTCCTCGTGCTCGCCGCCATCTACATCACCCTGCGCTACGAGAAGTACATGGCCATCTCGGCGCTGACGACGCTGGTGTTCGACCTGGTCGTCACCGCGGGCGTGTACTCGATCGTGGGCTTCGAGGTGACACCTGCGACGGTGATCGGCCTGTTGACGATTCTGGGCTTCTCGCTTTACGACACGGTCATCGTGTTCGACAAGGTCGAGGAGAACACCCACGGCTTCGAACACACCACCCGGCGAACCTACGCTGAGCAGGCCAACCTGGCGGTCAACCAGACCTTCATGCGGTCGATCAACACCAGCCTCATCTCGGTGCTGCCGATTCTGGCGCTCATCGTGGTGGCGGTCTGGCTGCTGGGCGTCGGCACTCTCATGGACCTGGCTCTGGTTCAGCTGGTCGGCATCATCGTCGGTACCTACTCGTCGATCTTCTTCGCCACACCGCTGCTGGTGACCATGCGTGAGCGCACCGACAAGGTCCGCACGCACACCCGCCGGGTGATCAACCGCCGCAAGCCGGCGGCCACTGTCGCCGCCGCTGCCGCCGAGGTCACCGGCGACGACGTCGACGGCGCGGCCGAGCCGGTGTCCGCTGCGGTGGGCAACAAGCCGGCACCCGGCGCGCGTCCGGTCCGGCCGTCCAGCTCACGCGCGGGCCGGCCGACAGGCAAGCGCAGCACCCGAGGGCGATAACGCGACATGGCTGTCCGGCGCAGGGGCGCCGCCGCGATCTCGGTGGCGGCTGTCGTGGGAGTTCTCGCCGCCGGCACGCTCAGCGCCTGCACCGGCAGCGCCGCCGAACAGGTCAACTACGCCGTCGACGGCACGCTGGTCAGCTACAACACCAACACCGTCACCGGGGCGGCGTCGGCGGGCCCGCAGGCCTTCGCCCGGGTGCTGGCCGGGTTCACCATCCACGGCCCGGACGGCCAGCCGCTGGCCGACCACGACTTCGGTTCGGTCGCGGTGGTCGGCCGCGACCCGCTGGTGCTCGACTATCAGATCGCCGACAACGCCGTGTACTCCGACGGCAAGCCGGTGACGTGCGACGACATGGTGCTGGCGTGGGCCGCCCAGTCGGGGCGCTTCCCGGCCTTCGCCGCCGCCAGCCGCGCCGGCTACATCGACATCGAGTCAGTCGACTGCCAGCCCGGCCAGAAGAAAGCCAGGGTGAGCTTCGCGCCCGGCCGGTCGATCACCGACTACATGCAGTTGTTCACCGCGACGTCGCTGATGCCCTCGCACATCCTCGACGACGAACTCGGGCTCAGCGTCACCCAGGTGCTGCAGGCCGGTGACCCCGCGGCCGTCGACCGCATCGCGCAGGCCTGGAACACCACCTGGGACCTCAAGCCCGGGATGAAGGGTGCCGACCTCAAGAAGTTCCCGTCGTCGGGTCCGTACAAGATCGACTCGGTGCTGCCCGAAGGTGCGGTCGTGCTGACCGCAAACGACCGCTGGTGGGGTGCCAAACCCGTCACCAAGCGGGTCACGGTGTGGCCGCGCGGGGTCGACGTGCAGGACCGCCTCAACAACGGCACCTTCCAGGTCGTCGACGTGGCCACCGGGTCGTCGGGCACCCTGACGACCCCGGACGACTACGACCGCTTCGAGATCCCCTCCGGCGGCATCGAGCAGCTCATCTTCGCCGCCGAGGGTCCGCTGGCCGGGCCGCCGGCCCGGCGCGCGGTGGCGCTGTGCACCCCGCGCGACCTCATCGCGCTCAACGCCGAGGCGCCGATCTCCAACTCCCGGCTCAACCCGGCCGACGACAACGCCTACACCGGTGTCGAGGGGAACGCCGTGGTGGGCCAGTTCGGGGCGGCCAATGCCGACGCTGCCCGCGCCTCGCTCAACGGTCAGCCGCTGACCGTGCGGATCGGTTATCAGGCACCTAACCCCCGGCTGGCCGCCACCGTCGGGGCGATCACCAAATCCTGTGCAGCGGCCGGTATCACCGTGGTGGACGCGACGTCGGACACCACCGGTCCGCAGACGCTGCGCGACGGTGGTATCGACATGCTGCTGGCCAGTACCGGCGGCGCGACCGGCAGCGGCTCCACCGGCTCGTCGGCCATGGACGCCTATACGTTATTCAGCGGCAACGGCAACAACCTGCCCGGCTACTCCAACCCGCAGATCGACGGGATCATCTCGGCGTTGGCGGTCACCACCGATCTCAAGGAGCAGGCGCGACTGCTCGGGGACAGCTCACCGATCCTGTGGGGCGACATGCCCACGCTGCCGCTGTACCGTCAGCAGCGCACGGTGATGGCGTCGAAGAAGATGTATGCCGTAGAAGGCAATCCGACCAAATGGGGCGCGGGCTGGAACATGGACCGATGGGTGTTTGAACAGTGACAGCTGAGTCAGTCGCAGACGTCATCGCCTCGCTGACCCGCGAGGTGCCCGACTTCCCGGAACCGGGCATCCAGTTCAAGGACCTCACCCCGGTGCTGGCCGACACCCACGGATTCGCGGTGGTGACCGGCGCGCTGGCCGAGATCGCGTACGGGGCCGACCTGGTCGCCGGGATCGACGCCCGCGGCTTCCTACTCGGCGGCGCGGTGGCCCACCGCCTGGGCATCGGTGTGCTCGCCATCCGCAAGGGCGGAAAGCTGCCCCCGCCGGTGCACAGCCGCACCTACGACCTGGAGTACGGCACCGCGACGCTGGAGATCCCGGCCGACGGCATCGACCTGGCCGGGCGGCGGATCGTGATCATCGACGACGTGCTGGCCACCGGCGGCACCATCGCCGCGGCACGTGACCTGCTGATCACCGCCGGCGCCGAGGTGCCGGTGGCCGCGGTGGTGCTGGAGCTGGCCGCGCTTGGCGGACGCGAAAACATCGCGCCGCTGCCGGTCCGCAGCTTGCGCAGCATCTGAGGCGATATCCTCGCTCTACGGGAGCGAGCGCGAGGAGGTGACCATGGCTGACGAACAGGGCACAGGCGCGGCGGTCCAGCCCCTGCCGGTCGCCGAGATTCCGCCCGCTGAGCCGCGGGTGGAGACCCCCAAGACCACCAGTAGCGCATCGCGGCGGGTCCGCGCGCGACTGGCTCGGCGGATGACCTCGCAGCGCAGCACGCTCAACCCCGTGCTCGAGCCGCTGGTTGCCGTGCACCGCGAGATCTACCCCAAGGCCGATCTGGCCTTCCTGCAACGCGCCTACGACGTCGCCGAAGCCAAGCACGCCGACCAGTTGCGCCGCTCGGGTGACCCGTACATCACCCACCCCCTGGCGGTCGCCAACATCCTGGCCGAACTCGGGATGGACACCACCACGCTGGTGGCCGCGCTGCTGCACGACACTGTCGAGGACACCGGATACACGCTGGAGGCGCTGACAGCCGACTTCGGCGAGGAGGTCGGCCATCTGGTCGACGGCGTCACCAAGCTGGACAAGGTCGTGCTGGGCAGCGCCGCCGAGGGCGAGACCATCCGCAAGATGATCATCGCGATGGCACGTGACCCGCGGGTGCTGGTGATCAAGGTCGCCGACCGGCTGCACAACATGCGCACCATGCGGTTCCTGCCGCCGGAGAAGCAGGCCCGCAAGGCCCGCGAGACGCTGGAAGTCATTGCCCCACTTGCTCATCGGCTGGGAATGGCCACCGTCAAGTGGGAGCTGGAGGATCTGTCGTTCGCGATCCTGCACCCCAAGCGCTACGACGAGATCGTCCGCCTGGTCGCCGACCGGGCGCCGTCACGCGACACCTATCTGGCCAAGGTACGTGCCGAGATCAACAGCGCGCTGTCCGGGATGAAGATCGGCGCGGTCGTCGAGGGCAGGCCAAAGCACTACTGGTCGATCTATCAGAAGATGATCGTCAAGGGCCGCGATTTCGACGACATCCACGACCTGGTCGGTGTGCGCATCCTGTGCGACGAGATCCGCGACTGCTATGCCGCTGTGGGCGTGGTGCATTCGCTGTGGCAGCCGATGCCGGGCCGGTTCAAGGACTACATCGCCCAGCCCCGCTACGGGGTGTACCAGTCGCTGCACACCACCGTCGTCGGCCCGGAGGGCAAACCGCTGGAGGTGCAGATCCGCACCCGCGACATGCACCGCACCGCCGAGTACGGCATCGCCGCGCACTGGCGCTACAAGGAATCCAAGGGCCGCAACGGAGTTCCGCATCCGCAAACCGCCGCCGAGATCGACGACATGGCCTGGATGCGCCAGCTGCTCGACTGGCAACGAGAAGCCGCCGACCCCGGCGAATTCCTCGAGTCGCTGCGCTACGACCTGGCCGTCCAAGAGATCTTCGTCTTCACTCCCAAGGGTGACGTGATCACCCTGCCCGCCGGGTCCACCCCGGTGGACTTCGCCTACGCCGTGCACACCGAGGTCGGTCACCGGTGCATCGGCGCCCGGGTCAACGGTCGGCTGGTGGCACTGGAGCGCAAGCTCGAAAACGGCGAAGTGGTCGAAGTTTTCACCTCCAAGGCCCCGAATGCCGGGCCGTCGCGGGACTGGCAGACCTTCGTCGTGTCGCCACGCGCCAAGGCCAAGATTCGGCAGTGGTTCGCCAAGGAGCGCCGCGAGGAGGCGCTGGAGGCGGGCAAGGATTCCATCGCCCGTGAGGTGCGCCGGGGTGGACTTCCGTTGCAGCGCTTGGTCAATGGCGAGGCGATGGCGGCCCTGGCCCAGGAGCTGCGGTACGCCGACGTGTCGGCACTCTATACGGCCGTGGGGGAGGGGCACGTCTCGCCACGGCACGTGGTACAGCGGCTGGTCGCCCAGCTCGGTGGGACCGACAGCGCCGAAGACGAACTGGCCGAACGGTATACGCCGGCTACCATGCCGGTGCGTCAACGCAACAACGACGACACCGGGGTGGCGGTGCCCGGTGCGCCCGGAACGCTGACCAAACTGGCCAAGTGCTGCACGCCGGTGCCCGGGGACAACATCATGGGCTTCGTCACCCGCGGCGGCGGGGTCAGCGTGCACCGCACCGACTGCACCAACGCCACCTCCCTGCAGCAGCAGGCCGAACGCATCATCGAGGTGCACTGGGCGCCCTCGCCCACATCGGTGTTCCTGGTAGCGATCCAGGTCGAGGCGCTCGACCGGCATCGGCTGCTCTCCGATGTCACCCGCGTGCTGGCCGATGAGCGGGTCAACATCCTTTCGGCGTCGGTGACCACCTCCAACGACCGAGTGGCCATCAGCCGCTTCACGTTCGAGATGGGTGACCCCAAGCATCTGGGGCATGTGCTCAACACGGTGCGCAACGTCGAAGGCGTCTACGACGTCTACCGAGTCACCAGCGCGGCGTGACGATGGCGACACTGATCACCGGGGCTTCGGCTGGGCTCGGCGCCGAGTACGCGCGGGCATTCGCCGCACGCGGGGATGACCTGGTGCTGGTCGCCCGCCGCCAGGATGCACTGGAAGCGCTGGCGGCCGAGCTGCGCGCGGCGCACCACGTAACCGTCACCGTCTTCGCCCGCGACCTGGCCGTGCCGGGCGCGGGCGCCGAGCTGGTCTCGGCCACCGAGGCGGCGGGCATCACGGTCGACGTGCTGGTCAACAACGCCGGGTTCGGCACGCACGGCGATGTCGTCGACGCCGACCCGCAGCGGCTGGCCGACGAGATCCAGCTCAACTGCGCCACGCTGGTCGACCTGACGGCGCGCTACCTGCCCGGGATGCGGTCACGGGGCCGCGGCACGATCGTGAACATCGCCTCCACGGCCGGCTTTCAGCCGGTGCCGCACATGGCGGTCTACGGGGCGACCAAGGCGTTCGTGCTGTCGTTCAGCGAGGCGCTGTGGGCCGAGGAGAAGCCGCACGGCATCCGTGTGCTCGCGGTGTGCCCCGGTGCGACTGACACCGAATTCTTCGACATCGCAGGCGAATCGGCGGCGCTGGGCAAGAAGCGTTCGGCGCACCAGGTCGTCGAGCGCACCATCCGCGAACTCGGAGGCGGCAAGCCGAGTTTCGTCGACGGGCTGAGCAACGCCGTCACCGCGCACCTGCTCACCAGGCTGGTGCCGCGGCGGCTACTGATCACGGTGACGGGGCGGCTGATGGGCGGCCGGAACTGAGCGCCGTCGCGGCGGTCGATCCCGTGACTCCGCCGGTTTCCCCGGCGAATCCGCGGTCATGGCGAACAGTCCCGACGATCGACGCCCCGCCGACCGCCAAGGGGCAGGCCGGCGCCTTCCACAGCTGACGTCCGGCGCGCGAGCAGCCTGAAAATCGCACGAATCCGGGCCCCGCTATGCGAGTTTGGGACCGCTCGCCGGATAGCCTGCCGGTAGGAGAGGAGCGCACATGGAACCGGTCATCATCGAATGCGCCATCAACGGCGTCACCACGAAGAAGACCAACCCGAATGTGCCCGTCGAGCCACCCGAGATCGTCGCCGACGCCTTGGCGTGCATGCAGGCGGGCGCCTCGATCATCCACAACCACATCGACCGGGTCGGGATCGGTGTGGACGAGGCTGCCGACCGCTATGTCGAAGCGTGGCAGCCGATCCTCACGCAGCGTCCGGATGCGTTGCTGTATCCGACAATTCATCTCGACGAGACGTACTCGCCGTCCTACGAGCACCTCGTCCCGCTGGCGGCCCGCGGGATGCGCCTGGGTGTGACCGATCCCGGGTCGGTCAACCTCGGCTACACCAACGCCGAAGGACTGCCTGCCGGTTCGATGATCTACCGCAACTCCTTCGACACGGTCGCCCACGCCTTCGACATCTGCCACGCCACCAACGTCGGCCCGAGCCTGGCGATTTACGAACCCGGATTCCTGCGCGCCGCGCTGGCCTGGTGGCGGGCCGGCCGGCTGCCGAGGGGCGCCATGATCAAGTTGTACTTCTCCACTGACCGGGGATATCTCGGCGCACCCTTCGGCCTGCCGCCCACCGAGCGGGCGTTCGAGGCCTACATGGAAATGCTTGAGGGATGCGACATTCCGTGGGCGGTCTCGGTGGTCGGCGGTGACCTGTGCGCCAACCGCGTCGCCACGCTCGCCCTCGAGCGCGGCGGGCACCTGCATGTCGGGCTGGAGTTCTACGGCGGCGACCGCACCCCGACCAACGTCGAACTGATCACCGAGGCTGTCGAGTTGTGCGCGCAGGCCGGCCGTCCGGTGGCCACCCCCGATCAGGCCGCGGCCATCCTCGGGATACCCGCGCGGGACCGATAGCGCCGGATCAGTCCAGCCGGACCGAAGCGACGACCACCTTGTTCTTCGGTCGCCCGTCCTCGGGATCGCCGACGATACCCTCGCCGGCGATCGCGTCCACCGTCGCCAGCCCGGTCTCGTCGACCCGGCCGAACACCGTATACGTCGGCGGCAACAGCGAATCCCGGTACACGATGAAGAACTGGCTGCCGTTGGAATCCGGCCCGGCGTTGGCCATTGCCAGTGTGCCGCGCGGATATTCGATGGCCTGTTGCAGAGCCGGGTCGAATGGACGGTACTGGTTGGTCGGGTACTCGTTGGCGAAGCGGTAGCCGGGCCCGCCCTGGCCGGTGCCGGTCGGGTCGCCGCACTGCAGTACTGCCAGCGACGCTGAGGCGGTCAGCCGATGGCACGGGGTGCCGTCGAAGTAGCCCTGCTGGGCCAGGCTGACGAAGCTGTTGACGGTGCACGGCGCCTTGGCGTTGTCCAGGGTCAGGCCGATAGTGCCCGCGTTGGTGGTCATCGTCGCGTTCACTGTGGCCGGGACGGTCGGCACCTTGCCGGACCGCGGCGGCTTGACCGCCTTGTCCGCCGGGGTGACCGTCGCAGGGTAGGTGCAGTTGGCGCCCAGGCCAGCCGGCGGCTTGAACGGTGGCAGCTGGTCGCCGCCGGGCCCGGGTGCGCTGCGCGGGATCCCGGCGCCGCCGTTGCGGGCGGCCTCGTCGCGCAGCACGGTGGCCATCCACCCGAACAGTGCGATGCCGGCGATCACCGCCACGATCGTCACCACCGTCACCAGGTAGCTGATCACGAGCCCGGCGATCGCGAGACCGCGGCCTTCCTCACCGGTCCGCTTGATCTGGGACAGCGAGATGTGGCCGAACACGATGCCCAACGGGGCGAAGAGGAACGCACAGACCAGCGATGCGATCGCCATCCCGTTGGTGGTCGGCGGCGCCGGATACGGGTAAGGCCCAGGTCCAGGACCGTAGGGCGGCGGTGCGCCCGGCGGCGGTGGCGGAGGGTAGTACGGCGGCTGTGTCATCCCTGCCTAATCGAGCAGCACCGACTTGATCTGGACGTCGGCCTTCGGCTTGCCGTCCTGGCCGCCGCCCGCCACGCCTTCGGCGGCGATCTTGTCGAGCGTCGCCAGCCCGGTCGCGTCGATCGTGCCGAACACGGTGTAGTTCGGGGGGAGCTGCGAGTCCTTGTAGACCAGGAAGAACTGGCTGCCGTTGGTGTTCGGGCCGGCGTTGGCCATAGCCAGCGACCCGCGCGGGTAGAGCACCGGCTTCTGCAACGCCGGGTCGTCCTTGGCGTACTGATTGGTCGGGTACTCGTTGGCGAACTCGTAGCCCGGCCCGCCTGACCCGCTGCCACTCGGGTCACCGCACTGCAGCACGGCCAGCGACGGCGAGGTCGTCAGGCGGTGGCAGGGGGTGTCGTTGAAGAACCCCTTCTGGGCCAGGCTGACGAAGCTGTTGACGGTGCACGTCGCCTCGCCGTTGTTCAGGACCAGGCCGATGTTGCCCTGGTTGGTGGCCATGCTGACGCTGATCGTGGCCGGGTCGGTGGGAACCTGGCCGGACTTCGGCGGTTCGACCGGTTTACTGGCCGGGCCCGCGGCCGGGTACTGGCAGTTGGCGCCGAGGTCGGCGGGTGCCTTGAAGGCCGGAAGCTGATCGGCGCCGCCGCGAACCAGCGGGGTCGCAGCGGACGGCGCTCCCGGACTCGGGGGCGCCGACGAGGCAGCGGTGCTGGTGTCGTTGCCCTTCTTGTCCTTGTCGGTCAGGACGAAGGTGACGACCAACGCCACAGCCGCGGCAACCGCCACGATTCCGCCGATGATGGCCAGCAGCCGGCGTCGCTTGGCCTGTTGTTCCCGGCGTTCCAGCTGCCGCTCGAGTTTGCGCTTGGCCGTTGCGCGTCGCTGTTCGTTGGTGGGCACCGCCGTGAGCCTCCGTCGTGCAGTGAGTCTGGTTGAGTCGGCACCGAGTGTGCCAGCTAATCCTGAGGCGAGGGGGCGCGACCCTCAGGAACTCCAGGATGGGAGACTGGATGACGTGTTGCTCACCGGGTTCCCGGCCGGCATGTTGGCGTGTAACTGCTACGTGCTGGCCCCGCGCAAGGGGTCGGACGCCATCGTCGTCGACCCCGGTCAGCGCGCGATGGGAACGTTGCGGCGCATCCTCGACGAGAACCGGCTCACGCCGGCGGCGGTGTTGTTGACCCACGGCCACATCGACCACATCTGGTCGGCGCAGAAGGTGGCCGACACGTTCGGCTGCCCGGCGTTCATCCATCCCGAGGATCGGCACATGCTGGCCGACCCGATTCGCGGTCTCGGTCCTCGGCTGGGCCAGGTCGCGCTCGGCGCGTTGTTCCGCGAGCCCAAGCAGGTGGTCGAACTCGACCGCGATGGCGAGGTGCTCGACTTCGCCGGGCTCAGCGTCACCGTCGACCACACGCCGGGGCACACCCGCGGGTCGGTGGTGTTCCGGGTGGACGACTCCGGCGGGCAGGAGCGCAGCGACCCAGGGATGAGCATGGCCTTCACCGGGGATACGTTGTTCAAGCAGTCGGTCGGGCGCACCGACCTGCCCGGCGGCAGCGGCAACGCCCTGCTGGGTTCCATCGTCGACAAACTGCTGGTGCTCGACGACGACACCCTGGTGTTTCCAGGGCACGGTGAATCGACCACCATCGGTCTCGAGCGCCGCACCAACCCGTTCCTCGAAGGTCTGACTCTGTGAGCGAATTCCAGGCACCCAAGGGTGTCCCCGA
Source organism: Mycobacterium sp. DL592 (assembly GCF_011694515.1). Classification (NCBI taxonomy): domain Bacteria; kingdom Bacillati; phylum Actinomycetota; class Actinomycetes; order Mycobacteriales; family Mycobacteriaceae; genus Mycobacterium; species Mycobacterium sp. DL592. Next base: position 2,852,393 of record NZ_CP050192.1, on the reverse strand, counting down.
TTACCTGCCGCCGGAATCCGCCGAGTTCGTCGCGGTCCGCGACGGCTTGCTGAGCGCGGCGCGGCGCGCCGGCTACGGCGATATCGAGCTGCCGATCTTCGAGGACACCGCGCTGTTCGCCCGCGGGGTGGGTGAGTCCACCGACGTGGTGTCCAAGGAGATGTACACCTTCGCCGACCGCGGCGAACGGTCGGTGACGCTGCGCCCGGAGGGCACCGCCGGCGTCATGCGCGCGGTGATCGAGCACGGCCTGGACCGCGGCGCGCTGCCGGTCAAGCTCTGCTACGCCGGGCCGTTCTTCCGCTACGAACGCCCGCAGGCCGGCCGCTACCGCCAGCTGCAGCAGGTCGGTATCGAAGCGATCGGGGTCGACGACCCCGGCCTGGACGCCGAGGTGATCGCGATCGCCGACGCCGGCTTCCGCTCGCTCGGCCTGGACGGCTTCCGGCTCGAAATCACCTCGCTGGGTGACGACACCTGCCGCCCGCAATACCGCGAGCTGCTGCAGGAGTTCCTGTTCGGACTGGATCTCGACGAGGACACCCGCCGTCGCGCCGAGATCAACCCGCTGCGGGTGCTCGACGACAAGCGCCCGCACGTGAAGGAGATGACGGCTGCTGCTCCGGTGATGCTCGACCACCTCTCCGATGTCGCCAAAGCTCATTTCGAGACGGTGCTGGCCCACCTCGACGCACTCGGGGTGCCCTATGTGATCAACCCGCGGATGGTGCGCGGGCTGGACTACTACACCAAGACCACGTTCGAGTTCGTGCACGACGGTCTGGGTGCACAGTCCGGGATCGGCGGCGGTGGCCGCTACGACGGGCTGATGCGTCAGCTCGGCGGCCAGGACCTGTCCGGGATCGGCTTCGGGCTGGGTGTCGACCGCACGGTGCTGGCGCTGCGGGCCGAAGGAAAAACGGTGGGCAACACCAGCCGCTGCGAGGTCTTCGGTGTTCCGCTGGGGGAGCAGGCCAAGCTGGCGCTGGCGACGATCGCGGCCAGGCTTCGAGCCTCGGGTGTGCGGGTCGATCTGGCCTACGGCGACCGCGGCATCAAGGGCGCGATGCGGGCGGCGGACCGCTCGGGTGCCCGCCTCGCGCTGGTCGCGGGGGACCGTGACATTGAGGCCGGCACCGTCGGCATCAAGGACCTGTCGAACGGCGAACAGGTCGACGTGGCGGTCGACTCGGTGATCGCCGAGATTCTCGCGAAGCTGACCTAGTCGCTGCGCGCAGTGCGCGACTTACCGAATTCTCACCAGATTCTTGGCTCTACCACGGTGTTGACGGGAACTGTGCCCGGTCTTTGACGCGTTTGCTGGATATGACCATCGAGTTCGGCGCGGAACTGATCGAGCGTTACCTGCGCACCCGGCAGGTGCGGTACTTCCGCGGCCACCATGACGACGAGTACTTCTTCCTCGTCAACGCCTACCACGGCAGGCTGCACGTGCACCTCGAACCGTGCGGCCCCGACCGGCGCATGGTGAAGATCAGTATCACCGCCGAGCGCTACTACCCGGCTGCGGCCCGCGCTACGGTGGCAGCCCTGGCGTCGCAGTGGAATGCGTCTGCCCCGCCGGTGACGGCGACGGTGTTCGCTTCGTCGGATCCCCGTCTGGTCGGGGTCGTCGCGGCACGCCGCTTCAGCACCGCGGCCGGTGGCGATTTCGGGAGCGTCGTCGACCAGAGCATCCAGTCGGCGATCGATCTGTTCGGCCGGCTCAAGGCGTCGGTGAGTTCCGCGCCGGGCGGGACGACGCATCTGCTCGACGCGGGGTGAGCCTTACAGCGCCGAGCGCCGGTGGGCTGGTGACCCTAGATCGCCATCGCCGCACGCACATCGGCCTCCGACGCAGACCCGCCGGCACCGCTGGAGGTCACCCGACCGGACTCCAGAATGTAGTACTGCTGGGCCGACTCCAGCGCGAAGCCGATGTGCTGTTCGACCAGCAGGACACCGAGATCACCGCGGCTGGTCAGTGCGGTGATGGCGGCCTCGATCTCGGCGACCACCGACGGCTGGATGCCTTCGGTGGGTTCGTCGAGGATCAGGATTTTCGGCGAGGTGATCAGGGCGCGGGCGATCGCCAGCTGCTGGCGCTGGCCGCCGGAGAGCAGACCGGCGCGCCTGCCCAGCAGCTCCTTGAGCGCGGGGAACAGGTCGAGCTGTTCGTCGACGAGTTGCTTGCCTCCTCTGCGGCCGTCGGCGACCACCTGCAGGTTCTCGGCGGTGGTCAGCTGACCGAAGGACTGCTGACCCTGCGGCACGTAGGCCAGGCCGCGGGCCACCCGCGCGCTGGGACGCAGTTTGGTGACGTCCTCACCGCCGATCATCACCTTGCCCGCCGAGCATTTGAGCAGACCCACCGCGGCGCGCAGCAGGGTGGTCTTGCCCGCGCCGTTGTGACCCATGACGGCGGCCACCCCGTCGGAGGGCACCTCGACGCTCACGCCGTGGATGACCTGCGAACGCCCGTACCCGGTACGAACATCGATGAGTTCCAGCATTATTCGTCGCTCTCCAAATCGGAGGCCCCGGCCGCGGCGGTGCCGAGGTAGACCTCCTGCACCTTCGGGTTGGCCTGGACTTCGGCGACCGTACCTTCGGCGATGACCTGGCCGCGGGCCAGCACCGTCACCGACGTGGCGAACGCCCGCATGAAGTCCATGTCATGTTCGACGACGACCACGGTGCGGGTGGAACCGATGCGGCGCAACAGGTTTCCGGTCTCCTCGCGCTCCTCGCCGCTCATGCCGGCCACGGGCTCGTCGAGCAGCAGGACGTCGGCGTTCTGTACCAGCAGCATGCCGATCTCCAGCCACTGCTTCTGGCCGTGGGCCAGCACGCCGGCCGGCTGGTCGGCCAGCCCGGTCAGGCCGACGGTCTCCAGGGCTTCCTCGATCGCCGGCAGGACTGCCCCGCGCCTGCGCAGCAAGGTCCACCAGGAACGGCCTGCCCCGGCGGCGATGTCGAGGTTCTGCAGCACGGTCAGTTGTTCGAAGACGCTGGCGGTTTGGAAGGTTCGGCCCACCCCGAGCCTGGCGATCTGGTGGACCTTCTTGTCGAGTAGTTCAGCGCCGGACTTGTTCACCGATCCGCTGGCCGGGACCAGCCCGGTGATCGCGTCGATGACGGTGGTCTTGCCCGCGCCGTTGGGTCCGATCAGGAACCGCAGGTCGCCCTGGAACAGGGTGAGGTCGACGCCGCTGACGGCCTTGAAGCCGTCGAAATCGACTGTCAGATCGCGAACTTCGAGGTATTCGCTGCCCATGCCGACATTGCCGCCGGCGATCGGTTCGGCGAGTGTCATGATGCGGCTCCGACCTTCTCGGCTTCGTCGAGCGGACCCGGGTCGGGTGCCGCGGGCGGCTCGGCCTTGCGGCGGCGTCGGCGCAGCAGCGTCCCGATCCCGGCCAGGCCGGCCGGGAAGAACCCGACGACGACGATGAACAGCAGGCCCTGGGCGTAGGTCCAGCCCGACGGAAAGCGTTCGGAGAACGCGGTTTGCGCCCACACCACTCCGACGGCGCCCAGGATCGGGCCGAGCAGTGTGGTCCGCCCGCCGATCGCCACCCCGATCAGGAACGCGATCGAGGGCACCACGCCGACCTGAGCCGGGGTGATGAACCCGATGATCGGGGCGAACAGCGCACCGGCGATGCTGGCGAACAGCGCCGCCAGGGTGTAGGCCACCACCTTGATATTGGCCGGGTCATAGCCCAGGAACCGGACCCGTTCTTCACCGTCGCGCACGGCGACCAGCAGTTCGCCGTAGCGGCTGTGCATCAATTGCCGGACCACCGCGACCACCACCAGCAGGGTGCCCGCCGCGATGAAGTACAGCATCTGTCGGTTCACCGGGTCGGACAGCTTGAACCCGAAGAAGGTGCGAAAACCGTTGAGCCCGTTGCTGCCACCGAGGGTGGACTGCCCGACGAGCAGGATCGCCAGCGCGGCGGCCAACGCCTGGGACAGGATCGCGAAGTAGGCGCCCTTGACCCGCCGCTTGAACACACCGAGACCCAGCAGCGCGGCGATCGCGGTGGGGATCACCACGATGGCGAACAACGTGAACGCCGCCGAGGAGAACGGTTCCCAATACGACGGCAGCGCAGGGATTCCCGCGATCTGCATGAAGTCGGGCACCGCCTGTTTGCGAATCTCGGCGTCGGCGATCTTGAGGTGCATACCCATCATGTACGCGCCCAGGCCGAAGAACACGCCCTGGCCGAGGGTGAGCATGCCGCCGCGGCCCCAGGCCAGCCCTATGCCGGCCGCCACGATGGCAAAGCACAGGTACTGGCCCAGCAGGCCGAGCCGGAAGCTGCTGAGCACCGCGGGTGCCAGGCCGAACAGCACGGCGGCGGCGACGGCGAAACCGGCCCAGGTCTGCCAGCGTCCGATAACGGCTCGGGTCATACGAGACTCCTCGTCCGGACCGTGAACAAGCCCTGCGGGCGGACCTGCAGGAAGATCACGATGATCACGAACACGATCACCTTGGCCAGCGACGCGGTGGTGCTGTACTCGATGAACGAGTTCAGCAGCCCCAATGCGAACGCGGCGATGACGGTGCCCTTGATCTGGCCGAGCCCGCCGACCACGACTACCAGGAACGCGTCGATCAGATAGCTCTGCCCGATGGTCGAACTGGTGGAGCCGATCAGCGTCAGCGCCACGCCGGCCACGCTGGCCAGACCCGACCCGATGAAGAAGGTGGTGATGTCGGTCTTGCGGCTGGAGATGCCGCTGGTTTCGGCCAGGTCGCGGTTCTGCACCACCGCCCGGATCCGCCTGCCCAGTGGGCTGGTCTTCATCAGCAGCGTCAGCGTCACGACCGCGACGACGGCCAGCAGCAGAATAAAGATGCGGGTTTTGGGCACCACGGCGCCGAGGATTTCGACACCGCCGGACAGCCAGGACGGCGCGGTCACGTTCACCGCCGGGGCACCGAAGATGCTGCGGGCGGCCTGTTGCAGGATCAGCCCGACACCGAAGGTCACCAGCAGCGTGTCCAGTGGACGGTCATACATCCGCTGGATCAGCGTGACCTCCAGCAGCACGCCGAGCAGTCCGCCGACCACGAACCCGACGACCAGCGAAACGAGCAGGGAGGCACCGGCATTCGAGATCACCTTCTGCACCACGTACGCGGTGTAGCAGCCGACCATGATGAATTCGCCGTGCGCCATGTTGATGACGCCCATCTGACCGAAGGTCAGTGAGAGTCCCAGTGCAGCCAGCAACAGGATCGAGCCGAGGCTCAATCCCGTCGCCAGCTGTCCGACAAGGACATCCATGCTGTGTTATTTCCCCGTCGCTCCACTCGCCCCTGTCTAGCCCGACAGACCCTTGGCCCACGGGTAGGACTTCAGGTAGGGATCCGGCGTGATCGGGCCGGGGGAGGACCAGATGGTGTAGATCAGGCCGTCCGGGTGGATCTCGCCGATGCGGGCGGTCTTGGTGATGTGGTGGTTCTCGCCGTCGATGGTGACCAGACCCTCGGGGGCGTCGAAGGTGACCCCGGCGCAGTTGTCCTGGATTGCCTTGACGTCAAAGGACTTTGCCTTCTCGACGGTGTTCTTCCACAGGTAGACCGACACGTAGGCGGCCTCCATCGGGTCAGAGGTCACCCGGTTGGCGCCGTACTTGGCCTTGAATGCCGCGACGAAGGCCTTGTTCACCGGGTTGTCGAGGGTCTGGTAGTAGTTCCACGCCGTCAACTGGCCTTCGATGTTCTGTGCGCCGATGCCTTGGACTTCTTCCTCGGCGATCGACACCGAGACCACCGGCATCTTCTGGGCGGTCAGTCCGGCGTTGGTGTACTCCTTGAAGAACGCGACATTGGAGTCGCCGTTGAGGGTGTTGAACACCGCTCCGGCGTTGGACGCGCGGACCTTGTTGACGATCGTCGAGAAGTCGGTGGAGCCCAGTGGGGTGTAGTCCTCGCCCTTGATCTCGATGCCGTTGGCCGCCGCGTACGCCTTGATGATGCGGTTGGCGGTCTGCGGGAACACGTAGTCACTACCCACCAGGTAGAGCGACTTGACGCCCTTCTCCTTGAGATAGTCCAGCGCTGGCACGATCTGCTGATTGGTGGTGGCGCCGGTGTAGAAGATGTTCTTGGAGGATTCCAGGCCCTCGTACTGCACCGGGTAGTAGAGCAGCGAATTGTTGCTCTCGAAGACCGGCAGCATGGCTTTGCGGCTCGAGGAGGTCCAGCCGCCGAACACCGCGGCCACACAGTCGTCCTTGATCAGCTTTTCGGCCTTCTGGGCGAAAACGGCCGGGTCAGAGGCGCCGTCTTCGCCCACGATCGTGATCTGTTTGCCCAGAACGCCGCCCTTGGCGTTGATCTCGTCGACGGCGAGTTTGATCGAGTCCCGTACGGTGACCTCGGAGATCGCCATCGTTCCCGACAGCGAGTTCAACGAGCCCACCTTGATGCTGGAACCTGAGGTGTCCACGCACGATTCCGACTTTGCTGAATCGGTCTCACTGGCCTTGCTGCCGCAGCCGGACAACACCAGGCTTGCCGCGAATACGACACTTCCTGCGGCCAGTGCCGATCGGTTCACCACGGAACGTCGAAGGTGCATGGATGCCCTTTCCTATTGCCAGTGACAATCATTGGGTCCCGGCAGCAACGAAGCCGACGGGACCCACAGCGATGTAGACACCGGACGTTAGAGCGCCGACGTTTCTGTGAAATGTCTGTATGTGACGAATGCATTAACGTGCTAGCTACTTCGCTGGGCCGATCCGGGCGGCGCATCGCGTAACGGGCTCGGTACGGTGGCCGATATGGCCGATATGCGAACAGTGACAGCAAGGGTTGGTGCGGCGCTGGTGTTGGCGGCTGCCGGTGTTGCCGGCACTGGGGCGGTTGCTGCCGCCGATCCGGCGGCCGGGCACCAGGTGACCTACACGCTCGCCACGGGCGGTACGTACGACTTCACCATCACCTATCTGACCGCGCAGCCGCCGAGCAAGGACGCGTTCAACGCCAATTCCGACCCCTTCATGAAGCGCGAGACGATCAGCGTGTCGCCGGACGCGCCGTGGGTCTTCACCACCACGCTCGCTGATCCGCAATGGGCGTTCCTGCAGGTGAGCAGTACCACCCATGGTGGCCAGGCGGCGCCGAACGCGCACTGCGAGGTCACTGTCGACGGCCAGGTGGCCGTCGCGCAGGACGCGCCGTACAGCCCGCAGTGCTACCTGTCGCGCTGGACGTCCTAACCGGCGAAGACGTACACCCACGCGGTCCGGCCCGATCGCAGCGGAACGGCCACGCGGGCATAGTCGTCGACCTCGTAGTCGTCGGCGGCCGCCAGTTCGGCTGGCGTGATCGCGAAGACGGTGCCCTCCACGGCGGCATCGCCGCCTGCGGGTTTGAGGATCGGGTGGCGGTCGCTGCCGCTGGTGGCGATGACGTGCGGGTCGGTGATCGTCACGTAGTCCAGGTCGTATCCGGCGATGGCGTCGAGCTCGCCGTCGAGTTCGCGGCCGAAGGTGGCCAGCTGAACCTCGCGCTGGCGCAGCGTCCCGTAGGAGAAGAGCAGTTCGGTCTGCGGCATGACGGCAAGTCAAGCAGCAGGCTGCAGGCTCCGCACGAATTGGGCGACGGCCGCGCCGATCTCGTCAGCGCTGTCCTCCTGGATGAAGTGGATGCCGGGCACGGTCACCTCGGTGAGGTTGGGCCAGGTGCGCACGTAGTCGCGGATCTCGCCGCGCATCAACGCTCCCGGTTCGGCGTTGACGAAAAGCTTTGGTAAATCACTGGTTTCGAGCCATGCGGCATAGTCGCTCACCACGGCGGCGACGCCGGCGGGCTCCCCGTCGATCGGGATGTTGCGCGGCCAGGACAGTGTCGGGCGGCGGTCCTCGCCGGGCGTGGCGAAGGGGCGGCGGTAGTGCTCCATCTCCTCGTCGGACAGGGGGCGCAGGATCGAGGCGGGCAGCACGTCCTCGACGAAGACGTTGTCGGTCAGGACCATCTGCTCGCCTTCAGGGGAGCGGAAGCCCTGAAAGACCGGACGCACCCGGTTAGGAAAGTTCGCCCAGGTGATCGGTTTGGCGATGCCTTCCATGAAGGCGATGCCGGCTACGCGGTCGCGATGCTGGTTGGCCCAGTCGAATCCCAGTGCGGTGCCCCAGTCGTGCAGAACCAGGGTCACGTTGTCGCCGAGGTCCAGGGCGTCCCAGAGGGCGAAGAGGTAGTCGCGCTGCTCGCGGTAGTGGTAGCTGCTGGGACCTGAGTCGGGGAGTTTGTCGGAGCTGCCCATGCCGATCAGGTCGCAGGCGACCAGCCGGCCCAGGCCGTCGAGGTGGGGCATGACGTTGCGCCATAGGTATGACGACGTGGGGTTGCCGTGCTGGAAGACGATCGCGTCACCGGCGCCCTCGTCGATGTAGGCCATGCGTCTACCGAGGACCTCGGCGTATTTCAGGTGGCCGTACGGGGTGGCGTTGGTCATCAGCGTCCTTCGTGAGGGTTGTGGTCGGCGTAGGTGGCCGCGGTTTCTCGGGCGATCCGCAGAACCCGCGCGGAGAACTCGTCGTCGGGTAGCGCTCGGGCCAGGGCGATGCCGCCGAAGCAGATGATGGCCAGCGCGATGGCGTCGTCCATGCGTTCGTCGGATTCGTCGCCGTCGCAGACAGCGGCCAGGGAGATCTCCAGCTCGCGTTGATAGGTGGCGCGGAAGCTGTCCGGGGCGCGGGCGGCATCCGAGCTGAGCGCGGCGAAGCCGCATGCGGTGCCGAGGTCGTCGCGGTGCGCCGGGGTGAGGTAGCGCTGGGCGAGGCGTTTGAGCCGTTCGTTCCACGGTTCCTTCGGCCCGGGTTTGATCCAGTGCGAGCGGCCGGTGGTGATGGCGTGGGCGAATGCGGCGTCGGCGAGTTCGTTCTTGGTGCCGAAATGGGAGTAGAAGGCGCCGTGGGTGAGTCCGGCGTCGTGCATGACGGGGGCGATCGCGGTTCCTTCGATGCCCTCTTCGCGCAGCCTGCGGGCGGCGGCGTCGAGAATCCGCTCGAGGGACTGCTGCTTGCCGAGCCGGCGGCGAGACGGTGCATTTCGCATGATGGTCATCATGCTAATCACATGATAGGCATCATGCCAATACCCCGTGGTGGCATGCTGGCTGGTGTGGGGATGATCTTCCGGTTGGCCGAGCTCCTGCTCATCCTGGTGCCGTTGGCGGGTGCGATCTATGCGGCCTTCAAGGGGGTCTCGGCCATCAACCGGCGCCAGAACCCGGGTTCTGCTGATGAACCCGCTCTGCCGCTGCCGCGTTCTGAGCCGAAAAGCCAAGCAGCGCAATGGCGCACGATCACCCGCGTGCTCGACGAACACAGCCGCACCGACACGCGCTGGCTGGACTACGAACTCGATGCCGCCAAGCTGCTGGACTTCCCGGTGATCACGGACATGCGCGAGCCGCTGACGGTGGCGTTTCACCGGGCCAAGCTGCGGGCCGATCTGCTGCGGCCGGCCAAGGCCGAGGACCTGCTCGACGACCCCGAAGCGGCGCGGCAGTATCTGGACGCCGTCGAGGCCTACGCGACGGCGTTCGACGCCGCTGAAGCCGAGGCGGTGCGCCGGCGGCGCAGCGACTTCAGCCGCGAGGACCAGCAGCGGCTGACCCGGGCCCAGAGCCTGCTGCGGGTGGCCTCCGACGGCGGCGCCACCCCGCAGGAGCGTGAGCGTGCCTATGATCTGGCGCGCGGTGAACTCGAGGGCTTGGTGGTGCTGCCGGATCGGACGCGCGGTGCGTTGGAGCGGGGGATTGCCGGGGAGCTGGACGACTAGGTGTACTGCCCAGGCAGGTTGGTCAATCGGGTGATGGGTGGGACTTTGCCGATCGCGGAGTGTTGCCGGTGGTGATTGTAGGTGTGAAGCCAGCCGGGTAGCGCTGATCGTCGGGTGCCTTCGTCGCGGTAGTGGCGTGCGAACGCCCACTCGTTGGCCATGGTGCGGTGAAATCGCTCGACCTTCCCGTTGGTCTGAGGGCGGTACGGGCGAGTGCGGAGGTGTTTGATCTGCAAGTCGGCACAAGCATCACGCCAGGCGAACGAGCGATAGCAGCCGCCATTGTCGGAGAGCACGCGCTCGACGGTGATGCCCCTGGCGGCGTACCAGGCCACCGCGCGACGCAAGACCGCGGCGGCGGTGGTGGCGGTCTCGTCGTCGTGGATCTCGGCGTAGGCGACTCGCGAGTAGTCGTCGATGACGGTGTGGACGAAGCCGTATCCCAGCAGTTCGTGGTGATGCTTGTTGCGGGTGGTCCCGCTCGTGGTGCGGCGATTCCGGCCTCCTTGGGCACGCCCGACGAAGCGCCACCCACCGCCGGTGGGGATGTTGCCCAGCTTCTTGACATCCACGTGGATCATCGCGCCCGGGCGGTCATGCTCGTAACGGCGAATCGGCTCACCGGTGCGGATATCGATGTGGGACAGCCGATTCAAATGACACCGGACCAGTACCGCATGAACTGTCGAGGCGGCCATCGACAGTCGCGAGGCGATCGCCAGCGGCGAGAGTCGCTGCCTCCATCGCAACTCCACGATCTTGCGCACTACCGGCAGCGGTGTGCGATGGGGACAGTGGTGAGGCCGGCTGGACCGGTCACTCATCCCGGCCGCACCCATCGCGATATAACGCGATGCCCAGCGTTTAGCTGTCGGCCACGAGACGTGGAAGTGCTCAGCGGCTCGGGCAATGGACCAGCCCTCCTCGACCACGCGGCGAGCCAGCAGCAACCGGCCCCGAGGAGTCAGAACAGCGTTAGCGTGGACCACGAAGGTCTCCTGTTCGTTGCAGTGAAGTGGTAGCAGCTCCACTCCACGACAGGAGACCTTCGCCAATCAACGACCGCTAAAGCGCGTCGTCACACTTCTTCGACCAACCTGCCTGGGCAGTACAACTAGGGGCGGGGTGGGTCGCCGATTGTGATGATGTCGTGGGCATCGACTGCACCGCTGTCCGCGATACGGCTCGTTTCACCATCTGATACGCTCTGTATCAGATGGAGGAATGATGCCTACAACGATCGAACGGACTGTCGGCGCGGAGCGCAGTGTTGAAGACATCGCCCACCAGGCACAGGTTCGCCGGGCACAGGAACGCTTGCTGCGTATTGATGACATGCGCGCTGCGCGCGACCTTCAACGGTCCGGGATGAGTCAACGCGAAATCGCTGAGGTGTTGTGTACCACGCAGCCGCGGGTGGGCCGACTGTTGCGCGGAGCCAGCGCCCTCGGGGATTCACCGGGTCCCGAAGAAATCATCCTGCGCGCCACCGTCGACCGGACCCCCCGGGCCAAGCTGTTGAAACAGCTTCGCGGTCTTGATTACACCTTCACCCAGGCCGCGCCCTATCCCCATGAGGGATCCATACCCGGAACCTGGACGCAGGTGAGCACCGCCCATCAACTCGGACTGCTCAGCGACGAGGAATACGAGAGTGTCAGCTCCGCAGTCCAATCGCCGACTGCGTAATAAGGTCCATTCTCAGCTCACTGCCCTCCATCATGGGGGGCAGTTCGCCGTTCCCACCGCAGTGCAGCGTTGCCTCAATGATTCGCTCATTGAGCAGATCGTTCATGAGTACCGCGCTGGATGCCCCAATGCGCCGACACACGGTCGTGCCGCGATCATCACCGCCGGTGTACCCGGTGCCGGTAAGTCCTTTGCGGTCGACATGTTGGGCGCCGGTTACCGTCGCATCGACTCAGACGAGATCAAAGATCTCATCCTGATGCGACTGGAATGGGCTGGGCTACTTGATATCAGGCACAACCACGTGTTGGCCGACGGCAGGCCGGTTCATCCTTGCGAGCTGGCGAGATGGGTGCACGATGCTTCGACCGATGCTGCGAATCGTGTTCGCGCGGTGTCCCTGCGTTTGGGGGAGAACTTCGTCATGGAAGGCACCCTTTCTTGGAAGCCGCTTGTTGGCAGCTATGTGACCGACTTGGCTTCTGATGACTACGAGCACTTGACGATCGTGGATGTCGAAGTTCCCTTCACGCTTGCTCTCGAGCAGTCCAGAGTTCGGTGGTGGGCCGCGCGAGAAGCAGAGCGAACAAAAAACGGCATTGAGCTCGGCGGCAGATTCATCGCGCACGCTGCCCTCGAGAGCTTCTACACCAGGCAGCGTCGGGTCTCAAAGTGCGCGGCCAATGCCCGCAGTCTCCAGAGCGCAGCCAACAATGCAGGTATTGAAACCGACCTTCTCTGCGTCACTCGTACGCTGACCGGACGAGAATACCGAGCTTGGCTCCGACCCGATGGCGACATCGATACCTCCCAGGACGCCCCGCTAGGAGCCGTTTGCATAAACACCGGCGCGATACTCACAAACCCAACGGCCATAAGGGCGGGCGTTCGAAGCAGCCGCGCCTGACACCAGTGGGTCGGGTGCCGCTTACCTACTGCCGTGGGGCGTGGTTTACCGCACTAATAGGGGTTCAGACCTTGACCTAGAACGCCAACAGGTTCTCCCGCAACGTGTCGTACTCATAGAATTCCCGCACCAGGCCCAGGTCGCGCAACGCCGGCACCAGCCCTTCGGTGATGTCGGTGACGTAGCGCCGGCTCAAGTGCTGGATCGGGGTCGTGAGCAGGAACCCGTCCCCGCCAACGGCATCCATCGCCTCGGCCATCTGATTGGCGACGTACTCGGGTGTCCCCACCAGCGGCAGGCAACTGGCGAATCCGGTGGCGGTCGTGGCCAACTGCCGCAGTGTCTTTCCGCTGCCGACCTGCTGGAACTTGTTCAGCGATCCCTGCTCGCCATTGGTGCTCAGCTCCGGCAGCGCCTCATCGAGCGGGAACTTCGAGAAGTCGATATCGGTGACGGTGGAGATCATGCCCAGCTGGCTGGTGATGAACGCATCGGTGTTGACCATCTTGTAGCGCTTGGCTTCGGCGTCCTCGGCGCTGTCACCGAGCACCGGGGTCACCAGGAACATCACCTTGATGTCGTCGGGATTTCGCCCGGCCGCCGCAGCGCGGGCCCGAATATCGTTGCGGTACTCGATCATTCCCTCGATGCCCTCGGCGATGGCCACGATGGAGTCGGCCGTCTCGGCGGCGAACTGCCGCCCCCGAGGTGAACCGCCGGCCTGCAGGTACACCGGGCGGCCCTGCGGGGTGCGGGGTACGTTCAGCGGCCCGCGCGACTTGTAGAACTTGCCGACGAAGTTGACCTCGTGAACCTTGGTGTAGTCGACGAACGTCTGTGACTCGCGGTCCATCACCACCGCATCCTCGTCCCACGACGCCAGCAGCTTGGTGACGACGTCGACGAACTCGTCGGCCATGTCGTAGCGCTGCTGGCGCGGCGGCAGCGTGTCCAGACCCAGGTTGTGGGCGGCCTGCTCCTCACCGGAGGTCACGATGTTCCAGCCGAACCGGCCGTCGGAGAGATGATCGAGGCTGGCGATCAACCGGGCCAGTGTGAACGGTGGATAGGACAGGATCGACGCCGTGGCGATCACCCCCAGCTTCGTTGTCGCCTTCACCACCGCCCCCGCCAGCACGGTGGCATCCATCTTCGGCACCTGCAGCGCATGCTTGAGGGTGGCCTCGGTTGAGCCGCCGAACGCGTTGGACACCATCAGGGTGTCCTCGATCATCAGATAGTCGAAGCACGCGCCCTCGAGCATCTTGGCCATCTCGATGTGGAAGTCGGCGTTGGTCCACGACGTGTTGACCCGGTCGAACCGGTCGAGCCATTGCGGGGGAGCGTAGTTCATGAACCAACCGAGATGCATCTTCTTCGCCATGACATGAGTTCACCGCCAGCTGATTTCGAGACTGTGGCACCCCGGGCACATCGGCATTACGCCACCGGGCAGGAGTGGCCGACAACCTCAAGTGGCGTAATGCGCGCGGAACGCAACTCGCCGTCGGGCGGAAACATCGACCAGTCACATTGGGTGCCAAGGAGGTCAACATGTTTCATCTCGGGTGGTTCCTCGGCAGTGGCTTCAGCGTGCAGACCTGGGCGCTGGACCCGTGGGCGGGTAACACCGGCCACGACTGGATGAAAGGCGACCTGTTCGTCGACCTGGCCGCCTCGCTGGAGCGGGCCTGCTTCGACTACCTGCTGGTCGAAGACACCAGCATGGTCGAAGACGCCTACGGCAGGTCCATGGAGACCACCCTCAAATACGGCATGCTGGCCCCCAAATGCGACCCGGTGCCGATGATCCCGCTGCTGACCCAGCGCACCAAACACATCGGCATCGCTGTCACGCTGTCCACCAGCTTCTACCACCCGTTCATGGCGGCCAGGACGATGACCACCCTGGACCACCTGACCGACGGCCGGGTCGGGCTCAACGTCGTCACCGGGAGCTCGGCCCGCGCCGCCCAGCAGTACGGCTACGACGACCTGATGCTACACAGCGAACGCTACGAGATGGCCAAGGAGTGGATGGAAGCCGTTGGCGCACTGTGGGATTCCTGGGAACCCGGTGCGGTTCTGGTCGACCAGGACACTCCGCGCTACGCCGACCACACCAAGGTGCACACTGTCGACTTCGAGGGCAAGTACTTCCGCACCCGCGGCCCGCTGAACACGATCCCCGGCCCGCAACGCCGACCGGTCATCGTCCAGGCCGGCGCCTCCCCGGCCGGCCGTGATCTGGCCGCCAAATACGCCGAGTCGATGCTCGCCCACGGCACCAGCGTGGAGTCGATGAAGGCCTTCCGTATCGACATGCACCGCCGGATGAAGGAATACGGTCGCGACCCGAGCGAGCTGAAGATCCTGTTCCTCATCGACCCGATCCTCGGGGACACCGACCGCGTCGCCCAGGCCCGCCAGGACGATATGAACGCCGCCCGGTGGAGCGACCACGCCATCGAAAAGGCGTTGTGGGGGCTCAGTTACACCTCGGGAGGGGAGTACGACTTCTCCACTTTCGACCTGGATAAAGAAGTCCCCGACGTGTGGGGCAACGGGGAGACCAGCACCCTGCGCACCTTCATCGAAGGAGCCCGCGGCAAGACCCTGCGGGAGGCCATTGCCACCGTCGACACCCATGCCGGCCTGGCCTTCGTCGGCTCCCCCGACACTGTGGCCGCCAAGATGGGCGAAGCCATGGACGAGGTGGGCGGTGACGGGTTCCTGCTGTCACCGGTAGTCACCCGGCGCAACATCGCCGAGATCGCCGACGGCCTTGCCCCGGCGCTGCGTAAGCGCGGGCTGATCCGAGATGGCTACCACCACCGCACCTTCCGCGAAAATCTGCTCGAGTTCTAGACCCCGAAACCGGCGTAATACGCGGGGCACTACGGCGACGCCGCCGTGTCACGCAGCCACGCTTTACTCGTCGAAGACACGCACGCCAAGGAATGCCGTGCACAGGTCGCACAACTGACCAGCAGGAGGCATTCATGATCGACAACACACCGCGGCCCCGTATCACCGGACCGGAGTGGAACCGCCGGGCGTTCCTCAAAGCCGGCGGTATCACCGTCGGCGGTCTCGGTCTGGCGTCGTGGCTGGCCGCCTGCGGCGGGGGGACAGGCACCCAGAGCAGCGGAGGAACCCTGGATCTTCGGATGCCGTTCCTGGCCGACATGCAGGTGCCCGACCCCGACATCATGTACGAGGGCGAAGGCGTGCAGGTGATGGAATCGGCCTACGAAGGACTGGTGCGCTACCGCCCGGGCTCCTCGCAGATCATCCCCAGCCTGGCCAAATCCTGGACCGTCTCACCGGATCTGCTCACCTACACCTTCACCCTGCAGCCCGGCGTCAAGTTCCACGACGGCACCCTGGCCGACGCGCAGGCATGGGTCAAGAGCTTCGAGCGCCGCGCCAAGGTCGACCAGGGCCCTGCCTACATGGTGGCCGGGGTGGCCAAGACCGCCGCCCCCGACCCGACCACGTTCGTGGTCACCCTCAAGGAACGCAACAACGCCTTCCTGCACTACCTCGCCTGCCCTTGGCAGCCGTTCGCGGTCAGCCCCACCGCGGTGGCCACCAACGCCGTCGGCGACGACCTGGCCCAGGAATGGCTGAAAACCCATGACGCGGGCACCGGGCCGTACGTGTTCAAGGAGTTCGTCGCCGGAAGCCACTACCTGCTCGAAGCGTTCCCCGACTATTGGGGTGAGAAGCCCGCATTCAAGAGCATCCGCATCGACATCACACCCGCAGTGGCAACCCAGAAACTGCAACTGGACTCCGGTGCATTCGACATGGTCACCAAGGGATTCGCGATCCCCGATGTGCTGGCCTACCAGAAGAACTCGCAATTCAGCGTCGTCAACTCCTTCGGCGGCGTGGGAGAAGCGATATGGCTGAACCCGACCTCCGGCCTGTTCGCCAACAAGGCGCTGCGCCAGGCCCTGTTGCCGGCGCTGGACCGCAAGTCGGTGGTCGACAACGCCTGGGGCGGGCTGACCGGCGTGCAGGCCGGCATGTGGCCGGAGGAAACCTTCCCGTCCGCCCTGGCGCCGTTCCCACAACAGATCGACGACGCCGCGCTCAAGGCGATCGTGCCTACCTTGCCGTCGAAGAAGATCGACCTGGCCTGGAGCGCTGATGGCGGCGCACCGCGCCAGCAGATGGCCGAGATCATTCAAACCCAGCTCGCCAATTACGGATTCGAGGTCGAGGTGCGCACCATCCCGGTCGCCGAGCAGTTCGACCTGGCCAACCAGCCGCCGGAGAAGCGACCGGACATGATGGTGACCTTCCTCGGCGGGGACGCACTGCATCTGGACACGACGTTCCGGATCCTGTTGCGCACCGGGGCCAAACCGCTGAACTTCTACCAGTACTCCAACCCCGAGTTGGACAAGCTGATGGACCAGGCGGTGCAGGCCCTCACCCCGGCGGAATCCACCGCGACCTACCAGCAGTGCAGCAAGATCATCCTGGACGACGCGTTGTTCATCCCGTTGTGCCTGCCGCCGAACTCGACGATCGCACACAGCTACATCACGGGTGTCGAGAACAATTCGTTCTACCCGGCGATCTTCTGGCCGCAGGCGCTCAAACGGGCGTGACGGCGCTCAGCCGGCGGAGGACAGCTCGCGGAAGCTGCTGCGGTGGAACACGATTGGCGAGACATCCGGGTAGGTGGCCAGGGCGGTGATCTGCAGGACGACGATCTCGTGATCACCGGCCTCCACCCGCTTGAACGGTGCGCACTCCAGCCACAGGGTGGCGCCGTGGACGAACACCGCGCCGCTGTCGGCGGCCGTCCAGCCCACCCCGGCGAAGCGGTCACCGGTCTTCGCCGACAGCGACCGTGCCACCAGGGCGTGCTCGTCGGCCAGCACCGACAAGCCGAGGCGCTCCAGCGTGGCCAGCTTGGGCCAGGTCGTCGAGGTGTTGGCGACGCACACCGACACCAACGGCGGATCCAGGGACACCGTCGTGAACGAACTGGCCGCCATCCCCTCGGGCAGGCCGTCACGCAGCCCGCAGAACGCGGTGACGCCGCTGGGGAAACACCCGAACGCCTGACGCAGCAGCCCCGGCTCGAACTGCCCGTCGACCGCGCTGATCACGACGAGACCTGCGGGACGAAGCGGCGAGCCATCTGCAGCCAATTGTCGAGATCCGGTGCGGTCTCATACTCCGAATCGAGCAGGAACAGCCCCGGTGCAGGACAGCTCGCCCCGATCTCCACGAGCACCGGCCGCAGCGTCAGCTCCGGTGCGAGGGCGTGAATCGGCGACGCCCCGAGCATCAGCGGGTAGGTAGTGATCCCGTTCAGCTCGCCCTGCCCGAACTGGTCCAGGAACAGCTTCAGCAGCCCGGTGTAGGTGGCCTTGAATGTCGGGGAGGCCACCACCAGCGAGTCGGCGCCCAGCACCAGTGCCTTGGCGGCGGCCACGGCTGGATCACCCCACCCGAGCAGCCCGGGGCCCAGGTCGACGACGTCGATGACGTGGTCGGGCTCAGCTCCGGTCAGCTTGCGGGCCACCATCTCTGCGGCAGCGCGGGTCCGCGACATCGGTTTGGGATTTCCTACGACAACGACAGTCATGGCTGTGAGTCAATCGGCACGGTATTTCTGCCGACCTTCGCCGGGGTAACGCTTGCATTGCGCCGCGACGGTAGCGGTGCTCGGTCATCGGCGCAATGCGATCGACACCTCGGTGACCTATCCGCGTCACGCAGTGCGGGTTTGCTCAAATCTGCCCGAGCGGCCCATGACGGCCGCGCTCGTCGCTTCACCACACCGGTTGAGACCACCTCACGTACAAGGGCGAAGACATGAGCATTGCATCGCACGACCCCGGCGCCGCCGGCGTCGAGCCGAGGGCCAGGGTGCACGATCTGCACGTCACGTTCAACCGCCGCGGCGTCGACGTGCACGCGTTGCGGGGGTTGAGCCTCGACGTGTTGCCCGGTGAGATTCTGGCCCTCGTCGGCGAGTCCGGTTCCGGGAAAAGCGTTATGGGCCTTGCCCTTCTGGGCCTGCTCACCGGGGACCCGGCCCCGCGGATCACCGGGCGCGCCGAGGTCTGCGGCATCGACATGGTGGCAGCGGATCCCGAGGAACGCAGGCGGGTGCGACGCGCCCACCTGGGTGCGGTCTTCCAGGATCCGATGACCTCGCTTGACCCGACGATGCGGGTGGGCAGGCAGGTCACCGAAGCCGCAGGCGACTACGACGAAGCGCGGCGCCTGCTAGACCTGGTCGGGGTTCCCGACCCGGTGCGGCGGATGAAGGCCTACCCGCACGAGCTGTCCGGAGGTTTGCGGCAACGCGTCATGATCGCGATGGCGGTGGCCGGAAAGCCCGACCTGGTGATCGCCGACGAACCCACCACCGCACTGGACGTGACCGTGCAGGCGCAGGTGCTGGCTCTGCTGCGGGAACTGTGCGACGAACTGGGGACCTCCTTCATCGTCGTCACCCACGACATCGGGGTGGCCTCGCAGATCTGCGACCGCGTCGCGGTCATGTACGGGGGCCGGCTCGCCGAACTCGGCACAATGGCCGACGTGCTGGCCGCGCCGTCACACCCGTACACGGTCGGCTTGCTGAACTCTCGGCTGGATCTGGATCTCCCACTGGGACAGGCCATTGCGGCGCTGCCCGGCCAGCCACCGGACCCCCGAAACCACCCGCCGGGCTGCGCGTTCAGCCCGCGCTGCGCCGCCGCGGTCGACGCGTGCTCGGTGTCGGTGCCCGAACCGCTGCCGGCCCCCACCCACTCCGGGCTGGTCGCCTGCGTGGTCGAGGACGCCGCCGCCGTCGCCCAGCACCGCGGGGAGGCACGCGCATTCCGCCCGATGCCGCCGGTGGACGAAGAACGCCCGGTGCTGCAGATCAACGGAGTCGACAAACAGTTCGCCGTCAGCCGCGGGCTGCTCAAACGCGACGCCCTGCACGCGCTGCGGCACGTCATTCTCGACGTCGCCCCCGGGGAATCCATTGCCGTGGTGGGGGAGTCCGGTTCGGGTAAGTCGACGCTGCTGCGGGTGGTCGCAGGCCTGCTGCATCCCGACAGCGGCAGCGTCGAATACCTCGGTGCCCGCCCGCAGGTGGTGTTCCAGGACGCCGGGGCGTCGCTGACGCCGTGGATGACCGTCGGTGAGATCGTCGGTGAGCGCCTGCTGAAGAGCACCAACCGCACCGACCGGCCCGCCCGCGTCGACGAGGTCCTGCGACAGGTGGGGCTGCCACCCGACGTCGCCGCAGTCAAGGCCTCCAGCCTGTCCGGGGGGCAGCGTCAGCGGGTCGCGTTGGCCCGCGCCATCATCGTGCCGCCACGGCTGTTGCTGTGTGACGAGCCCACCTCGGCGCTGGACGCCTCGCTGGCCGCGTCGGTGCTCAACCTGCTGCAGGATCTGCGCCGCGAGCTCGGCATGTCCGTCATGTTCGTCACCCACGATCTGGCTGCAGCCCGGTTCATCTCCGATCGCATCGCCGTGATGTATCTGGGTCAGATCGTCGAGCTGGCCCCCACCGAGGAACTGATCAACAGCCCCAAGCACCCCTACACCAAGGCGCTGCTGGCCGCCGTGCCGTCGCCCGGTGCGGCACCGGTGCGATTGTCGGGTGAACCCGCCAGTCCGCTGGCCGTGCCCACCGGGTGTGCGTTCCACCCGCGCTGCCCGGAACGGGTCGACCGCTGCACGGTCCAGTCACCTCAGCTGCTGTCCATCGACGCCACCAGCAGGCAACTGGCTTCATGCCTGCTGGCGACCGGCGAGCAAGAGGACCTCATTGCCGGCTGATCATCGGCGTAATCCCTTGGAGACGAGAAGGATTCACCGCCGATATCGACTCGGTGTCGGATAGAACCACAACACCATATTCGGATGAAGTGCAGCAAGGAGTTCGGTATGACAAGCAAGTTTCACCTCGGCTGGTTCATGAATTTCATTCCGCCCGAATGGGATACGCCCTGGGCTGCGCCCGATGTCCAAAAGTGGCCCAACGGCAAGTTCTACGTCGACATGGCGCGCAGCATGGAGCGGGCCTGTTTCGACTTCATCATGATCGAGGACACCGTGATGGTGGCCGACGCCTATGGCGGCAGCATGGAGGGCTCGCTGAAGAACTCAGTGTTCGCGCCCAAGCACGACCCGGTGCCGCTGGCCGTGCTGATCGCCGCCAACACCTCCCGACTCGGTGTGGTGGCCACCATGTCGACCTCCTTCTATCCGCCGTACCTGCTGGCGAGGCTGGCCTCCACCGTCGACTCCATCTCCGAGGGCAGATTCGGCTGGAACATCGTCTCCTCCGCCGAGGACCGCGCCGCACAGAACTTCGGCCTCGACGAACTACCCGAGCACGACGAGCGCTACAACGTCGCCGACGAGTACTACGACCTGGTGTGCGAACTCTGGGACTCCTGGGACGCCGACGCGGTGGTGATGGACCGCGAGACGCACACGTACGCCGATCACCGCAAGGTCCGCCCCATCGAGTTCGTGGGCAAGTACTTCAAGTCCCGCGGACCGCTCAACACGGTGCCCTCACCGCAGCACAAGCCCACCATC
Source organism: Mycobacterium sp. DL592 (assembly GCF_011694515.1). Classification (NCBI taxonomy): domain Bacteria; kingdom Bacillati; phylum Actinomycetota; class Actinomycetes; order Mycobacteriales; family Mycobacteriaceae; genus Mycobacterium; species Mycobacterium sp. DL592. Next base: position 2,831,394 of record NZ_CP050192.1, on the reverse strand, counting down.
CTGCAGGCCGGCGCATCGCCTCGGGGCCGCGCCTTCGCCGCCCGGGCAGCCGACGCGATCGTCGCCGTCGGCACCGGAATCGAAGGGATGCGAAGCTACCGCAACGACATTCGGGCCCGTGCTGCCGCCGCCGGCCGCAACCCCGACGACATCAAACTGATGTTCTGCATCTCACCGACGGTGGCGCCCACCGAGGCCGAGGCTCGCGCTGAGCTCGACCGGCTGGTGTCCACCGACGCCTACATCGAGAAGTCGCTGGCCGGCATCTCCTCGAACACCGAGATCGACTTCAAGCAGTTCGACTGGGACAAGCCACTTCCCGAGGATCTCACCACCAACGGCGAACGGGGGTCGCTGGAACACTTCATGCGCGGCGACGGCTCACCCGGGCCCAAGACGCTGCGCCAGCTGGCCATCGACTGGGCCACCACCGGGGTGGAGTTCATCGGAACACCCGAGCACGTGGCCCGCAAGATGGGGGAGGCGATGGAGGAGATCGGCGGGGACGGATTCCTCATCATGAAGCCGGGCTGGGACCTCAACCGCAACTACATCGCCTCGATCACCGACGGGCTCGTCCCCGAACTACAGCGGCTCGGCCTGACCCGAACCTCATACAGCGGCACCACGTTGCGCGAGACGCTGCGGGAGTTCTGATGGCCGTCGCCGAGTACTACGTACCGACTCCGCTGGTTCGCTACCGGAGCCGGATCGGGCTGGGTTTCAGGCAGTACTTCCAGGGCACGTCGGTGCCCGACTACGTGGCGTTCGCCGGACTGGCGGCGATGTTCGTCATCGCGCTGTTCGCCCGCCACATCGCCCCGTATGACCCGCTTGCAGTCGTCGGTGCGCCGATGGCACCCCCCAACGGGACCAACCTGCTCGGTACCGACACGGTCGGGCGCGACATTCTCAGCCGGGTGCTGTGCGGTATGCAGTCCAGCTGGCTTGGCGCGCTGGCGGTGGGAGCCTTCGGCGTCGTCGTCGGCGGCGTCGTCGGGCTGGTCGCCGGTGCCCGCGGCGGATGGGTCGACACGATTCTGATGCGGGTCACCGACGCGTTTCTGGCGCTGCCCGGCCCGATTCTGGCGCTGGCGGTGGTCGCCTCGATCGGACGTTCGTACGCGCACACCCTGATCGGGGTGGCGATCGTGTGGTGGCCGCTGTATGCGCGCATCGTGCGCGCCGAGGTCCGCCGGTTGCGGGCCTCTCCGCACATGGAAGCCGCCGAGGTGGGCGGGGCGAGCAAGTGGCGGTTGATGTACCGGCATCTGCTGCCCGGTGCCATCCCGGCGACGATCGTCACGGCGAGCCTCGACATCGCAGCCCTGGTGTTGATGGTGGCCGGCTTGTCGTTCCTCGGACTGGGGGCGCCGCAACCGGCCCCGGAACTCGGGTCGATGAGCGCCCAGGGTGTCACCTACATCTTCAGTGCGTGGTGGATCCCGATCATGCCTGCGGTCGGGGTCGCCGTCATCGCGGTGATCGCCAACTTCGCCGGTGACGCCATCCGCTCCCGGATCCGGGACCGCTGATGCTGACCGTCCTGCCCCGACGCCTGCTCGGCGCGATCCCGGTGCTCGTCGTCCTGATCCTGGCGGTGTTCACCCTGCAGAAACTCGCGCCGGTCGACCCGGTGGCGGCGCTGGTGGGCGCCAAGGCATCCCCGGAGGTCTACGCCGCGGCCCGCACCAAACTCGGCCTCGACCAGCCGCTGCCCATCCAGTTCTGGCACTACCTGACCAAAGCCGTCACCGGCGACCTGGGCCAGTCCACCGTCACCCGCACGCCGGTCCTTTCCGATCTGACCAGCTTCCTTCCCGTTACGCTCGAATTGCTCTTTGTGGCAATGATTTTGACCGTCATCATCGGGTTCGTTCTGGGCCTGGCGACGGCACAGGGATGGCGCGGGTCGGGCGTGCTGCGGGTGGTGATGGTCTCCGGCGCCTCCATCCCGGTGTTCCTGGCCTGCCTGCTCGGGATGCTGGTGTTCTACCGGTGGCTTAACATCCTGCCGGTGACCGGCCAGACCTCGTTCGTCGACGCCCCGACCGGACCCACCCACTTCCTGCTCGTCGACAGCCTGCTCGCCGGGCGCCCCGATATCTTCGCCGACGACCTGCTGCACCTGCTGTTGCCCGCGTTCTGCCTAGCGGTGACACCGGCGGTAGCCGTCGGCAGGGTGCTGCGCAGCAGCCTGGAGGCCACCCTGCGCGCCGACCACACCCGCACCGCCCGCTCGATCGGACTGTCGGAGAAGCGAATTCTCGTCGTGCACTCGTTGCGTAACTCGGTCGGGCCGGTACTGGCCCTGCTGGGGCTGCAGCTCGCGGTGATGGTGGGCAACTGCATCCTGGTCGAGCTGATCTTCGCGCGGCCCGGCATCGGCCTCTACATCTCCCGTGCCATCGAGAAAGCGGACTTCAACGCGATCGCCGGTGTCACCCTGGTGGTCGGCGCGCTCTACGTACTGACCAACATCGTCATCGACATGCTGCAGTCGCTGGCCGATCCACGGGTGGCGATGTGAGCCGTTGATGCCGTCCCTGCTCGTCAGCTCGTGGCTGTGGCATCTGACCCGGTGGGCCGGATTGTTCCTGGGAACCTATCTGGTGACGCATCTCGGTGGACCGCCGATCGCCAATCAGTTGGTCGGCGTCGCGATGTTCGCCCCGATGCTCGCCGGTGCGTACTTCTCCTCCCGGACCGATATCGACCCGCGCACAATGGTTCTGGCGACCGAACTGGCACTGATCCCGGTCTCGATACTCATGGCGGCGCTGGTGTTCACCGGATCGGTGTCGATGTGGATGGTGTATCCCTTCGAGCTGGCGTACGGATTCGGCGGCATGGTCAACATGACCGCCCAGCGTGAGTTGCTCTTCCGGATCAGCGGACCGGTGCAGGCCTCGCGGGTGCTGAACATCGAAGTCACCAGCCTGGCCGCGGCGATGATGCTCGGGCCGCTGGCCGGTGGGCTGACGATCTCAGCCTTCGGCCTGGGTGTGGCGTTCGCGGTCCCGGTGGTGCTGCTGGCGTTCTCGGTGGTGCTGTTCTGGCGCTCGACGGTCGGCCTGCCGGCCGGGCCCACGCAGATCGGTGTGCCGCAACGGATCGACTGGCGGCTGCTGTCCCGGTCGCCCGCCCTCGGGTTGGTTCTTCTGCTGACGGTGATCTGCAACCTGTCGTATTTCGCGTTCCTGCCGCTGGTTCCGGTGATCGCCGACCGCCTCCACGCCAATGCCGCGATGGCCGGTGTCATCGGGGCAGCCGCCGGTGTTGTGCAACTCGTGATTGCCACCGTTCTGGTCGTGCGGCCGGTGCGGCGTCCGCTGGTGGCGTACGCCGGCGGGGTCGCGGTGTGCCTGTGCTGTCTGGCGATTGTCGCGGCCACACCGCTGTTGAGCGTCACCCTGTTCGCCTTGGGCGTCGCCGGGATAGGCCAGGCGCTGTTCGGGTCGACACAGGCCACGCTGCCGGTGGAGGTGGTCGCTCACCACGAACGCGCGACCGCGCTGGGGATGCTCACCACGACCATCGGCGTCGCGCTGCCCACGGGGATGGTGGTCCTCGGATTGTCCTCGAGTGTGCTCGGCGCCCAGCGGGCCATGCTGGTGTCAGCGCTCGCCGGCCTGGTGGTGCTCGCGGTGACACTGGTGCTGGGACGGCGGCACCTGGGCGGCGCTACACGGCTAGGCGGAGCGACGGGCGTTGGCAGAGAAGGCGACTCGGTCGCCGCGTAGCCGAAGCTGCGACAGCGCGCGGGGCTGGCCGCTGTGATCCTCGATGAGGTCCTCGAGCCAGATCAGCGGTGCGCCGACCTCGACGCCGACCAGCTCGGCACTCTGCTCGTCGGCCGCGACCGCGCCGATGGTGGTCTGGCTGCCGCCGATCTGCACCCCCAGCTTTCGCTCCAGGATGAGGATGACGTCGGACTCGTCGGTGTCCTCCTCGACCGACTGCCCTTCGGGCAGCGCGATGTAATTGACCGAAATACCCAGCGGCAAAGAGTCTTTCATCATCAGGCTCTCGATCATCAGCACCGTCCAGCCCGTCGGAAGCTGCAGCCGGTCACGAACCAGCGGCGGGCAGCCCAGCGCCCGGCATTCCAGCCGCCGCGCCGCGACCGGGGCGAGTTCGTCGATGGGCAGCAGCAGCGCTCCGGCAGCGCGGGTCCCGTTCTTCGGCTCCCGGATCACCAGGCCGTCGCGAGCCAGCTGCTGCAGAACCGTCCGCACGGTGTTGCGGCTTGCCGAGAGTGCCTCGGTCAGTTCGTTTTCCACCAGTGACATCCGGCGACCGGTATTGACCAGGGTTGAGCGCAACAGGTCATAGGTGCGGCGCGGGGAGTTGTTGAGCCGGTCCGGGCTTTGCCGCTGACGCTGATAGAGGACTTCGGGGCGGGTCTGGTCGCGGGGGTGTAGCCGCCCTCGACAGTTTCCGTACATCGCCGGATCGTGTGGTGCCACCTGGCGGGCTCCTTCCCAAGGATTAGGGCCCAAAGACTCTTGTATATATTTGATCAGGACTTTGTTACCGGCTGCTACCACGGCTGATTCGCCCACGTTACGCCGGTGTCATTCGCCGTCCGACGGCATGAGCCAGGTACGAACTACCCAGCAGGATGATCGCGATGAGTGCGAAGAGCCATGCGATACCGATCCCGTTGGCCAGCACCGCGGAGCCTGCCGACCCGACGAGGATGCCGATGCCCGCCGAGATCCGGAACTTCGCCAGTCCCGAGGTGGAGTCGCCGACCTGGGTCACCACCAGAACCGGCAGGCTCGCCGTCGCCCCGGCCAGGCCGATGCCGAACAGTGCGGAGGCGATCAGGTAGGTCGCCGTGCCCGACGCCAGTGCCAGCATTCCCGCACAACACGTCCCGGTGATGAATGACGACACCAGGACCGCCACCATTCCGAACCGGCGGATCACGCGGTAGGCGACCTGCAGGGCGAGGATCTCGGCACCGGACATCAGCGCGATGGCCACCGCGATGGTGGTGGTCGGGTAGTTGCGGACCGCTCCGGCAAGCGGAAGAGCGGTGAACAGCACACCGCCCCGAAGAAAATCGCCCAGCATCGCCAGCACCAATGCCGCAGCGCTGCCCGGTGATCGGGCAAAGCGCGGCAGGCCCAGACTCGGCGGAGCGGTTCCCGGCGGGGCCGCCAGGTTCGGCAGCACCACGGCGCAGGCGGCGGCGACCAGTAAGGCCAGCAACCCCGTCGACACGAAGGCGACGCGGTAGCCGGCGTGGCCGTCGAGCAGACCGGCGACGAGCAGCCCGCCGGGTGACCCGAGGGCGCCGCCGAGCAGGAAGGCAGCGTTGAAGCGTGCCAGGCTACGGGCGATGTCCAGACTGGGTTGCCCAGCAGCAGAAGCAGATTCGGGTGCCGAAGACACCCGGACCGCTGCCTGCAGTCCGGCCCCGAGCATGACGCCGCTGCCGAGGCCCTGCAGAATCCGCGAGCACATCAGCATCAGCCCGCCACCGTCGACGCCCATCCCTATGCAGGCGAGGCCGAACAGCGCCAGCCCTGCCGTCAGTGCGGTCCGCGCGTCGATGCCGGGAACGAAGCGTGTGCCGAAGACGTCGACCGCTATCACCCCGATACCTGCGGTCAGCATGAACACCGCGGTGTACGCGCTGTTGTCCGAACGCTCCTGGATGAACAGCACCTCCAGGGGAGCGGTGAGGCTCACGGTGACTCCGGCGGCAGCGATCAGCGGGAGGAACCACCGCGCGCCGTAGCGCCGTGGTACGGAACACCGCATCAGACCATCAAGCCTCGGCCACGGAGACGGCGCCGGTACCGCCCGACCACATCCGCACCGTGGTGGCGACCTCCAAACCATAGGCGTCCAAACCGATTCGCTTGACCGGGTTGTTGGTCAGCAGCCGCATTCGGCGCACACCGAGGTCGGCCAGGATCTGGGCCCCCAGTCCATAGTCGCGCGGGTCGAGCAGATCGGCGGACGGGTCGTGCGGCCGGTAGGCCTGCTGACCGCCGCGGCTGCGCAGATAGACCACCACGCCGCAGCCCTCGTCGGCGATCATCCGCATGGCATGCTCCAACGATTCCGCGCACTCGCAACCGCCGGAGCTGAACACGTTGCCGGTCACGCATTCCGACTGCACCCGAACCAATGTCGGCGAGGGCTTCTTGCCTGCCACCTCACCCATCACCAGTGCGATGTGTTCGCGGCCGTCGAGCACCGACTGGAACCCGTGTGCCTGGAACACACCGTGGCGGGTGGGTAACCGACTGACCGCCTTGAACTCGACCAGCCTCTCGGCACGGCGCCGATACGTGATCAGGTCGGACATCGTGACGACGGTGAGGTCATGCGCGGCGGCGAACTCCCAGAGCGCCTGCCCGCGCACGACAACGCCTGCGCTGTTGACGATTTCGCCGATCACGGCGACCGGCGGCAGGCCGGCCAGCCGGACCAGGTCGACAGCGGCCTCGGTGTGGCCCGCCCGGCGCAGCACCCCACCGTCGACCGCCTGGAGCGGAAAGACATGGCCCGGCCTGCTCAGGTCGTCATGATTGGTCGCCGGGTCGGCGAGCAACGAGATGGTCCTGGCCCGGTCGGCGGCGGAGATACCGGTGGTGATCCCGGTCCGGGCATTGACCGACACCGTATAGCTGACCCCGCGCGGGTCTTCGTTGAGTGCCACCATCGGGGGCAGTCGCAGCCGGTCCAGATCGTCGGATTGCATCGGGACACAGAGGATTCCACCGGTGTGGCGCATCATGTACGCCACCTGTTCCTGGCCGGCGTGCACGGCGGCGAGTAACAGGTCACCGTCGTCGCCCGGATCGTCGGCGTCGACCACGATCACCATGCGCCCCTCACGCAGCGCCTGCACTGCGGTTCCCACGGAACCGCCCAGCGTTTCGATAACCGTCATGTCATCGCTGGTCAGAACTCGCGCAGATGGTCACGCAGCATGGTCGTGGTGTACTCGGTGCGGGTCAGCCCACGCTTCTGCAGTTCCGGGATCAACCCATCGGTGATCTCGGTGACATAGCGCCGGTTGAGCCGCATCACCGGACTGGTGATCAGATAGCCGTCACCACCGACCTCCGCCATCAGCTCACCCATCTCCTCGGCCACCTCGGCCGGGGTCCCGATGAATGGCACCTTGGACGTCAGCCCGCTGCCGGTGACGATCTCGCGCAACGTCTTTCCCTCACCGCGGGCCAGGAAGCTCTCCAGCGAGCCCCGCTCGCCGTTGGTGGTCACCGGCGGCACTGGTTTGTCGAGATCGAACTGGGCGAAGTCGATCTCGGTGATCGAGGAGATCTCGGCGAGCATGTACTCGATGTAGAGCGGATCGTTGAACCAGCGGTCGCGCTTGGCCACCGCCTCCTCGTGGGTGTCGGCGACGATGGGGGAGACCAGGTAGAGCACCTTGCAGTGCGACGGGTCGCGCCCGTTGGCCTTCATCCGTTCGTGGATGTCGTCGCGGTAGGCCCGCATCGCCTCCACACCGTTGGCGGGCGCGACGATCGTATCGGCGTGCTGCGCGGCCAACTCACGTCCCGGCGGGGAGGCACCGGCCTGGGCGATCGACGGCCGGTACTGCGGCGACGGTGCGGTGTTGAGCGGTCCGCGGCTCTTGTAGTACTTGCCCTCGAAGTCGATGGTGTGGACCTTCTTGTAGTTGGCGTAGGTCCCGGTCTCGTGGTCGCGTTCGACGGCGTCGGGTTCCCACGACTCCCAGAGCTTGGTGACCAGCTCCATGTACTCGCTGGCCATGGCGTAGCGCTCGTCGTGCTCGTAAAGCTTGTCCAGACCGAAGTTCTGTGCTGCCCGATCCTCGGCGGAGGTCACCACGTTCCACCCGAACCGGCCGCGCGCGATGTGGTCGACGGTGCTGCACAGCCGCGCCAGCATGAACGGCGGGTAAAAGCTCGTCGACATCGTGGGGATGACGCCCAGGCGCTGGGTGGCGTTGGCCATCAGGATCGCCAGTGGCACAGGATCGTGTTTGGGGTTGACGCCGTGCTTGAGATCGGCCTCCATGGTGCCGCCGTAGGCGGTGGACACCATGAGCTTGTCCTCGATCAACACGTAATCGAATTTGGCCCGTTCGAGGTCCTTGGCGACCTCGACGTAGAAGTCACCGGTGAAGTCACGACCGCCATCACCCCAGGTGCCGTTCCACTCATCTGCGACGAAGTTCAAAAACCAACCCAGATGGAACATCCCGCTCACGCTCCTCACCTTTCGCTCTGTGCGATCCAGACAAGCCGTGGGGCGTTACTCGACGATGTCGTGGCGGTACCACCTGCATTGCGCCGTACGCCACCTGCGGTGTTTATGACGTCACGCGCCGCGCGGGGTGATGGGCGCCATGTGGCGGGCGCGGTCGGTATCGTTCTTTGCCAGCAGCGTGTCCATCGGGGATGGCCGTTGGCGGACGGGGGTGCAGTGGAGAAGTTGGTTCCGGCGCTGGCCACATTGATGGATCCGGCGTTGGTGATGGGTCGCATTGCTGAGCAGGCGTGCGTACTCATGCCGAAAGCTGATGGATCTGCTGTCGCCCTCCTACGCGCCTCCGATGACTCGTACGTCACTGTTTCCTGCCACGGTGTCGTCGCGGGGACGACGGGTTTCGCGGTACCCAAGGCGAGTAGCTTCCAGGGCCTTGCGGCGCGGGAGAAGAGACCCATGCTGATCGATGACGCGACCGTCGACTTGCGACTTTCGCAACGCGTTCAGTCGATGAACAAGCAGTGGGGTACCCGGTCGTGGGCCGTGATTCCCCTGAGGCATGGCGACGACGCCATCGGATCGCTGATGCTGGTCGCGCGGGCACCCGCGGCGTTCGACGAAGCCGACATTGATGTCATGGTCGAGATCAGCGAGTTCGTGTCAGCCTTGACCTACGCCATGGCAGACGGCGCCGAGACCGGAAAGCGCACCATCACAGCGCGTTTCGTCGCCTCGGTGATGCTGCCGGAAGCAGCTGAGGTCCAAGGGATGCAGGACAAAGTGGATGCCCTGCTGATGCAGCCGGCAGCCCTCAGTGCGGTGTTCCAGCCGATCGTCCACCTGCCGAGCAGCGCGACGGTTGCCTACGAGGGACTGACGCGCTTTTCCGCGTCACCGGAGTTGACACCTCTGCAATGGTTTAGTGCCGCTCAGCGGGTGGGCCGGGGTACCGACTTGGAATATGCGGCCCTGTCCACGATTCTGGCCGCCGCCCGCGCCATCCCCGGTGATTGTCCGGTCGCGGTGAACCTCAGCCCGAGCGCGGCCGGCGAGCCGACGATCCAAGAGATGCTGGCATCCCAGGACCGGCCGCTGATCGTCGAGATCACCGAGCACGAACCGTTTCCCGACGACCTCGCTGCGGATCTCATGCGTCTGCGTGACCGCGGAATCCATCTGGCGGTCGACGATGCCGGCGCTGGATATGCCAGTTTCGCCCAACTGCTGCGGTTGCAGCCCGACATCATCAAGATCGACGGCGAACTGACCAGCGGCATCGATACCGATCCCGCCAAACGCGCGCTGACGACGGCACTCAACACACTGGCCTCCGAGCTGCAGGCGAAAACAATTGCAGAGGCTGTGGAGACGCCCGAGCAGCTCCACGCACTAGTCGGTCTCGGCGTCGAATACGGGCAGGGCTTCTTCCTGGGGCGTCCCCAACGCAACGCCCGGCCATATCTGGACGGGAAATATGCGCGCCTGGCTGAAGCCTCGCGTGCCGACAGGCCGGCGTTTCCGCGCTGATCAGGGGTTGACAGCACATCGAACGCATGTTCGACTGATGCGGTGCGGTGGTCGGACCAGGGAATCAGGGTCGACGACGGAGCGCTGCCCGGCCTGCAGCGCATCGGCTTCGTGCGGACGGTGCGCACTCCACAGTTCGAGGGCGTCACGTTTCACGAGGTGCTGTGCAAGTCGGCGCTGAACAAGATCCCGGCCGCGGCGATGCTGCCATTCCAGTACACGGTCAACGGTTATCGGGGCTGCGCGCACGCCTGCCGGTACTGCTTCGCCCGGCCCACCCACGAATACCTGGACTTCGACCCCGGTGGGGACTTCGACAGCCAGATCGTGGTGAAGACCAACATCGTCGAGGTACTGCGGCGCGAACTGGCCCGCCCGTCTTGGGGCCGCGACACCGTTGCGCTGGGCACCAACACCGATCCCTACCAGCGGGCCGAGGGCCGCTACGCAATGATGCCGGGAGTCATTGCTGCGCTGGCTGATTCCGGCACACCGCTGTCAATCCTCACCAAGGGCACGCTGCTGCGCCGGGACCTGCCACTGATTGCCGATGCCGCACAACAGGTTCCGCTATCGGTGGCCATTTCGCTGGCGGTCGCCGATCCTGACCTGCACCGCGACGTCGAGCCCGGCACACCGTCGCCGGCGGCCCGGCTCGATCTGATCGCCGCGGTCCGCGACGCCGGGCTGGACTGTCACGTGATGGTGGCGCCGGTGCTGCCGCATCTGACCGATTCGGCCGAGCATCTCGACAGCCTGCTGGGGCAGATCGCCGCGGCAGGTGCCACCGGGGTCACGGTGTTCGGCCTGCACCTGCGCAGCTCGACCAGGGGCTGGTTCATGGGCTGGCTGGCCCGCTCACATCCCGAACTGGTCGCGACCTACCGTCAGCTGTACCGTCGCAGCGCCTACCTTCCGGAGGACTACCGGCAGATGCTGCGCCGGCGGGCTGCGCCGATAGTCGCCAAACACGGGCTGAGCGGTGACCATCGGCCGTTCAGGTCGGCCGCACCTGCACCCGTGTCCGTCGCCGAGCCTGAGTTGACGCTGTTCTGATCTGCCGAGTGTGGGGGATATGCACGGAAAACCGCCGCGGAAATCCGTGCACAAGGCCCACAGTCGACGCCGGAAGCTAGCTTCGGCCCCGCTTGACCTGGTTGAACGGCACGCCCTTGTCGGCGGCGAACTCGCGCGGGAAACCCAATACCCGCTCGCCGATCACATTGCGTCCCACCTCGGTGGTGCCGCCGCCCAGCGAGGCGGTCTGGCGGGACAGGTAGCGATTCCCGATGGCGAACAGATCGTCGTCGCCGGTGTCGACCACGCCGGCGCTGCCGGTGATCGCCAGCGTGGTGTCGAGCTCGGTGTTGATGCTCTCCGCGTGCGAGATGCGGATGATGGTGCCGGCCGTCGGCGGCAGCGAGCCGTCGTTGACGCCGTGATAGACGTGATCGATGAGCTGCTCCTGTACGGCGCGGTGCACCAGCGCGCGGCCCGCCATCTCCTGCAGCCGCTCGTTGTCGGCCTGGCCGACCCGCTCGAGCAGTGCGACGTAGTCGGTGGGCTTGTCGGTCTTGCCTTCGGCGCCAATACCGCTGGCGAACTCGGAGCCGCCGCCCACCGCACGCCGCTCGTGGTAGAGCTGACGCGACGCCACGGCCCAGCCGTCGTTGACCTGGCCGACTACGCTGTCGTCGCCGACCTCCAGACCGTCGAAGAACTCCTCGCAGAACTCGATGGAGCCGTTGACCTGCTTGATGCGCCGCAGCGTGATTCCGGGCGCGTTCAGCGGCACCAGGAACATGGTCAGCCCCTCGTGCTTGGGCACGTCCCAGTTGGTGCGAGCCAGCAGGGTCCCGTAGTCGGCGGCGAAAGCGCTTGTGCTCCAGGTCTTCGCACCGTTGATGACCCACTTGTCACCGCGGCGGTCGGCCCGGGTGATGACGCCGGCCAGATCGGAGCCGCCGCTGGGCTCCGACAGCAGCTGGACCAGAACCTCGTTACCGCGCAGCGCTCCGCCGATATGCCGGCGCTTCTGCTCCTCACTGCCCATATCGAGAATCGTCGCCGCGCAGATGGTGAACGTCGGTGTGTTGAGGATGATCGGCAACTCGTAGTTGCGCGACTCGATGTCGAAGGCACGCTGGTACTCGATGGGCAGCCCCAGTCCGCCGTACTCACGCGGAAAGCAGATGCCGGCGAACCCGCCCTCCCAGAGCTTGCGCTGGAGTTCCCGGGCGCGCTGCCACGGAGCCTCCTCGCCGCGATCGGCATCCGGCGGGTCGTTCGGGTCGATCGGCGGCATGTTCTCGGCCAGCCACTTGCGGGCACGGGCCGCGAACTCCACGACCGATTCGGTTTGAGTTGCGGTGGCGGTGGTTTCGGTCATCAGGCGGACTCCAGCTCCTTGGTCATCCGATACACGCGCAGGTTGTGTTCTTCCGGGGTGCCGTACATCGACCGGTACAGGGTGACCCGGCGGAGATACAGATGCAGGTCGTGCTCCCAGGTCACCCCGATGCCGCCGTGTAGCTGCACACACATCTGCACCATGTCCGGGGCATGTTCGGCGACATAGGATTTCGCGACGCTGACGGCCATGTCGGCGTCGGACGCGCGGCACCCGACCTTCGCAACGGCCGCCTTCGTGGTCGCGCGACAGGCCTCCAGCCAGATCTTCAGGTCCGCATACTTGTGTTTGAGCGCCTGGTAGGAGACCAGGGGACGGCCGAACGAGTGCCGGTCGAAGCCCCACTGCACAGTCATGTCGAAGACGGTGTCGAGGATGCCGACGGTCTCGGCGCACTGCAGCACCAGCGCGATCTGGGTCTGCCGCGCGACCAGCGCCGGGGTTTGCTCGGCAGAGCCCACCACGGCTGACTCGTCCACCTCGACGCCGTCGAGGCTGACCCGGGCGTAGGACTTCACCAGATCGATGCTGCGCTGCGCCTCGATGGTGAGCCCGGGCGCGTCGGTGCGCACCAGGAACTGTCGGGGGGAGCCCGCCACGTCGGCCACCACCAACAGGACGTCGCTGTCGGTGCCGGCCTCGACGCGGTCCTTGACCCCGTCGATGCGGAAGCCACCGGCGGTTGGGGTGGCAGACACCTTAGGCTGCAACGGGTTCCACGGCTGGCCGGGCTCGTAGACGGCCCACGACGCGATTGTCTCCCCGGACACCAGGGCCTCGACCGTGGCGGCGTGCCGTTCGCCGTCCTCGGCGTCGGCCAGTGCCGCCAGCACGACCGAGACCGGGTGCAGCGGACCCGGGGTGACGGACTTGCCGCTGTGTTCGGCGACCAGGGCCAGGTCGGCGACACCGTCGCCGGAGACGCTGCCGCCGCCGAGTTCCTCGGGCACCAGCAGGCTGACCCAGCCGAGCTCGGCGGCCCGTTGCCACCAGTCACGTTCGAAAGCGACACCGTCGCGGTGCAATTCGCGCACCCGGGTCAGCGGAACCTCCTTGTCCAGGAAGGACTGGGTGGTGGAGGCGAACAGCAGGATCTCGGGGGAGGCGGTCATGGTGCCGTGCTCGCTTTCAGTAGACAGTGGACGTGTGCGCCGGTGTCCCGGCGCACACGTCCACTGTGACGATCAGATTCGCTCAAGCGATGACGAGCGCGGGCACGTCGGGCTTGTGAACCGAGACGTTGGGCACCTTGAACAGGTCAACCAGGTTGCCGCCCATCACCTTTCGCTGCTCATCCTCATTCAGGCCCTGGGCCACCAGGTCGTCGACCAGGTTGATCGGGTTGGCCAGGCCCTCGGGGTGCGGCCAGTCCGACCCGAAGATGATGCGGTCGACGCCGACCAGGTCGGCCATCTGCTTGAAGTTGTCCTCCCAGAACGGGGCCACGTACACGCCGCGCTTGAATGCCGCGACCGGGTCCTCGGGGAACTCGTTGGGCAGCTTGGCGTGCACGTCCTCGAACTGGTGCAGCAGGTAGGGCAGCCAGGACGCGCCGTTCTCGATGGACAGGATGCGCAGTTCCGGGTTGCGGGTCAGCGCGCCGTGGCAGACCAGCGCGGCCATGGTGTCCTCGATGGGGCGCTTGCCCATCGCCACCATCCGGAACGCGGTCGGCTTGAACGGCAGGAACTCGTCGGCGGGCTCCCAGTCGTTGAGGTATTCGGCGTAGCCGCTGTCGGAGGCATGCATGCAGACCGGGATGCCGGCCTTGACACAGGCGTCCCAGAACGGGTCGAACTCGGGCAGGCCCATCGAGCGGGTGCCGCGGAAACCCGCCACCGGCGCCGGGCGCACCAGGATGGTCTTGGCGCCGCGCTCGAGGCACCACTCGAGTTCCTCGAGTGCACGGTCGACGATGCTGAGGTTGATCACCGGTGTGGAGAAGATGCGGCCCTCGTAGTCGAATCGCCACGTCTCGTACATCCACTGGTTCAGCGCATGGACGATGTCGAGAATCAGCTCGGGATCGTCCTTCAGGCGCTCCTCGACCAGGCTCGCCAGGGTCGGGAACATGATCGTGTAGTCGAGCGCCAGCCCGTCCATCACCTCGATGCGTGCCTCGGGGTTGCGGAAGGCGGGGATGGCCTTCATCGGCTTGCCCATCACCTCGCGGTAGCTCTTGCCGCCGCTGCCGTGCTTGAAGTACTCCTCCTGCGCGCCTGGGCGCGCGACGACCTCGAAGGTCGGGTTGGGGATGTAGTCGCTGATGTGTCCGCGCACCACGATCTTGGTCCGGCCGCGGACATCGAGGTAGTCGATGACGCCCTTGCGGTTGTCGGGCAGGAACTGTGTCAGGGCTTCCTGCGGTTCGTAGAAGTGATTGTCGGCGTCGAATACCGGGTAGGGAAGCTCGCGCGAAGGCATATCCGGCTCCTGAGAGTGGGCTTGGTCGGTAGCGGTAACGACGTTACCATGTGATGAGCAGGCGAAACACCACCGATTTTGGGACGGTGTCGGTACCGGCTCTACCAGCGTGAACGGGCTAGGCGCCGGGGCGGGGCAGCAGGCCCTGCACGCAGAATTCGTAGATGTGGTCGCCGTCGATGGGCACCCCGTTGAGTTCGACTCCCAGGCTGCGTAACCGCATCGCGCCCAGCACCGTCTGCATGATCAGGGCGGACGTCGTCTCGACCTCGAGGTCGGCCCGGAACACGGTCTCGTCGATCCCGCGCTCGAGCAGGTCGCCGATCAACTGGTGCAGTGGAGAGAGCACCCTGGCGTACTCCTGCGGCAGGCTCTCTGCGAGGTGGTCGTTGTAGTAGGTCAATCCGCGATTGATGCTGTCCTGCTTGGTGGTCTCGGCCGGCGTGCAGATGCGTTCAATGAGCACGCGCAGCGCGTCGGCGGCAGGCAGGTCGGCGGTCTCCTGGCGCCAGTTCTTGGTCGACTCCGTCATGATCGTGTCGATCAGCGCCAGCAGCAGCTCGTCTTTGGTGGAGAAGTGCTGGTAGAAGGACCGCAGCGAGGTCTTGGAGCGTTCGACGACCTCGAGCACGGTGAAGTCGGTGCGGCCTGTCTCGGCCAGGATCGACAGTGCTGATCGCATGAAGCGGCTGACCCGGGATTCCGGGTCGGCGTGGACGGATGACTGGTCGGCGGCCTTGGCCATGGACACACCTTATCGTCCGGCCTCCGGGGTGAGAATGACATTACCGTTCTGGTAGAACAGGACTTGGGATCAGCGCAAGCACAGTTTGCGGCACTCCCGTCGAACCAGCCAGGAGTGAGGGACCGATGACCGACCAAACCCAGCACACTCAGTGGACGCTCGGCCTGCTGCTCGATCTCTTCGAGGTCGAACCCGACGGGGCGGACCGCTTCATCGCGCAGTCCGGCCTCGCCGCCGCAGACGAACGTCAGGTAGTCGAGGGCACGCAGGTGTTGGCCCAGGCGATCGTCGCCGCGGCCAAACGCTTCCCTGGAAAGTCGGTCCGCTCGGTGCACGCCGTGTTCAACCGGGCCGTCCTGGTCGGCCCGCCGATCGTGCTGGACGTCGACGTGGTCGCAGAGGGGCGCAGCACCGCCACCGCGGTGATCACCGCATCCCAGAACGACAAGAGGTGCATGACGTTCACGGTTTTCACCGACGTCCCCTCCGAGGACGTGATCCGCCACCATCTGCCGCGCCCGGGCGTCAAAGGTCCGGATCTGGCCAACGATTGCGAAATGCCCATGGCCGGAAGGGAAATCAAACTCGTCGACATCGTCGACATCAACAGCCCCGATGAGGTCGGCCCGCCCGAGGTGTACGCGTGGCTGCACTACGACCCCATCCCCGCGCGCGACGACCTGGCGAAGGCACTGATCGCGTACTTCACCGGACACCTGGGGATTTCGACGAGCATGCGCGCTCACGAGGGCATCGGCACCGCCCTGTCGCACATCACGGTGTCGACCGCGCCGATGACGGTCACGGTGAGTTTCCACGAGCCGGTGTCCTGGACCGGCTGGCTGCTTTACACCCACGAGAGCACCCAGGCCGGCGCGGGCATGTCCTACATCCGCGGGACGGTCCACACCGAAGAGGGTGACCTGATCGCGTCGTTCACCCAGGACGCGCTGATCCGCCCGATGCGTGCCGCCGACACCAAAGTCGCTGTCGAAGCGCGCATCTAGCGCGCTCCCGCCCGCCGTTACCCGAGATCGCGGGCCTTGAACGTGTCGCACTGGTTGGGGTCACCCGTCTGGTAGCCGACGGTGAACCACTTCTGGCGCTCGGCAGACGAACCGTGCGTCCACTGCTCGGGGTTGACCCGGCCGGTGGCCTGCTTCTGGATGCGGTCGTCGCCGACCGAGGCGGCCGCTGACAGAGCGTCAGCAATATCCTTGTCGCTCAACGGTTCCAGATACGTCACGTCGGTTCCGGGCTGCTTGGTGATCGCGGCGTAGTGCGCCCACACCCCGGCATAGCAGTCGGCCTGCAGTTCGGTGCGCACCCCGTTGCCGGTCGCGCCCTGGGCGCCCTGCTGAGCCTTGCCGAGCACACCGAGCAGGTTCTGCACATGGTGGCCGTACTCATGCGCCACGACGTACTCCTGGGCCAACGGCCCACCGCTGGAACCGAACTGGGTCTTGAGCACCTGGAAGAAGTCGGTGTCGAAATATGCGGTGCGGTCGACCGGGCAGTAGAACGGGCCGACGTCGCTGGTGGCCGGACCGCACCCGGTCTGCACCGAACCCTTGAACAGCTTCATCTTCGGGCGGCTGTACCCGCGCAGCAGCTGCTCCCACACCCCGTCGACGGAGTTGCCGGTGGCGACCACGCGGCACTCGACGTACTTGTTGGCGTCCGCTCCCGTCTTGCACTTGCTCAGGTCGTAGGCCGACGACTGATCGGCGCCGGGCGGCAACGCCTGCTGCTGGCCGACCACCTGGCCGGGGTCGACCCCGAGGAACAGTGCCAGCAGCACGATGACCAGACCGCCGACGCCGCCGCCGATCGCGATGCCGCGACCGCCACCGCCGCCACCACCGGTGGAGGTGGTGCTCGTGTCGATCTGCATACCTTCGTTGAAGGTCATCACCGCTCCTTGAAGATTGACCGTTCAGGCTGGCAACCAGCCGCGTTCAGCTTGCCACACTACGATTCACTGGTGGCCGTCGTCGTGGATCCGTCGACCGTGGTTCATACCTCATTGGGGGCGCTGCGCGGCACCACCGAGGGCGGGGTCGGCGTGTGGCGCGGGGTCGCCTACGCCCAGCAGCCCGTCGGCCATCGACGGTTCCAGGCACCCGAACCGCTCTCACCCTGGTCGGGTCTGCGCGACGCCGTCGAGCACGGGCCGGTTCCACCCCAGGGCCGCTCGTTCGTCGGTGGCGGCCGCGACGATCCGAAGATCCGCGACGAAGCCTGTCTGACGGTCACCGTGTGGTCGCCGCGGCGCGAGCCCGGCACGCTGCTGCCGGTCATGGTGTGGATTCCCGGCGGGGCGTTCGTCTATGGCGCCGGGCAACTGCAGCTCTACAACGGCTCCCGGCTGGCCGCCAACGGCCACGTCGTCGTGGTCAACGTGACCTACCGGCTCGGGGTGTTCGGCGGTTTCGAACTCGGCGACCTCGGTGCGGGTTTCGCCGACAACCTGTGCCTGCGCGACCAGATCGCCGCCCTGCAGTGGGTGCGCGACAACATCGCCGCGTTCGGCGGAGATCCGCAGTGCGTCACCATCTTCGGCGAGTCGGCCGGCGCCACGTCGGTACTCGCGTTGCTGGCCAGCCCGGCCGCGGTCGGCCTGTTCGCGCGCGCCATCGCCCAAAGCCCGGCGCTGCCCCTGATCGCGGACCGCGAGACCAGGGCCCGCCGGGCACACGAGTTCCTCGACCTCGTCGGCGCCACCCCCGCGCAGCTGAAGGAATTACCGCAGCGCGCGCTGCGCCGGGCGGCCGGTGAGATCCAGCGCCGCAGCGCCGCATCGACTCCGACGCTGGCCTACGGCCTGACGTTCGGAACCGACCTGCTGCCGCGCCATCCCATCGACGCCGCCCGCTGCGGCGAGTGCAACCCGGTGCCGCTGATCGTCGGCACCAACACCCACGAGGCGTCGATGTTCGCCTGGTCCAAACCGCCGATGCTGCCGACCAGCCAGCCCGGGATCGACGACTACTTCGAGCGGGTCGCGCCAGGCGCGCGGGACCGGGTGCTGGCCGCCTATCCCGGCTATCCCCGCCGCAGTGCGCTGATCGCGGTCGGCTCCGATGTCATGTTCGGGGCGCCGACATGGGCGTTCGCCGACGCCTACAGCGCCCACGCGCTCACCCACGTCTACCGGTTCGACCATGCGGCCTGGCATCTGCGGGCGATCGGGCTCGGCGCCACCCACGGCAGCGAGATCGTGCACATCCAGCACAGCTACGGCTCGTTCATCGGCCGCAAGCTGCATCCATTGGGCCGCCGGGTGCTGCCCTCGGTCGGTCGCCGGATGCAGCGCACCTGGCTGGGTTTCGCGACCGGGCCGGGCCTGGACGACTGGCCGCGCTACGACACGCCCCGGCGGGCCACCCGCATCATCGGCTCGGGGCGCGACATCACCGTCGACGACCCGGACTCGGCTCGTCGTCAGGCCTGGGAAGGCCTGTACTGAATCAGACGTACCGCTTGTCGGTGTAGCGGCGCAGGTTGGACAGGAACCACTTGAACGACAGGTTCATCACCGGGCCACCGAGGATCAGCCCCCACTTGGCCGAGCCGTTGGGCTTCTGCGCCACCGTCCACGTCAGCCGGCAGCCGCCCGCGGTGGGCACGACGCGGTACTCCTCGGCGAACGCGGCTATCGCTTTGTTCGAGGCCGTGTTGAACCGGAACGCCAGATAGCTGTAGGGCTCCCAGGCCAGGAACTCCTCGTCGCCGACCAGGCCGCCGAGCATGTCCACGGTCCGCGTGGTACCGACGCCGTAGGGCTGCGGGCTGGTCCAGGTGACCTTGGTGATCACCTTGGCCCACTGCGGCCACGACTCGGCGTCGGAGAGAACCTCGAACACCTGCTCCGGCGTGATCGCCAGGTCGACGCTGTTGGAGAACCGGTACGGGGCGTTCTGGATGAAGCTCAGGTCGACGAGCTCACAGGGATACATCGTGGTCATCAGGCGCACCTCCGCGCTGACCATACACTGAGGCCTCGACTGTGCGGTCCCCTCGACCTCATAGACTGATCAACCGGTTTCCCATTTCTCAATCTCCAGGAGTCAGCCAGTGCTGCGCAGTCATGCCGCGGGTTCGTTGCGGGCCACCGACGCCGGACAGACGGTCACTCTGGCCGGCTGGGTCGCGCGCCGCCGTGACCACGGCGGGGTGATCTTCATCGACCTGCGTGACTCGTCCGGCGTCACGCAGGTGGTGTTCCGCGACGCCTTGGAGGAAGGTCAAGTGCTGGCCCAGGCGCACCGGCTGCGCGCAGAGTTCTGCGTCGCCGTCGAGGGTGTGGTCGAGATCCGTCCCGAAGGCAACGCCAACGCCGAGATCGCCACCGGCGAGATCGAGGTCAACGCCACCGCGCTGACCGTGCTGGGGGAGAGCGCACCGCTGCCCTTCCAGCTCGACGAGCCCGCCGGCGAGGAAGCCCGGCTGAAGTACCGCTACCTCGACATGCGCCGCGACGGCGGCCCCGGTGCCGCGATCCGGTTGCGGTCGAAGGCCAACGCAGCCGCCCGTTCGGTGCTCGCCGCCCACGATTTCGTCGAGATCGAAACCCCCACGCTGACCCGGTCCACCCCGGAAGGGGCACGCGACTTCCTGGTGCCCGCCCGGCTACAGCCCGGCTCCTTCTACGCACTGCCGCAGAGCCCACAGCTGTTCAAGCAGCTACTGATGGTGGCGGGCATGGAGCGCTACTACCAGATCGCCCGCTGCTACCGCGACGAAGACTTCCGCGCCGACCGCCAACCCGAGTTCACCCAGCTCGACATGGAGATGAGCTTCGTCGACTCCGACGACATCATCGCGGTGGCCGAAGAGATCCTCGCCGCCCTGTGGGCGTTGATCGGCTACGGCGTGCCGCGGCCCATCCCACGGATGACCTACGCCGACGCGATGCGCCGATTCGGTTCCGACAAGCCCGATCTGCGGTTCGGACTCGAACTCGTCGAATGCACCGACTACTTCGCCGACACCCCGTTCCGGGTGTTCCAGGCGCCCTACGTCGGCGCGGTGGTGATGCCCGGTGGCGCCTCGCAGCCGCGGCGCACCCTCGACGGCTGGCAGGAGTGGGCCAAGCAGCGCGGCGCCAAGGGGCTGGCCTACGTGCTGGTCGGTGAGGACGGCGAACTTTCCGGCCCGGTGGCCAAGAACCTCTCCGACGCCGAACGCGCCGGGCTGGCCGCCCATGTCGGCGCCGCACCCGGTGACTGTGTGTTCTTCGCCGCCGGTCCCGTCAAGACCTCGCGGGCGCTGCTCGGTGCCGCCCGCGGCGAGATCGCCCGGCGCCTGGACATGATCGACCCGGCCGCCTGGGCGTTCACCTGGATCGTCGACCCGCCGCTGTTCGAACCGGCGGGCGACGCGACCGCCGCCGGTGACGTCGCCGTCGGCTCGGGGGCGTGGACGGCGGTGCACCATGCGTTCACCTCGCCTAAGGCGCAGTACGCGGACTCGGTGGATACCGATCCCGGCGCGGTCCTCGCCGACGCCTACGACATCGTGTGCAACGGCCACGAGATCGGCGGTGGCTCGATCCGTATCCATCGCCGCGACGTCCAGGAAAAGGTGTTCTCGGTGATGGGTATCGACAACGCCGAAGCCCAGGAGAAGTTCGGATTCCTGTTGGACGCCTTCACCTTCGGGGCGCCCCCGCACGGCGGTATCGCGTTCGGCTGGGACCGCATCACCGCACTGCTCTTCGGTGCGGACTCGATCCGCGACGTGATCGCGTTCCCCAAGTCCGGCGGCGGCGTCGACCCGCTGACCGATGCGCCCGCGCCGATCACCGCCCAGCAGCGCAAGGAATCCGGAATAGACGCCAAGCCGGAGTAGCTTCAGGTCACATGACCGACACATCTAAAGCTGCCCTGGACGCCTTCAACCAACCCATCATCGAGGAGTTCCGCGCCAACAAGGGCGTGGTCGGCGGACCGTTCGCCGGCGCCACCCTGCTGCTGCTGACCAGCACCGGGGCCAAGTCGGGTGAGCCCCGGCTCAGCCCGCTGGCCTACCTGACCATCGACGACAAGATGATCATCGTCGGCTCCAAGGCCGGGGCGGACACCAACCCCGCGTGGGTGTACAACCTGCGGGCCAACCCCCGCGCGCACATCGAGGTCGGCACCGAGGCCTACGACGTCGTAGCCCGCGAGCTGCCCGCCGACGAGCGTGACGCGACCTACCCGAAGATCGTCGAGATGGCTCCGACGTTCGGCGACTACCAGGCCAACACCAGCCGGGTCATCCCGCTGTTCGAGCTGCAGCGAGCCTGAGCCGGGCGAATTCGGCGCGCTTGTCACCGCTGACCGGCGACGAGCGCGCTGAATTCGCACCCTCGGTGTGTCCGCTCACCGGGACGACGGGCCGGTGTATCAATTACGGCGCTGGTACGAACTGTTCTACGTCGGCGATCTGGGAGACCGAGGCCGCCGAGAACCTGGCCGACGCCGCACAGGCCTGAGAAAGGAACCGACACGTGAGCGCAACCGGGCAGTGGGACTACGAGGCCGACGTGGTGATCGCCGGCTACGGCATCGCCGGAGTCTCCGCGGCCATCGAAGCCGCCCGGGCCGGGGCGGACGTCCTAGTGCTCGAACGAGCCGGCGGCTGGGGCGGAGCGGCCGCACTGGCGGGCGGATTCGTCTACCTCGGTGGCGGGACGGCGATCCAGAAGGCTTGTGGCTTCGATGATTCCGTGGAGGCCATGCGGACCTTCCTGTGTGCCGCGATGGGTCCGGGCGCCGACGAAGCCCGCATCGCCGACTACTGTGACGGCAGCCTCGAGCACTTCGACTGGCTGGTCGACTGCGGGGTGCCGTTCAAGCCGGAGTTCTGGGGTGAGCCCGGCTGGGAGCCGCCAGGTGACCAGGGCCTGATGTACACCGGCGGGGAGAACGCCTACCCGTTCAACACCATCGCCACACCGGCGCCGCGCGGCCACGTGCCGCAGATGACCGGAAAGGTCACCGGCGAGAAGGGCGGTGGCTACATGCTGATGAAGCCACTGGTCGACACCGCCACCGCACTCGGTGTGCGCTCGGTCTACGACGTACGCGCACACGAGCTCCTGACCGCCCCCGACGGGCGGGTGATCGGGGTGTCGGCCCGCCAGTACGGCAACCCGGTGCGGGTCCACGCGCGGCGCGGAGTAGTCCTGGCGACAGGCAGTTTCGCCTACAACGACGCGATGATCGCCCAGTACGCCCCACGCATCGCCGGCAAGCCCGCCGCTTCGGTGGAAGAGCATGACGGGCAGTCGATCCGGATGGCGCAGGCGCTGGGGGCCGACCTCGCGCACATGGACGCCACCGAGGTGGCCTTCTTCGCCGAACCGCAACTGGTGGCACGCGGCATCCTGGTCAACGGCCGCGGCCAGCGCTACGTCGCCGAGGACACCTATCCCGGGCGTATCGGCCAGCTGAGCCTCTACCACCAGGACGACACGGTCTACCTCGTCTTCGATGCCCAAGCCCACGAGGAGGCGATGGCCTCGACATCGTCCACGCCGTTCTTCAAGACCCCGCCCACCTGGGTGTGTGAGACCGTCGCCGAACTGGAGGCCGAGATCGGCTTGGCGCCCGGGTCGCTGCAGGCGACCGTGGCGGCCTACAACGCGGGAGCCGAACGCGGCGAAGATCCGTTGCTGTTCAAGAAGTCTCAGTGGCTGCGGCCGATCGGGTCGCCGATCGGGGCGCTCGACCTGCGTGGGCACACCGGTGGCTTCACCCTCGGTGGTCTGCTCACCACGCTGGACGCCGAGGTACTGCACGTCAACGGCGAACCGATCCCCGGGCTGTTCGCGGCCGGGCGGGCAGCGGCCGGACTGGCGGCCTGGGGCTACGCCAGTGGCGTCTCGCTGGGCGACGGGAGCTTCTACGGCCGGCGGGCCGGCCGGGCCGCGGCCAAGGGGTGAATTGTCGTGGTGAGCACCGCGGTGTACCTCGGCCCCCGGCCAGCGGTCGTTCGCCCGAACCTGTGACCTGGGTTGATACCCTGACGACGTGACCGAACCAGAGCCTGACGCCCAACCGTCGCTGTCCGCGACGGGCTGGGCACTGCTCGGGATGTTGTCCTACGAAACGGAACTGTCCGGTTACGACATCCGGAAGTGGATCGACTGGAGCATGCGTTACTACTACGGCAGCCCAGCCTTCAGCCAGATCTATTCCGAGCTCAAGAAACTCGAGAAGATGGGCCTGCTCACCTCGCGAGTGGACGACACCGGCACCCGCAACCGTCGCCTCTACAAGATCACCCAGAGGGGGATGGAATCGGTGACCCGGTGGGCCAGGGAGGCTCCGGTCGAGTCGCCGTCGCTCAAGCACCCCGCGATCCTGCGAGTGACGTTGGGGCATTTGAGCGATCCGGCATCGCTCAAGCAGATGCTTCACGATCACATCGCCTACATCGACGGCATGCAACGCGATGCGTCCAAGGAAGCACGATGGGCCGCCGCCGATCCGTCCTGGGCGTACGCCAAGATCGCACTGGAATGGGCAGAGCGCTACTACGCATCCGAGCGAGAACTCACTCTGAGGTTGATCAAAGACCTCGACGAGGCGGAAGCCACGTTCCCGAAGGTTGGTGAGGGAGCGAAGATTCCGTGGCCGGATCCCGCCTATTGGTATGAGATCGAGCGAAAGGCCGACGCCGAAGACGGCGCCTGATGTCGTCGGTGAGGTGCCGCCGCCGCTACACCCCGTCGGCCGCGTCTTGGGCGGCGATGTAGCCGTACACCAGCCCTTGGGCGATAGTCGCACCCGCACCGGGATAGGTGTTGCCGAATGCGTTGGCCGCTGTGTTGCCGATCGCGTACAGCCCGTCGATGACGGTGCCGTCCTCGCGAAGCACCCGGGCGCGGTCATCGGCCCGCAGACCACCACAGGTACCGAGGTCGCTGAGCACCATCTGCACCGCGTAGAACGGCCCCTTCACCAGCGGCCGCAGGTTCGGATTCGGCGTGACCGTGGGATCGCCGTAATAGCGGTCGTATGCACTTTGGCCCCGTTCGAAGTCGGGATCCGCACCGGCGAACGCATGCTCGTTGAAGCGAGACGCGGTCGCCGAGAAGGTGTGCGCGGGTACCCCCATCGCGACGGCCAGCGAACTGAGATCGTCAGCGCGAACGGCGATTCCGGCGTCATACCACGCCTTCGGGATCGACATGCGCGGGAACAGTTCGGCGGCAAAGACGTAACTGTTGCGGTACTGCTGGTCGAAGACGATCCACATGCGCTCCACCGGCGTGCCGGCCGCTTCCAGTTGCAGAACGCGCTGGCCGAAGCTCATATAGTCGGCAGACTCGTTGGCGAATCGGCGACCGTTCTGGTCGACGATGAACGAGCCGGGCAGCGACCGCTCGGCCAACATGACCGCGGGTGCCGCACCGGGCAGGGGGGCCACGGCGGGAAACCACCACGCTTGATCCATCAGTGCGATGTCGCCGCCGACGTCCTGCCCAATGCGGATGGCGTCGCCGGTGTTGGATTCCGCGCCGAGGCTGAGATTGCGGTCAAGGGATTCGGACTGGAACTTCCGGCGCATGTCCATGCTGTGGTCGAAGCCGCCGGCGGCCAGAACGACGCCTCGCCGGGCCGTGACGGTCACGGTGTTGCCCAGGTGCTCGACGACGGCGCCGGTCACACGGGTGCCGTCGGTGATCAGTTCGGTCAGGGAGGTGCGCAGCCAGATCGGGACCCCGGCGCGAATCGCACCGGCGAACAGGGCGGCGGCCAGGGCCTGGCCACCGGCGGCGTAACGCCTCCCGAGGGCCAGGCCGCCAACGCCCTGCGCGAGCCGCTTGACGATGGTCGCCAGCCCCTTGCGGGGGACCCGGCTCACCAGGTTCATCCAGCGGTAGTCCGCGCCGGTGGTCGGCATCGGGATGCTCGCCTCCATGATGCCCGGACGAAGATCGGGCAAGTATTCGCCGAGGATCGCGGTGTTGAGTGGACGGCATTCGCAGGTGCGTCCTGCCGCGGATCCGCCCGGTGCCTCGGGGTGATAGTCGGAGTACTCCTTGGCCCAGAACAGCTTCATCGGTGTGGTGCGGCGCAGCATGGCGATGGTCGCGGGCAGGTTCTTCACATAGGCGGCCGAGCGCTGCTGCGGGGCCGAGCCCGCGACCACCGCATCAAGGTAGGTCTGCGCCCGCGCTGAGGTGTCGACGCCGCCACATTCTGCGATGACCGGGCTGGCGGGAAGCCACAGAGCGCCACCGGATCGGGCCGTTGACCCACCGACGTGGGAGGACTTCTCGACGACGAGAACAGACAACCCGCGCTCGTGGGCGGCCAGGGCGGCCGCCAGCCCGGTGCCCGACCCGATGACGAGCAGATCCACCTCGGAATCAGCGACGGGCAGTCCGGCGGGCACAGTGTCATGACGGGTGGCGGTCACGGTTGGGAACGTTAGAGCGTGGCGCCGAGGCTTTGATTCCGGCATCCCTTTGAGCGGAACGCGGGTCTTCTCGCGGGCCACATTTCGCCGTTCAATAGGGAAATCAGCTACGAAGCCACCGATCCAGGGACGGACGCACGATGACGACGCATTCCGACGAGATTCGGTTGATCGAGGCAGGGGCGCTGCCCACCCGCTTTGCCCGGGGGTGGCACTGCCTCGGGTTGGTTCGCGATTTCGGCGACGGCACACCCCATCAGGTCAACGCATTCGGTCAGAAACTGGTCGTGTTCCGCGGCGAGGACGGTGCCGTCAATGTGCTCGACGGGTACTGCCGACACATGGGTGGCGATCTCTCGCAGGGGACGGTGAAGGGCAACGAGATCGCCTGCCCATTCCACGACTGGCGATGGGGAGGCGACGGCCGCTGCAAACTGGTGCCCTACAGTAAGCGCACCCCGCGTCTGGCGCGTACTGCCTCGTGGCCCACGCTGCAACAGGACGGCATGCTGTTCGTCTGGAATGACCCGGAAGGCAATGCGCCGCCCGCCGAGGTGACCATCCCTCGCATCGAGGGCGCCGAAAGCGATGATTGGACCGATTGGCATTGGTACACCACCGTGGTGCACACCAACTGCCGGGAGATCATCGACAACGTGGTCGACATGGCGCACTTCTTCTACATTCACGGCTCGCTGCCCACGCAGTTCAAGAACATCTTCGAGGGTCACATCGCGACGCAGTACATGAACAGCGCGGGCCGCCCCGATATCGGGGAACCCGGTGAAACCCAGATGTTGGGTACGACATCGGTGGCGTCTTACTACGGCCCGTCCTTCATGATCGATGATCTGACCTATCACTACACCGACGTTGACCACCACACCGTCCTGATCAACTGCCACTATCCCATCGACGCCAATTCCTTTGTGCTGCAATATGGAATCATCGTCAAGAAGTCGGCCGAACTGCCCGACGACCTCGCCATGCAGACGGCCATCGGCCTCGGTGACTTCGTCAAGATGGGCTTCGAGCAGGATGTTGAGATCTGGCGCAACAAGACCCGCATCGACAACCCGTTGCTGGTGGAAGAGGACGGGCCGGTGTACCAGCTGCGGCGCTGGTACGAGCAGTTCTACGTCGACGTCGCCGACGTTGCCCCGGACATGGTGGACCGCTTCGAATTCGAACTCGACACCACCCGGCCCAGCGAAGCGTGGATGAAGGAAGTGGAAGCCAACCTGGCCGCCCGGACCTCGGCAGCCGGGCCGGTGGAGTGACGATGGCGGTGCGCCCGGACAACCGTCTCGACGACGCACCGATGGTTCCGGTGACCTGTGTGCGTTGCGGGGCAGGCGTACAGGTGCGCAAGAGCAGCTGGAACCAGACCAGTGTGCAGTGGAGCGGATCAGCCGTGAACCGATGTGAAGAGCGTTGTGTCGCAGCCCAATTAGCAGGGCGCAGCGGACTTTTCCTGTCATGCTCGGCGCTCACCGAATCGATCGTCGACGCGGTTCGGTCTGGAGTTGTCGCGGTGGTCGACGGATCGACGGGTCCGTGACCTAGCCGTCGAAGACCGCCAGGGGACCGACATGCGCGCGGTTGACTTTAATGCGTTGGGTCAGCCGCCAGGAGCCGTCACCGTCCCGGCGCCACATGTCGTGGTAGTCACCGAGGGTGTAGAACCGCACCGACGGGTCGGCAGCCGAGCCGAGATGGACATCGCGGATATAAGCCCGGCTGGTGGCGATGTCACCGGCGACGTCGACCACGACATTGCCCAGCAGATGCTGTGTCGGGCCGCACTTGTCGAGAAATCCGCGGATCAGGCCGATGATCGCCGTGCGCCCCGCCAGGTGTCCGGTCCCGAAGTCTCCTTCGGCATCCTCGGTGAGGATCTGGGCCATCGTCGCCCAGTCGCGATCGTCCATGGCACGCGCGAAGAGGGTCAGCGCCCGCTCGATCGCGCGTTCGTCACGCAGTTGCGCCAGAAAGTCGGATTCCATGGCGTGATTATGCGAACTGGAATGCACTCACCGGCGCGTCTTCCGGATAGCCGGCGGGTCCGCCCAGATCGTAGGCGGCGTTGAGCGCCCCGATGAACTGTGCATCGTGCAATGGTTCGGTGGGCACGTCGAGCGTGATGCCTTTGCCCTTGAGGTCGTCGACCATCATGCCGATTGCCCGCTCGATCGTGATGTCATCGGACCCATCCATGTTCTTCTTCAGTTCGTCGAAGTCGGTGAACACTTCTGCCGACCAGTGCACGAGGAACCGCAGTTCGTCCGTGTGGTGACGAGCGATGACGTCCTCCCCGTTCCTCAACACCCATTGATCACCGTCATCGGGGTCGCCGGCGAATACGGTGTCGAATGCCAACCCGGCCGGAATCTGTTGCCCCAGTGGACCGTTGGCTTCTCCGCGGTGCACCATCATCTCGTTCTGCACGACGACTCCGCGGTTGTTGATCGGTGGCAGGACGCGGGCGGGTGGCTTGAGGGGGCCGTCCGGCCAGTAGGTGAAACCTGATCCTTCGTCGAGGGAGAACCAGGTGATGACCTGGGCCATCTTGATCAGATAGTCGGTGAACAGCCCGGATTTGCCCATCACGCTGCACAACCAGGTCGGGGCGTTCTCGTGGCGCACTCCGCGGAAGCTCGGCGAGTCGAGGTGTCCGGGGTCGCGATTGGCGCACGGCCCGTTGATGTTAAAGAGCATCATCTCCGGCTTGGCGTACTGCGCGTTCCAGTAGCTCTTCGCGTGCTCGATGAAGGTGGCGTTGTAGAAGCAGTCGTGTAGCTCCGGGTAGAGAACGGTGCCGTAATTGGCCAGGTAGCCACGAAACGTCGGGGTGAGGAACAGATCGAGCGACGGCGTGAACCCTTCGGGAAACGCCCCGCTCATGGTGGCCATCAACTCGTCGGCCGATGCGAAATGCTGGGCGATGATGAGCTTCCACGGGCCGCCGGTATGCACGACGTCGAGCAACCTCTGCCGCTGATCTTCGGTGTAGATGTCGCTGATCTCGCGCGGCGGGGCCACCGGACGGAGGATGTCGGACAGTTCCAGACGCTGCTCGTCAGTCAGCATGATGGTCTCCTTCGGTGGTGAGGCTCTCGATTGTGGGCGGCGGTGAGTCGGATGGTCCGGGCAGCGTCCGTTCATCGGGAGCTTCGCTGCCGTCGAGCGGGTGGCTGAACTTGGCGCGTAGCAGGGCGCCGATCTCGGCGATCGCGAGGCGTCCGCGTGCCGTGGCATCGGAGCGCATCAGAAAGCCGTGATACATACCCGGATAGCGAGTAACCGTCGTCTGAACGCCGGCGTCACGCAGCCGGCACGCATAACGTTCCCCCCAGTCCCGAATCGGGTCGCATTCGCCGGTGACCACGACAGCGGCCGGCAGGCCGCCCAGATCGCGTGCATAGGCCGGGATTTGGTAGGGGTCCCGGGGTGCGCCAGCGCCTTGGTCGACCAGTTCGTGCATGTAGACGATGTCGTCGCGGCTCAGCAGCGGTGCATCCGGCATGGCGGTGATCGACGTGGCGCCCATGTCCCGGTCCAGTCCGGGGTAGAGCAATACCTGCGCACAGATTCGAGGTCCGCGCTTATCGCGGGCCGCTAATGCCACGGCGGCAGCCAGGGAACCGCCGGCGCTGTCTCCGACGACTGCCAGTCGACGCCGGTCGAGGTCAAGGGTATCGGCGTGGGCAGCAACCCAGTCGGTGGCCGCGTAGGCGTCATCGAATTGAGCCGGCGGCGGTGACTCTGGTGCCAGCCGATAGTCGACGGCTACTACCGCGGCGCTGCTGGCGTGGGCCAATTCGCGTGCCAGCGGTTCGAACGAGTGGTTACTGCCCATCACCAGTCCGCCGCCGTGGAAGTACACCAACACCGGTGGACGAGGCTCGGTCGTCGGCCGGTATAGGCGCAGCGGGATCGGCCCTGCGCGGCCGGGTGCCGCCAACTCGCTGATCTCGGCCATCGGCGGCATGTCCGGGCGCGGCGCGGTTTCGAGGCCGGCCCGCACCGCGGCCAATCCGCGGACGCGCATCGGGGTCGGCTCACCGAACGAGGCGACGCGGTGCGCGGCGTCCGGATCCAGTCGGGGGAGACGCACGTCAGTCCTGGGCCGGATCGAATCGGCGCCCGGTACGCAACCGCGGCGCCTCTTGAGTGGTCAATACGCGGGCACGTTCCGCCATTGCCGATCCGACGTAATCGGGTTGAGTCAGAAGATAAAAGCGGTCTTCGGTGGCTTGTTCGAACACCACTTCCGCGGCGGCCAGCGGGTCCATGGCCGCGGCCTTGATGTCCAGCATGGCGGTCCGCTGAGCCTCGGCGGCACCGGTGTCACCGGATTGCACACCGCCGGCAGACTCGAAGATGTTGGACACGACCGCGCCGGGCAGCACCGCCTGCACGTGGAGGTGGTGAGCATGGCCTGCGGATTGCACTTCAAGATGCAGGCACTCGGTCAGGGCGAGCACCGCGTGCTTGCTCATGATGTAGGGCGCCTGCAGGGGGATCACCGCAACCCCACCGATCGAGGACAGGTTCCACACCCATGCAGGTGCCTCGGTGGCCATCATCTTGGGCAGGAACGCCCGGATACCGTGGAAGACACCGCTGATGTTGATGTCGACAACCCGCTGCCAGTTGGCGACCGGGGTGTCCCACAGATAGCCGAACTGCTCGACGCCGGCATTGTTGACCAGCAGTCGTACGTCGCCCACATCGCGGTACACGTCATCGGCCAACGCCTGGACCGCGTCGGCGTCGCGCACGTCGCACACCGCGTCGATCGCCGACCCACCTGCGGCAGTGAGCTCGTCGCGCAGCGCTGCCACGGCCGCGGCGTCGACGTCGGCCAGAACCACCGTCATGCCCAACCGGCTGGCGTGGCGGGCCAAGCCGGCGCCGATCCCGGCACCGGCGCCGGTGATGACTGCGACGCCACCACCGAAGGTCTCGCGTGCGCTCACGCCGGTTGCGTGCTGGCGGGTGCGGCGTTGGCGGTGTGTTGCGCGAACGGAATCGAGTCCTCGGCGTCGAGTCGCACTGTCAGCGAGGTGAATACCAGTCCCTCGGCCGAGCGTCGGATGCCGGCGTCGACGATGCCGCTGGACACGGCGAACGGCACGTTGTTGGTGATCTGGTTGACGAACAGATAGAACCGGACACTCGTCACGTCGCCGACGGCACCGGTGCGGAAGACGTTGGTGGCGTGGTGTCGGCACGGATAGGGATTCTCGTTGCGGTGCGCGGTCAGCCAGGCGAGTGTTTCCGCCTTGCCGTGCAACTCCGCGGCCAGCAGATGCTCGAACGGACAATTGCCCGAGTCGGACCGGCTCAGGTACTCCATCTCCTGGCCGAGACGGACACCGACTTCGTCGAAGTGGCCCTGGTCGTAGTGGTACCAGAATCCCGCGATGAACTCCTGAACCTCGGCCAGGGTGATGTCGTTGCTCATAGCCGCAGTCAACTCGGGTGGGTGCGGGGAAAGAAGACTCCTGCCCGTTGAGTGGAACACCTGGGTGCGCTCGTCACGACGGCAGGCTGAACCGCTCTCGGAGGTCGCGTTTGAGCAGCTTTCCGCTGGGGTTCTTCGGTAGCCGGTCGACGAAGAAGATGTGCTTGGGGGTCTTGAACCCGGCGAGGTGCCGGCGGCAGTGGGCAAGCACCTCGTCCTCGTCCAACTGCGCACCCGCGCGAGGCACCACCGCGGCCACGACCGCTTCCACCCACACCGGGTGCGCCAACCCGAATACCGCGACTTCCTCGACCCCGGCATGCAAGTAGAGGATCTCCTCGACCTCACGGCTGGCCACATTCTCCCCGCCGGTCTTGATCATGTCCTTCTTGCGGTCCACCACGTGGAGGAACCCTGCGTCGTCGTAGAAGCCGAGATCTCCGGAGTGAAACCAGCCGCGGCGGAACGCCTCGGCCGTCTTCAGCGGGTCGTCGAGATACCCGAGCATGAGATGTGGGCTGCGATGGGCGATCTCGCCGACCGTCCCGGCGGCGACCGGCGCGTCGGAGTCGTCGAGGACGACGGTTTCCACGTTGAGCACCGGGCGCCCAGCGGCACCCGCATGGGCCTCCTGGTCGGCCGGGCCCAGCGCCGAGGCCAGCGGTGCGATCTCGGTTTGTCCATAGAAGTTCCAGAGCTGCAGGCCGGGCAACCGGCGCCTGATTTCGTGCAGGATCTCCGTCGGCATCGCCGACGCGCCGTAGTACCCCTTGCGCAAGCTCGACAGATCCACGCGATCGAACACCGGGCTGCGCAACAAGCTGATCCAGACCGTCGGCGGGGCAAAGTAATTGGTCACCGCATGACGTTCGATGGTGTGCAACACCACCTCCGGATCGGGGCGGGGCAGAAGGATGCTGGTCGCACCGAGGTACACGTCGGTCGCCAGAAAGTTGTCCAGTTGCGCACAGTGATAGAGCGGCAGTGAGTGGATCTCGACGTCCTCGGCGCTCATGGACCCCGCGGTGATGGTGCTGACGTACTGCCACATCAGGCTGCGGCTGGTGTGCATGACGCCTTTGGGCCGTGACTCGGTGCCGCTGGTGTACATCACTCTGAGCAGCTGGTCGTCGTCGACCTGCGGCGCCGGGGGACGCGACGCCGTGGACAGGCAGTGCTCGAAGTCGGCCCATCCCGGTGGTGCTGCTGCGGTTGCCGTGGTTATCGCGATCCGAGTCGGGATGTTCCCGCTGTGAACCATTGCGCTCTCAGCGACGGCGACGAGGTCGGCTTCGACAATGAAACCCGTTGCGCGACAGTGGCCCAGGATATAGGCGATCTCCTCGGCAGTGAGCATGAAGTTCACCGGCACGAGCACAACGGCCGCACGCGCCGTGGCGAACGCGAGCACCGCGTACTGCCAACAGTTGCGCGCCAGCAGCGCCACCCGATCCCCGGGTCCTAACCCGTTGTCGTCGAGAGCTGCCGCCGCCCGGTCGACGAGTTCGTCGAATTCGGCGAATGTCAACGTCACCTCGCCGTCGATGATCGCCACCTTGTCCGGGTAGCGCCCAGCGGTGCGCCGCGGGATGTCCCCGATACTGTGGCTTCGGGCGGAGCGGACCAGGTCGCCTACCGCGAGGTGATCATTCGCGAGGTGATCATTGTCGGAATGCCTACCCTGCATGGCCGAACTCTATGACCGGCAACGGCCGACACAGTTGAGTCTCCCGCTGAGTAGACAACAGGATCGCCGCCGGCAGCCAGCGCTTCGATACTCAGCTGCTATGAGCATGGGAACACCTGCCGTCGCGCCGGGCACCGACGTCGACAAGGGCACGCTGCGGAGCCACCTGCTGCAGGCCGACCCCGGGGTATTGGTGGCAGTGCTGGCACAGATGACTGCTGACGCATCGGTTATCGACCGGTACGGCCCCAAAATCGACCACGTCCCCGACCCACCCGAACGCGCGGGTACGACCGACTCCGCCACGGCGGAAGCCCTGGCCGACGAGATCCTCGCCGCCCTCGAGCACCCGCGGCCCGGTGCTGCAGCAGCCGCAGTCGACCGTGAGCTGTTCGCCACGCTGCTGCCGATCGCACTGGGTACGGATGTCGACGATGAACAGGTCGATCTGCTTCTCGAACAGGGTGGTTTCCTGCCCTCACAGCCCACGCTGCCCCGGACCACGCCGATTCCGCCGACGACCACGATGGCCATCATCGGCGCCGGTATCGCCGGAATCGCGGTCGCGTTGGCGGCCGCCGAAGAGGGCGTGCACTTCGAGATCTACGACCGCAACGATGACGTCGGTGGCACGTGGCTGACCACAAACTATCCGGGTATCGGCGTGGATACGCCGTCGGCGTACTACTCGCTGTCCCGGGAGGTCAACCCGGACTGGTCGAACTACTACCCGCAGGGCGCGGAATACCAGGCCTATCTGGTGGCGCTGGCCGACAAGCACGACCTGCGTCGCCACATCCGATTCGGCACCGAGGTCGAAGCACTGTGGTGGGACGAGCAGCACCAGCACTGGCAGATCCATACGCGTGCCGCCGACGGCGCCCGCAGCATCGACTACGCCCGCGTCGTCGTCACCGCGGCCGGCTACCTGAACCGGCCGCGATTCCCCGACCTGAAAGGCCGAGATACCTTCTCCGGTCGCAGTATTCACTCGGCACGGTGGGACCCTGCGCTGAGCCTAGCGGGTAAGAGAGTGGCCGTCATCGGAGCGGGGTGCACCGCTGTGCAGATCGTCGACGCCTGCGTCGACGACGTTGAGCACCTCACTATTTTCCAACGTCAGCCGCATTGGGTGGCCCCCCGCAGGCGGCTCTCCGACGAGGTGCCCGAACACCGCCGCTACCTGGGACGGGTGCTGCCCTTCTACGCGATGTGGCACCGGCTCAAGTCGTACTGGGCCACCGCCGACAACAACTACCCGATCATCCTGCAAGATCCCGAGTGGTCGCAGACGCACCTGTCGATCTCTGCGGCCAACGATGTGTTGCTGCAGATCTGTCTGGACTACATCGACCGCACGTTCGGCGCCGGAAGCGAACTGGCGCGCAAGGTCACTCCCGACTTCGCGCCCTATGGCAAGCGCATCATCCGGGACCCGGGCGGTTACTACACCGCATTGACGCGCGATCACGTCGATGTCGAAGCCAGTGAGCCCGCCGAGGTCAACGCCGACGGCATTCGGACCGTCGACGGCCGTCAGATCGACCTGGATGTCATCATCTATGCCACCGGTTACCATCTCGACTTCCTGTCGACCATCGACATCCGCGGCCGCAACGGCAAGACCTTGGCGGGAGAGTGGGGTGACAGTCCACGCGCCTACCGGGGCGGAACCGTCCCCGGCTTCCCGAACCTGTTCATCACATCGGCGCCCAACTACAGTCCCGGACATGGGGCGGGCGCCAACTTCTCGATGGAGGTGCTTGCGCACTTCATCGTGGAGTGCTTGCAGCTCATGGCATTACGCGACGCCACGACGATAGAGGTCACTCAGGGTGCCTTCGACGACTACGTCGCCGGGATCGACGAGGCGATGCAGCGCACCGTCTGGTGCCATACCCCCAATGCCCACACCTACTACCGGTCGGAATCGGGCCGCGTCGTGGTGGCCACCCCCTACCGACTGGTTGATCTGTGGCGCCAGCACCGGGCGCCCATCGAAGAGGACTTCATCCTGCAATGAGTCAGATCCTCGCCGGCAGAACGGCCTTGGTGACGGGAAGCAGTCGAGGAATCGGCCGCGCGATCGCTCAGCGACTGGCTGCCGAAGGCGCCACCGTCGCGGTCACGGCGCGGGCCTACACGCCGTCGCCGTCACGGCGTTCCGGGATGAGCGAAGCATTGCCCGGCACCATCGAGGAGACGATCGCGCTCATCGAGGATGCCGGCGGCGAAGCTTTCGGTCTCGCTGCCGACCTCGACGATCACGCGGCGCGCGACGGCCTGATCGATGCGGTGGTGCAGCGTAACGGCCGCATCGACATCCTGGTCAACAATGCCGGCTATGCCGACTATTCGGTGGTCGAGAACATGTCCATGGCGACCTTCGATCGAACCGTCGAGCACTACCTCAGGACGCCGTTCGCGTTGACGAAAGCCGCTGTGCCACATATGCGCCGACAGGGTGCGGGATGGATCGTCAACATCGGATCGGTCACGGGGGTGGCGCCGGTCCGGCCCTACCGTGACTACAACAAGACTGCCGGGGACGTGATCTACGCGTCGTGCAAGGCCGCGTTGCACCGCCTCACCCAAGGTGTCGCCGCCGAACTGCTCGACGCCAACATCGCCGTGAATTGTGTCGCTCCGTCGACGGCGGTTCGCACGCCCGGCGCTGCGGCGCTGATACCGGACAGCTTTCCCACCGAGCCGGTGGAGTACCTGGCCGAGACCGTCCTGTCGATGTGTCACCTCCCGGCAGAACAACGAACGGGACTGGTGGCCTTCAGCTTGCACTACGCCTGGTCCCAGGGCCTTGCAGTGCATTCCCTCGACGGGCTTGCCACGTTGGCGCCGTTGGAGCCACCGACGACGGCGAATCCGAACATCCGTCCCGCCGGGTACTGACGGCTACATCAGAGAACCGCCGATCCCATCTCGCAGAAGCTGTGACACACCCGGTCTCGGACGATCATGTCGGTCGTCTCGGGATCGAACCAGCGATCCACCACCGCCCAGTGAACGGGGTGCATCAGGTACGGGCCCATCAGGCCCGCGACGTCGGTGAATTCCTGCTCGAAGACGTGGGTCCACCCAGTGGTGCCGATCGCCTCGTCGACTCGGCTGAGCTGCCATGACTGAATCGTGGGCACGAAGCGGGGCATCATCGCCAGTTCATGTTCGAACGCGGTGACGACGTCGGTGGATACGTCCGGCGGCACACGCAGTAGCAGCGTTCGGTACACGGTGCCGGTGCCGCGGCGACGCGGTGTTCCGCGGTAGGTCACGCCGTTGACGTTCGTGATCGCCCCGTCGCGCAGGACATCGTCGAAATTGCACTCTGCCCAGGCCGGCTGGTCTCGGAACCGCAGGTGCACCAGAATGTCGCCCCCATTGCGCGAACCGGTCAACGTCGGCGCTACCAGCGCCCGCTGCGCACCACTGGACTCGGTTGCCTGCCGCAGCATGGCGAGTACCCGCTCGCGCTCGGACTCGATCACATCAAGCAATCGGGTGACCCCCACCGTCTCGGTACCGGGCGAGTCGGGCAGTGCCACAGGGGTTTCCGCGTCACCGATGTCCGCGGCGCGCGACGCCACACTGCGGCTGCGCTCGCTCACCAGGTGGGAGATGTCCTGCCACCAGCGAGCCACCGTCGGATCGGGTCGAGCGCGCCACGTCATCTGCCACCAGGCCTGCGGGCTGGGCAGAGTCCAGGTGATAGTCACGACGTTGGGCCGGTCGTCGGACAGCATCGGTGGGCTCACCACGACATCGCGCAGATCCATCCCACGATCGCGAGCGCCTGGGACGTAGCCGGACAGGTAGGCGTCGATGAAGGCCCGTGCACAGCCCGGGGCGGTCACGACGCGGTCGATGACGAACACCTCGGCCATGGGCGCGAGATTACGGTTGGCGACCGGCGTCATGCCCTGGTGCTCCCGGCCATCGGGAGATCACCGTCACCGGTTGAGCACGTCACCCAGCGATCGACTGGCTTCCCGGCGAGCACGGTGGGCGATATCGAGCACGGGCATCGTCATGAAGCCATGAATGCCGCCCTCGTAGGAGCACTGGGTGGTCGGTACCCCGGCTGCTGTCAACGCGTTCGCGTAGGCGATGCCCTCGTCGCGCAAGGGATCATGGCCGGCCAGCACGATGATCGACGGTGGCAGACCGGTCAGATCCGCCTGCAGCGGTGAGGCATAGGGATGTTGACGATCCTCGACCGCGGGCACGTACTGATCCCAGTACCACTGCAGCGCCGGGCGAGGATTGTAGAAGCCCCGGCCATACCGGCGATAAGACTCGGTATCGAAGTCGGCTGCGATCACCGGATACAGCAGCAGCTGTGCGGCGATGGCCGGCGAGCCGTGGTCGCGCGCCATCACTGCGGTCACTGCGGCGAGGTTGCCGCCTGCGCTGTCGCCGCCTACCGCAATTCTGGTGGCATCACCGCCCAGTTCGGCGGCGTGTGCGGCGGCCCATCGGGTGGCGGCCAGCATATCTTCGGCCGCGGTGGGCCATCGATGTTCGGGCGCGAGCCGATAGCCGACCGAGACCACAACGGCGGGAATGAGATTGGCCAGATTGCGACACAAGCCGTCATGGCTGTCGAGGTCGCAGAACACGAACCCGCCGCCGTGGGCGTAGACGAGTATCGGCAAGGAATCGCTGGAGGCGGGCCGGTATACCCGGACCCCGACGCGGCCACCCGGTACGTCGACCTGGTGGCCGGTGACCTGGAAGACGGGTTCGGGGTCGGGGTTGGGGACAAAGCGGCTGCGGATCGCCGCGCGGGCCTGGGCGCCGGTCATCGTGTGCACCGGCGGGAATCCCGCGTCGAGGGTCTCGACCAGGGCGGCGATCTGAGGATCGAGCGTCACGCCGGTTGTAGCGCTGCCGAATCCCGCGGCGTGACGGGGCGCGGCCCCGGACGCAGCGGGCGCAGCGGCTGCAGTGTCGGAGCGACACAGCCGGGACCGTCATGAGCGCTGCGCCAGATACCCATCGCCGTCATTCGCACCGGCGCCACCAGCCGGCCGTCGAATGTCATCCGGCTCATCGGGCCACAGACCGACACCGCGGCCACCGCCCGCCCGGCCGGGCCGATGGGCGCAGCAACGCAACCGAAGCCGGGAATCGATTCTTCACGCTCGAAAGCCGCCCCGTGGGCGCGCACCCTTTCCAACTCGGCGACCAACTGTGGAGTCGTGGCGATCGAGAAGCGTGTCCGGCGATCGGACAGGTCGACCTCGGTGATGTCGTTGTCGGCGAGGATTGCTTTGCCGACCGCCGTACAGTGCGCCGGTTGACGCCCACCGACGCGGGTGGGGATCGCCGCTGCCATGTGATCGCCGATCTTCTCCAGATACACCACGTCGGAGCCATCCAGGACGGCCAGGTGGACGACCAGTCCTGTGGCTCGGTGCAGATCTCGCAACAACGGGATGGCGGCTCGGTGAATGCGGTCCTGGTGCAGCGCCAACGATCCCAGCTCGACCAGGCGCATCCCCAACTCGTAGTCGCGGCCGTCGCGGCGCAGCCAGCGCAGCGCGACCATGCGTTCGAGCATGCGGTGCGCCGACGACCGCGGCAGCCCGGTGCGACGTACGACCTGTGCCAGTGTCAGCCGCCCCGGCCCGTCGAAGGAGTCCAGAACCAGCGAAATCCGGTCGATGACGGCGCTCGGCGTCTCGCCGGCCTTCTCGACAGCCGTTGTCATGAGGCCCTCCTAGTTCCAGCGGCATGCCAGCCCGCTATATGACTATTAGTCATATAGTTCTAGCACAGCGTTGTGGGCGCTGTCACACGAAACGCCGGGTGAGAATTGGCGCCGGCTCCGCGGAAGAATCTGGTGGGGCACTGATTTCAGAATTCGATGTGGAGGTCGTCGGAGACCGGCCTGGCCTGGCAGCCCAAGATCAGCCCGTCAGCGAGGTCTTCCGGCTCGAGAATCCCGCAACTGGCCATGTCCACCTCGCCATGCACCACGGTCGCAGCGCACGACCCGCACCGACCCTCCTTGCACGAGTACGGCACGTCGATCCCGGCGGCGATCATGGTGTCGACCAGCGTCGTATGCCGGGGCCAACGCAGATGGTGGCTCGCTCCGTCCACGTCGAGCCGGACGCTGGCAGCATCGCTTCCGCCTGGATCAGTGACCAGTGGGCTGGCACTGTCGGTGAACGGATCGCCGGCCAGCGAGCGGAACACTTCGACATGGACCCGCTCTCGGGGCACACCCGCATCGGTTAGTGCCTCCCTGATCACCGTCATGAATGGCGCGGGTCCACAGATGAAGGATTCGAGCGCCGCCGAACCGGCGACAACGGCACGGGTGAACCCACTCAGCTGTGCGCGGGTGGGAAGGCCTTGTACGGACTCCAGCCAGTGCAGCACCGTCAACCGCCCGGCGTAGCGCGCGGCCAGCTCGCGTAACTCGGCGGCGAAGATGACCGAGCGCTCATCGCGGTTGGCGTAGCACAGCACGGCTCGGCCCGAACCTGCCGCCAAGACCGATTTCAGGATCGACATCACCGGCGTGATGCCACTGCCAGCGGCCCACAGCAGGAAATCCGCATCCAGGTCAGCCGGGGTGAAGGCTCCCGACGGTGGCAGCACTTCGATGGAGGTGCCTGGAATTGCGTTGTCGCACAGCCAGTTCGACGCATAGCCGTCAGCGGTCCGTTTGACCGTCACCTTCGGTTTCGAATCGGTGTGCGGTGAGCTGGCGAGCGAATAGCAGCGAGCAACCGAACCGGTCAGATCGCTGGGTACTCGAAGGGTCAAGAACTGCCCGGGCCGATACGCGAACCGATCCCGTTGATCGTCGGGGACGGCGAACACCAGCGAGCAGGCGTCGGCGCTCTCCGCGATGACATCACACACCGTCACCCGCACGCCGCGCCCTAAGGTGACCTTCCCGTTGCTGTTATCGACGTCGGACATGGGCGCCGATTCTGGCCCGCCGGGTGTTCGCCGCCAATCCGATCGGCCGATGGCCGGGACGTGGGGTCTGGGCGTCCGGTGACCGGGAGGCACCCGCAACGGGAGGGCCGGGGCCACCTACCGTTCGGCGCGTGAGCAGTGGATCGAAGTCCCATGTTGACGTCGTCGTGGTGGGGGCCGGGTTTGGCGGCCTCTATGCCCTGCACAAGTTCCGCTCGCAGGGACTGTCGGTGCGGGTGTTCGAAGCCGCACCCGACGTGGGAGGCACCTGGTACTACAACCGTTACCCGGGTGCGCGCTGTGATGTGGAAAGCGTGGACTACTGCTACTCGTTCTCCGACGAGTTGCAACAGGAGTGGACCTGGACGGAGAAGTACGCCACCCAAACCGAGATCTTGGCCTACATCAACTGGGTCGCCGACAAGCTCGATCTGCGGCGCGACATCACCTTCGGCACCCGGGTGACGGGTGCGGTGCTTGACGAGCAGACGTTGCGGTGGACGGTGCGCACCGACGCCGGCGAGAGTGTCGAGGCACGCTTCGTCGTGATGGCCACCGGCCCACTCTCAGCAGCCCTCACCCCGGACATCACCGGCCTGGAAACCTTCCGGGGCGAGGTCTACCACACTGCGCACTGGCCGCACGAGGGCGTCGACTTCACCGGCAAACGCGTCGCCATCATCGGCACCGGATCCTCAGGCGTCCAATCCATTCCGATCATCGCTGACCAAGCGCAACAGCTGTACGTGTTCCAACGCACGCCGAACTACAGCGTGCCGGCGGGCAACCGGCCCTTAACGGCAGAAGAGATAGCCGACATCAAGGCCAACTACGCCGAGCGGCGGCGGCTGTCGTGGCGCAGTGGCGGTGGCTCACCGCATGCCGCCCATCCGAAGCTGACGATGGAGGCCACGCCCGAGGAACGCAGGGCAGCGTTCCAAAAGCGTTGGGAGCTCGGCGGCGTGCTGTTCTCGAAGACCTTCGCCGATCAGATGGTGTCCCTGGAAGCCAACGACGAGGCGCGCAGATTCTACGAAGAGAAGATCCGATCCGTGATCGACGATCCAGAACTCGCGGACTTGCTGATCCCGACCGACCATCCGATCGGCACCAAACGAATCTGCACCGATTCCAACTACTTCCAGACGTTCAACCGGCCCAACGTCCGGCTCGTCAGTGTCCGAAACACCCCGATCGAAGCGATCGATGAGACGGGGATCGCCACCACAGAAGCGCACTTCGCGATCGACGTGCTGGTGCTGGCCACCGGCTTCGATGCCATGACGGGCGCGCTGGCCAAGATCGACATCGTCGGCCGCAATGGCCAGCGGTTAATCGACGACTGGTCCAGTGGACCGCGCACGTATCTGGGATTGGGAACCGATGGTTTTCCCAATCTGTTTCTGGTGTCCGGGCCAGGTGCACCGGCAGTGTTGGCCAATATGGTGCTCCATGCCGAGGCTCACGTGAACTGGATCGCCGATGTCATCGGATACCTCGACACTCACGGCTACAGCGGGATCGAGCCGAGCGCCGGCGCCGTGGAGAACTGGATGGCGGACTGCGCGCAGCGCGCTGAGGCGACGCTGTTCACCAAGGCGAATTCCTGGTACGTGGGCGCGAACGTGCCCGGTAAGCCTCGGCAATTCATGCTGTTCATCGGCGGCTTCGGGACGTACCTCGACATCTGCAGCGAAGTGGCCGCGGCCGGCTACAAAGGATTCGACCTTCTCAAGGCGCCGTCGTCGACGCGGGCCTGACCCAGAAGACGGCCTGAACGGTAGCTCGGTCGGTAAGAATGCGTTCATCGCTAAGCCCAAGGAGAGGAAGGTTGTCCTGACATGGCCGATTCACTGCGGGGCAAGGTCGTTCTGGTCACCGGTGGTGCCAGGGGCATGGGCGCGGCGTTCGCGCGGATGGTGGTCGATCGCGGCGGGCAGGTGGTGATCGCCGACGTGCTCGACGACGAGGGTGCAGCTGCTGCGGCCGAACTCGGGCCCGCCGCGCGCTACGTCGCACTCGACGTCACCGACCGCGAACGCTGGAGCGTCGTGGTGGATTTCGCGGTCGCCGAGTTCGGGTCGCTGACCGGGTTGGTCAACAATGCCGGGGTGTCGACGGGGCAGTTCATCGAGCACGAACCCGTCGACCACTTCCGGTCGGTCCTGGAGGTCAACCTCACCGGTGTTTTCAATGGAATCCAGTCCGTCATCGCGCCGATGCGGGCTGCCGGTGGTGGCTCGATTGTGAACATCTCGTCGGCCGCGGGACTGATGGGACTGCCCCTGACCGCCGGGTACGGCGCGTCGAAATGGGGCGTGCGGGGCCTGACCAAGGTCGCCGCTGTCGAACTGGGCGCCGACCGGATCAGGGTGAACTCGGTGCACCCCGGCATGGTGTACACACCGATGACCTCAGGCATCGGAATCCAGTTGGGGGAGGGCAACTTCCCCGGGGCACCAATGGAACGCATCGGCGCCCCCGAGGAAGTCGCCGGGGCGGTCGGGTACTTGCTCTCCGACGACGCCGCCTACACGACAGGATCGGAGATCGCCGTCGACGGCGGCTGGACCGCCGGGCCGACCGTGCGCTCGATGATGGGCGGGTGACGCAGGCGCTAGCCGGTTACCCTGGTGGCGAGTGCGGCCAGCTTGTCATCGAGTTCGATTGCAGCACTGAGTAATTCCTGGTTGGGTGTCACCACCATCAGCGATGAGGGTTTGACGTAGGTCAGGCTGCTGCCCCCGCCGTCCTCATCGAGGAGCAAAACCTCGACGGGGGCGAACAAGCCGGCCGTCAGGTCGTGGCGCAGCATCGTGATCGCGATGAGCGGGTTGCCGAGGATGACCCGCATCGCCTTGCGCTCGATGCCTGCCTTGGGGATCCACCCGCCATGGTCGAGCAATCCGAACAACATGAATCCGCTTGGGCCCAAATGTGCCTCGATCGCATCCCGGTATGACGCCCAGTCGGGGCTGGCCGCCGTGATCTCCTCGATGGGGGCGCGCTGCTCGCCGATGTCGGCGAGCAGCGCGCCCAGCAGTTCGTCGTAACTCTTGGCGCTGTCGTGGCGGACCCGTACGCCATGGAACCCGATCTCGGTCGGCATGGGCTCAGAGTCGCTCGATGATGGTGGCGTTGGCCATGCCGCCACCCTCGCACATCGTCTGCAGGCCGTAGCGTCCGCCGCGCTGTTCCAACGCGTTGACCAACGTCGTCGTGATGCGGGCACCGCTGGCCCCCAAGGGGTGCCCGATGGCGATGGCGCCGCCGTTGACGTTGGTCTTAGAAAGGATATCGGCGTCAGGTCCTCCGCCGATCTCCTTGGCCCATGCCAGCACCACCGGGGCGAACGCCTCGTTGACTTCGAACAGGTCGATGTCGGCGATCGTCAGCCCGGCGCGCGCAAGCACCTTCTCGGTCGCGGGGATCACCCCGGTCAGCATGTACAGCGGATCGGAACCCACGACCGTGGTGGTGTGGATCCGCGCCAACGGCTTCCAGCCGTGTTTGCGCGCCACCTCACTGGTGGTGATGAGCACCGCGGCACTGCCGTCGGACAGGGGAGAGGAGTTGCCCGGGGTGATGTTCCAGCTGATCTGCGGAAACCGTTGGGCAACAGCCTCGTTGTAGAACGCCGGCTTGAGACCGGCCAGGGTGTCGACGGTCGTCCCGGGGCGGATGATCTCGTCGGTGTGTAGCCCCGCGATCGGTGCCAGCTCGTTGTCGAACAACCCGTCCTTGGTGGCGCGGGCGGCCTTCTCGTGGCTGGCCGCCGAGAACTCGTCGAGCTCGGTACGCGAGAGGTTCCAGCGCGCGGCGATCAACTCGGCACTGATGCCCTGGGGCACAAGACCTTCGGAGTACCGCTGCGCGAACGCGACACCGAACGGATCGCTGCCGGGCAGTACCGAGGTTCCCATCGGCACCCGGCTCATCGACTCCACGCCCGCGGCGATGACGATGTCGTAGGCGCCGGCGATCACACCCTGGGCGGCGAAGCTGATCGCCTGCTGGCTGCTGCCGCACTGGCGGTCGACGGTCGTGCCCGGCACCGACTCCGGGAACCCGGCGCCGAGCAGCGCATTGCGGGCGATGTTCACCGCCTGGTCGCCC
Source organism: Mycobacterium sp. DL592 (assembly GCF_011694515.1). Lineage (NCBI taxonomy): Bacteria > Bacillati > Actinomycetota > Actinomycetes > Mycobacteriales > Mycobacteriaceae > Mycobacterium > Mycobacterium sp. DL592. Next base: position 2,787,419 of record NZ_CP050192.1, on the reverse strand, counting down.
ACCTGGGTGACCGCACCGGCGATCACGTCGTCGATCTCGGCCGGGTCGACGCCGCTGCGCGACACCAGCTCCGTGAGGCTGTGCGCCAGCAGGTCGGCGGGCAGCACACCGTGCAGTGCACCGTCGGGCTTGCCCTTGCCCACCGGTGTGCGCACCGCTGCCACGATCACCGCGTCGCGCTCTGAGATTCCGGTCATGACGTCCTCCTGAAACTCCACTCTGAGTATTGTTTTATATACTCAGCTATACCACCTGGGTATACTTCAAACAACCCAGAGGGAGGTGACGTCGGTGACAGTCCTACAAGGGCCCCTGACCGACCGGAACAGCTGGTCAGCGGTGGGGAAGTGCCCGATCGAGAAGACCATGGCCGTGGTCGGCACCAAGTCGGCGATGTTGATCCTGCGCGAGGCCTACTACGGCACGACCAGGTTCGACGACTTCGCACGCCGGGTCGGTATCACCAAGGCCGCCACCTCCGCGCGGCTGACCGAGCTCGTCGACGCCGGCCTGCTGACCCGGCAGCCATACCGCGAGCCGGGCCAGCGGGTTCGCGACGAGTACGTCCTCACCGAAGCCGGCACCGACCTGATGCCCGTGGTGTGGGGGATGTTCGAGTGGGGCAGGCGCCACCTCGCCGAGGACACCCGGCTCCGGTTGACTCACCGCGGCTGCGACGCCGAGGCGACCGTCGAGATCCGCTGCGCCGAAGGGCATCGGGTACCACCCGAGGAAGTGGGTGTGTCGCTGCGGCGACGAAGCGGCACTGACTAACCGGGGGCCGGTGCGACCGCCGTCTAGCATGATCCGGTGGACAACCAGCTGGCCTATATCGATCAGGCGTCTTTCCTGGGCCTGCGTGCCCTCGGGCACAGCCCACAGGAACAGATCGCCTGGATCTACGACCACCCGATCGACATCGAGGCGGTGCGCCGCCTGCACGCCAATCTCGGCTACACACTGCTGGGTCGGCTGATCGAACGCTCACCCCTGCCGTTCGGGCGCCACCGCTGGGTCGCCGCACCACATCAGGCCGACCTCGACGTCGCGCCCGCCCCCAGACCGCGCGAGGAGCTGCTGGCCTGGCTCGACGAACAGATCTTCATCCCCATCGACCCCGAACACGGCCCTGCCTGGCGGCTGGCGGTCGTGGAGTTCACCGACGGCGGTGGCGCGGTGACGCTGATCTTCTCGCATTCGGTGGCCGACGCCAGCGGGGCGGTCCTGTCCCTCGTCGCTGCGCTGCACGGCCAGAAGATGGAACTCGGTTACCCGCCCGCACGATCGCGCCCGCTCGGACGCGCGCTGCGTGCGGACCTTCGCGAGATCGCGCGAGCTGTTCCGGAGATGGGCACAGCGGTCCGTGCGGCAGTCAAGCTGGGCCGCGAAGAGGCCGGTGGCCCCAAGTCGCCGGCGAACGCCAAGCCGCCGGTCGACCATTCACCCGGTGCGGGCGCGCTGACCCTCATCCCGACCGTGGCCGCCTATATCGACGCCGACGTGTGGGACGCCCGCGCCGCGAGCCTCGGTGGGACCAGTAACTCGCTGGTCGCCGGGGTTACAACCCGGCTCAGCAAGGCTCGGGGCCGGGTCGGACCCGACGGACTGGTGACAATCAACTTTCCGGTCAGCGAGCGGACGCTGACCGACACCAGGGCCAATGCCCTCACCGGAATGACCATCAAAGGCGACCCCGAGACCGTGACAGCCAACCTCGAGGGCCTGCGCACCAGCGTGCGGGAGGGATTCAAGGCCCTCGAGAAGGAAAGCAACAAGCTCATTGCACCGTTGCCGTTGACCCCGCTGACCTCCAAGCGCCTGCTGCGGCGGCTGGAGAAGATGACGACGGGTGGCGACAAGTCGGTGGGCTGCTCGAACGTCGGGCAGCTCCCGGACGACGTGAACAGGATCGACGGCACTGAGGCCGCGTCGTTCTGGGCGCGGGGCGTGGAATGGCCCGTCACCAGGGAAACGCTCGACCAGATCGGCGGTTCGCTGATGGTCGCGTCGCTGCGGATGACCGGCACGATCCTGTTGGTGGCCCAGGCCTGGCAGGCCGGTGGCCCCAACGACAAGAACGTGCTGGCCGAGCAGTTCGATCAGGCGCTCAAGGACTTCGGCGTCGAGGCGCGGCTGTTTTAGCGCTGTGAGCGGGCCCGGGCTGGGATTGACCCATGACGCTTGTCACACGGGCTAGGATCACACAACGGTTAGTTCTACTATGTAGCGGTGCTAACTGCAGCTGTGGAACCATGCCAGGGTGAACTGCAGGAAGCGGAGGGGGCCGGGTCATGAGTCTCGATAGCCACACCTACTCCTCGACGCCGTCGGAGGCGGAGCCCGCACCCGAAGCGCCGGAACCCGGTCACGCTGCCAAGCGTCCCGCCAAGCGGCGAGGTTGGCTGATGCGCGGCTTCCGCAAGGTCTGGCTGCCGGTGGTGATCCTGCTTGTCGTCGCGGTGGCCGCCTTCAGCGTCTACCGGCTGCACGGTGTCTTCGGTAAGACCGAGCTGACCCGCGCCGGTTCGGGGCTGGCCAACGACACCAAGCCGTTCAACCCGAAGACCGTCACCTACGAGATCTACGGGCCGCCCGGCACCGTCGCCACCGTGAACTACCTCGACCTCGACGCCACGCCCCAGATCGCGCGCGACGTCACCCTGCCGTGGTCGCTGACGCTGACCACCACCGCGCCCGCCGCCTCGGCCAACATCGTGGCCCAGGGCGACAGCGACACGATCGGCTGCCGCATCACCGTCAACGGTGAACTCAAGGACGAAAAGACCTCCACCGGTGTCAACGCCCAGACCTTCTGTCTGGTCAAGTCGGCATGATCACCCTCAATAAAAAAGAACGACCGCAGGCCGACGAGCACGGTAAACGCCCGCACATCGCGCAGTGGGTCCGGTGGCTGTCCGTCCCGATCATCCTCGGCTGGCTGGCGCTGACGGTCATCACCAACGTGGTGGTGCCCCAGGTCGAGGTCGTCGGCCAGGCGCAGTCGGTGCCGATGGCGGCTCCCGACGCCCCCTCGACCGTCGCGATGAACACGATCGGTAAGACGTTCAAGGAGTTCAACTCCAACACCTCAATCATGATCGTGCTGGAAGGCCAGCAGCCGCTGGGTGATTCGGCGCACAAGTACTACGACGAGATCATCAGCAAGCTCAACGCGGACAAGAAGCACGTCGAGCATGTCCAGGACTTCTGGAGTGATCCGCTGACCGCAGCAGGCTCACAAAGTGAGGACGGCAAGTCCGCCTACGTGCAGGTCTATCTCGCCGGCAACATGGGCGAAGGCCTGGCCAACGAGTCGGTCGAGGCGGCCAAGGCGATCGTGGCCAGCGTCCCGGCCCCGCCCGGAGTCAAGGCCTACGTCACGGGGCCGTCCGCACTGATCGCCGACACCCACATCGCCGGTGACCGCAGCCTGCAGCTGATCACCCTGCTGACCTTCGGCGTCATCACGGTGATGCTGCTGTTTGTGTACCGCTCGATCGCCACCGTGCTGCTGGCGATGTTCATGGTGTTCCTCCAACTCGCTGCGGCCCGTGGCGTGGTGGCCTTCCTCGGCCATCACCACCTCATCGGCCTGTCGACGTTCGCCGTCAACCTGCTCACCATGCTGGCCATCGCCGCCGGCACCGACTACGTCATCTTCCTGTTCGGCCGCTACCAGGAAGCCCGGGCCAAAGGCGCCGACAAAGAGTCCGCCTACTACGAGATGTTCCACGGCACCGCCCATGTGATCCTCGGGTCGGGCCTGACCATCGCCGGTGCCATGCTCTGCCTGCACTTCACCCGCAGCCCGATGTTCAGCTCGATGGGTATACCGCTGTTCATCGGCATGCTCGTCGTCGTCAGCGCGGCGATGACGCTGGGGCCGTCGGTGGTGACAGTGGCCAGTCGCTTCGGCCGCCTGGAACCCAAACGCGCTTCGCGTGAACGCTTTTGGCGACGCATCGGCACCGCCGTCGTTCGCTGGCCCGGGCCGATCCTGGTGGCCACCACCGCGTTGTGCCTCATTGGTCTGCTCGCGCTGCCCGGATATCGCACCGACTACAACGACCGGCACTACCTGCCGGCGGACATCCCGGCCAGCGAGGGCTTCGCCGCCGCCGAACGGCACTTCCCAGCAGCCCGGCTCAGCCCCGAGCTGCTGATGCTGCAGAGCGACCACGACCTGCGGAACTCCGCGGACTTCCTGGTGATCGACCGGGTGGCCAAAGCCATGTTCCACACCCCGGGCATCGGGCGGGTGCAGACCATTACCCGCCCGCTCGGTTCGCCCATCGAGCACAGCTCGATTCCGTTCCTGCTGGGCATGCAGGGCACGACGCAGACCCTGAACCAGTCGTATCTCGACGACCGGATGAAGGACATGCTCAAGATGGGTGACGACATGAACGTCTCCATTGCGACCATGACGCAGATGTACGACCTGATGGGCGACCTCAACGCCACCACCCACAGCATGGTCGGCAAGATGGACCTGACGCTGGCCGACATCCAGACGCTGCGCAACCACATCGCCGATTTCGACGACTTCTTCCGGCCGATCCGCAACTACCTCTACTGGGAACCGCACTGCTTCGACATCCCGATGTGCTGGTCGATCCGGTCGGTGTTCGACACCCTCGACGGCATCGACACGATGACAGACGACTTCCAGAGCCTGGTGCCCAACCTGCATCAGCTCGACATCCTGACCGCTCAGATGCGCACCCTGATGCCGCCGATGATCGAGACGATGAAGTCGATGCGGACCATGCAGCTGACGATGCAGAGCACGCAGGCCGGCATGTACGACCAACTCGCGGCCCAGCAGGAAAACCAGAGCGCGATGGGCAAGGCCTTCGACACGGCCAAGAACGACGACTCCTTCTATCTGCCGCCGGAAGCCTTTGACAACCCCGACTTCCAGCGCGGTATGAAGATGTTCCTGTCGCCGGACGGAAAAGCGGTGCGGTTCATCATCTCTCATGAGGGTGATCCGATGTCACCGGAAGGCCTCAGCCACGTCGACCCGATCAAAAACGCGGCATTCGAAGCCATCAAGGGCACCCCGCTGGAGGGTTCCAAGATCTACCTCGCCGGGACCGCAGCCAGCTACAAGGACATGCAGGACAGCGCCAACTACGACCTGATGATCGCCGGAATCGCCGCGCTGTGCCTGATTTTCATCATCATGCTGATCATCACCCGGGCGGTGGTCGCCGCCGCGGCCATCGTCGGCACCGTGCTGCTGTCGCTGGGGACGTCGTTCGGTCTGTCGGTGTTGGTGTGGCAGGACCTGATCGGCCGCCCGCTGCACTGGATGGTGCTGGTGATGTCGGTGATCATCCTGCTTGCCGTCGGGTCGGACTACAACCTGCTGCTGGTGGCCCGGCTCAAGGAAGAGGTCGGTGCCGGCATCAACACCGGCATCATCCGCGCGATGGGCGGTAGCGGTTCGGTGGTCACCTCGGCCGGTCTGGTGTTCGCGGTGACGATGGCGGCGATGGCGTTCAGCGAGCTGACCATCCTCGCCCAGGTCGGCACCACGATCGGCATGGGCCTGCTGGTCGACACCCTGGTGATCCGCTCGTTCATGACACCGTCGATCGCCGCGCTGTTGGGCCGCTGGTTCTGGTGGCCTCAGCGGGTCCGCCCGCGTCCGGCGCCCAGCCCATGGCCGCAGGCGAAAACCGATTCGGCGCAACCTATTTCGGCTGAGTCTTCGGCGTAGCGCTGAGCGCTATCACTTCATGGCGTTGCGGGCGCCGTCTACACAGCCGTGCTCGTACTTCCCCGTGCTGTGCTGGGCCGCGGCCCGGTCGCGGCAGTACGCGGCGATGGACTCTTCGTGGGCCTGGTAGCCGCCTTCGTGAACCCAACGCTGACCGTCGGTGTAGCCGGCCCAGTACGAGGAGTCCTTGCGCTCGGACACCAGCGTGAACACCCCCAGGAGAACAGCGAACACGACGATCACCAGCAAGGTGACGACCCACTGTTTGGCCAGCCACGGCCGCAATCGTTGCGGTACCCAGCGATGCACGGCTCCGATTCTCGCACTCATCGCGAAGTAGTCTCGCGGATGTGCTGCATCTGCGGGTGATTGCTCCGGTCGATCTGCGCGACGAGGTGGTCGGTGTCCTGAGACGCCGCGCCGGCGTGACGCATCTGGTCGTGCATCGCGACGCGGCGCTGGAACCCGCCGGCGACGAGATCAGCGCTGACATCGCCAGGGAGAGCGCCAATGACGTCGTCGACGACCTCAAGGCACTCGGCCTGCGCAACCGCGGCGCGATAACCCTCGATGTCGTCGACACCGTCGTCTCGACCGCGGCCTACCGGGCCGAGAAGGAGGCCGACGGCGACCCGGGCGACGCCATCGTGTGGGAAGAACTCGCCGCCCGCACCCGCGAAGAGTCCACGCTCAACGTCACGTTCCTGTTGTTCCTGTGCCTGGCGTGCATGATCGCCGCCGTCGGTGTCGTCACCGACTCACCGGTGACCGTCGTCGGCGCGATGGTCGTCGGCCCCGAGTTCGGGCCGCTGGCCGCGCTGGCGTTCGCGTTGCTGGCCGGTGCCGCGGGAATGCTGTCGCTGGTATCCGCGAAATCGGCCGCGCTGGTAGGTGTGTTCATCTCGGTGACCACGGTGCCCGCCGCCGGCTTCGCCGTCGTCGCGGCGTCGGTGGGGGATTGGGACATCGCCGCCGAGTCGACCGCTCAGCTGCTGCTCAACCTGGTCGGGATCACCGTGGCCGGCGTGCTGGTGCTGGCGGTTCGGCGCCGCCACGCCAGCCGGCCTCGGCTGGTTCGGGCACGCTGAGCGGTGGCCCGCTGCGCGTGCAGCCTGCGCGGCCCTATCTCTTGTGATGGGATTGCGGCCTATGGGTATCAAAGTGGCGCTGGAGCACCGGACCAGCTACACCTTCGATCGGTTGGTCGAGGTGTATCCGCATGTGGTCAGGCTTCGACCGGCGCCGCACTGCCGGACGCCCATCGAGGCGTACTCGCTGGAGGTCGAACCCGCCGACCACTTCATCAACTGGCAGCAGGACGCGTTCGGAAACTTCCTGGGTCGGCTGGTGTTTCCCAGCCGCACCCGGCAGCTGACCATCAAGGTCGGGCTGATCGCCGACCTCAAGGTCATCAACCCGTTCGACTTCTTCATCGAGGACTTCGCCGAGACCTATCCGTTTAGCTATCCCAAGGCCCTCAAGGACGACCTCGAGCCCTACCTGCGTCCCGTCGATGAGGGCGACGAGGGGTCCGGCCCCGGCGACCTCGTCGCATCCTGGGTGCGCGACTTCTCCGTCCCGCCCGGCACCCGCACGATCGACTTCCTCGTCGCGCTGAACCGGGCCGTCAACGCCGACATCGGTTACAGCGTGCGCATGGAGGCGGGTGTGCAGACCCCCGACCACACGCTGCGCAGCGCCATCGGCTCCTGCCGCGACTCGGCGTGGCTGCTGGTGTCGATCCTGCGCCAGCTCGGCTTGGCCGCTCGGTTCGTGTCGGGCTATCTGGTGCAGCTGTCCTCCGACGTCGAGGCCCTCGACGGTCCGTCGGGCCCGGCGGCCGACTTCACCGACCTGCACGCCTGGACCGAGGTCTACATTCCCGGCGCCGGCTGGATCGGGCTGGATCCCACGTCGGGACTGTTCGCCGGCGAGGGGCACATCCCGCTGGCCGCCACCCCGCACCCGTCGTCGGCGGCGCCGATCACCGGTGCCACCGGGGTCGCCGAAACCACGCTTGATTTCTCCAACACCGTCACCCGCGTGCACGAGGACCCCCGCGTCACGCTGCCCTACACCGATGCCGCGTGGGTGGCCATCAACGAGCTGGGGCAGCACATCGATCGGCGGCTCAACGAGGCCGACGTGCGGCTGACCATGGGCGGCGAGCCGACGTTCGTGTCGGTGGACAACCAGGTGGACGACGAGTGGAATACCGCCGCCGACGGCCCGCACAAGCGCGAGCGCGCCTCGGTGCTGGCCGCGCGGCTCAAGGCAGTATGGGCGCCGCAAGGTCTGGTGCAGCGCAATCAGGGCAAGTGGTATCCGGGAGAACCGTTGCCGCGCTGGCAGATTGGACTCCACTGGCGCCGCGACGGCCAACCGCTGTGGAGCGACCCCTCATTGCTGGCCGACCCCTGGGGACCCGAACGTTACGACACCGACCCGTTGGCCGCCCAGCAGGTGCTCTCGGTGGTCGCCGCGAGCCTGGGCCTGCCCGCCACCCAGGTGCGGCCCGCCTACGAGGACCCGCTGAGCCGGCTGGCCACCACCGTGCGCCTGCCTGCCGGTGAGGCGGTCGAGGCCGACGACGACCTGGCCGCCGACTCGCCGCAGGCGCGCGCCGCGCTGTTGGCTCGCCTCGAGCAGCCTGTCGCCGAGCCTGTCGCCTACGTGCTTCCGGTACACCGCCGCGACGACGACTCGTCGTGGGCCAGTGCCGACTGGCGACTGCGCCGCGGCCGCGTAGTGCTGTTGGACGGGGATTCGCCCGCCGGGCTGCGGCTCCCGCTGAACTCGATCAGCTGGCGTCCGCCGCGCGCCACCTTCCACGACGACCCGATCGCCAGCGCCGGGGCCGACCTGCCCGTCGACCCCGACGGTGCCGACGCCGTCCTCGAGGACCCGGAGACCGCGCCGACCACCGCGATGGTCGCCGAGGTGCGCGACGGCGTGCTCTACATCTTCATGCCGCCGACCGACAAGCTCGACCACTTCGTCGACCTGATCGCACGGGTGGAGGCCGCCGCGGCCAAAGTCGGCTGCGCGGTGGTCGTCGAGGGCTACGGCCCGCCGTCGGACGCCCGGCTGGAGTCCATGTCGATCACCCCCGACCCGGGTGTCATCGAGGTCAACGTGGCACCCAGCGCCAGCTTCGCCGAGCAGCGCCAGCAGCTGGAGATCCTCTACGAAGAGGCCCGCAAGGCCCGGCTGTCCACCGAGTCGTTCGACTTCGACGGCACCCACGGTGGTACCGGCGGCGGCAACCACATCACCCTCGGCGGCATCACCCCGGCGGACTCGCCGCTGCTGCGCCGCCCCGACCTGCTGGTGTCGCTGCTGACGTACTGGCAGCGTCATCCGGCGCTCTCCTATCTGTTCGCGGGCCGCTTCATCGGGACCACATCGCAGGCGCCGCGCGTGGACGAGGGCCGCTCCGAAGCGCTCTACGAGCTCGAGATCGCTTTCGCCGAGATCGCCCGGCTGACGGCCTCCGCAAGCTCCGCTCCGTGGATAACAGACCGCGCACTCCGCCACCTGCTCACCGACATCACCGGCAACACCCACCGCGCCGAGTTCTGCATCGACAAGCTCTACAGCCCGGACAGCCCGCGCGGACGGCTGGGCATCCTGGAGTTGCGCGGCTTCGAGATGCCACCGCACTTCCAGATGGCCATGGTGCAGTCGCTGCTGGTGCGCTCACTGGTCGCGTGGTTCTGGGACCAGCCGCTGCAGGCGCCGCTGATCCGGCACGGACTGAACCTGCACGGCCGATACCTGTTGCCGCACTTCATCATTCACGACATTGCCGATGTCTGCGCCGAACTGCGGGCACATGGCATCGACTTCGACACCAGCTGGCTCGACCCGTTCACCGAGTTTCGTTTCCCCCGCATCGGCACCGCCGTCTTCGACCACGTCGAGATCGAACTGCGGGGCGCCATCGAACCGTGGAACACCCTGGGCGAAGAGTCCACCGGCGGCGGCACCGCCCGCTACGTCGATTCCTCCGTCGAACGCATCCAGGTGCGCACCGTCGGCGCCGACCGGCAGCGCCACGTGGTCACCTGCAACGGTTATCCCATTCCGATGCTGGCCACCGACAATCCCGACGTGCAGGTCGGCGGGGTGCGCTACCGGGCCTGGCAGCCGCCGAGCGCCCTGCACCCCACGATCACCGTGGACGGCCCGCTGCGCTTCGAACTGGTCGACATCGCCAGCGGGACGTCACGGGGCGGCTGCACGTATCACGTCTCCCATCCCGGCGGACGGTCCTACGACAGCCCGCCGGTCAATGCCGTGGAAGCCGAATCCCGGCGCGGCAGGCGCTTCGAGGCCACCGGGTTCACGCCCGGCAAGGTCGACATCGCTGACCTCCGGGAGAAGCAGGCGCGCCAGTCGACCGACGTCGGCGCGCCGGGAATCCTCGACATGCGCCGGGTGCGTACCGTGCTGCAGAACTGATGGGGTCGCCGACCCGGGCGCTGTCCGGGCCGGAGCCAACCGTAGGTTTGCAAGAGTCACAGAAGTGGTCGAAACAGGAGGTGGGGCCGTTGTCGTTGTCGGCTGCCGGCTCTGACCTCAGCCGGCCCGCCCATGACCCGGACCGGCTGCTCGCCGGCTATCGGGCCGCCCGGGCCCAGGAGCCGCTGTTCGACCTGCGCGGCGGCGGCCCGGGAGCGTTCGGGCACTTCGGTAGCACCGGCTACGACGAGTTCGTCGACGCCACCGGCACCATCCGCCCGTCATGGCAGGAACTCGGCGATCTCATCGGTGAACGCGGCCGCGCCGGGCTGGATCGGCTGCGCGGTGTGGTGCGCGGTCTGGTCGACAACGACGGCATCACCTACATCGAGATCGACCGCCACGGCGAGGCCGTCACCAACGGCCAGGGCATCTCGCTGCCGGGACCCTGGCACCTCGACGGCATTCCGCTGCTGCTGTCGGCCGCGGACTGGGACATCCTCGAAGCCGGGGTGGTGCAACGCTCCCGGCTGCTCGACGCCGTGCTGTCGGACCTCTACGGCCCGCGCCGGGCACTGACCAGCGGCATCCTGCCGCCGCAGCTGCTGTTCGCCCATCCCGGCTACATCCGCGCCGCCCGCGGTATCGAGAACCCCGGCCGCCACCAGCTGTTCATGCACGGCTGCGACCTGAGCCGGGCCGCCGACGGCCGGTTCCTGGTCAACGCCGACTGGACCCAGGCGCCTTCGGGTGCCGGCTACGCGGTCGCCGACCGACGGGTAGTGGCCCACGCCATCCCGGACGTCTACGAGCGGATCGGTCCGCGCCCGGTCTCGCCGTTCGCCCAGGCGCTACGGCTGGCCCTCATCGATGCCGCACCGGATGCCGCCGAGGATCCGGTGGTGGTGGTGCTCTCGCCCGGTATCCACTCCGAGACGGCGTTCGACCAGGCCTACCTGGCGTCCGTGCTGGGTTTCCCGCTGGTCGAAAGTGCCGACCTGGTGGTCCGCGACGGCAAGCTGTGGATGCGCTCGCTGGGCACCCTCAAGCGCGTCGACGTGGTGCTGCGCCGGGTGGACGCCGAGTACGCCGATCCCCTGGATCTGCGGCCCGATTCCCGCCTCGGCGTGGTGGGCCTGGTCGAGGTGCAGCGCCGTGGCGCGGTCACCGTGGTCAACACCTTGGGCGCGGGGATCTTGGAAAGCCCAGGGCTGCAACGGTTCCTGCCGCAGCTCGCCGAGCGGCTACTGGGGGAGAAGCCGCTGCTGGACACCCCGCAGTTGTACTGGGGCGGGTTCGACAGGGAACGCCAGCACCTGCTGTCGCGATTGTCGTCGTTGCTGATCAAGTCGACGGTCGGGGCCGAGACGCTGGTGGGTCCGGCCCTCTCAGCCGCCGAACGCGACGAGCTCGCGGCCCGCATCGACGCGCAGCCCTGGCAGTGGGCGGGCCAGGAACTGCCGCAGTTCTCCTCGGCACCCACCGACCACTATCCGGGCACCCTGTCGGCGGTCAGCGTCGGGATGCGTCTGTTCACCGTGTCCCAGCGCGGCGGCTACGCCCCGATGGTCGGCGGACTGGGCTATGTGCTCGCACCCGGCAACGCGGCCTACAAGCTCAACAGCGTTGCCGCCAAGGATCTTTGGGTGCGCCCGCCGACGCGGGCCAAGGCCGAGACGATCACCGTCCCGTCGGTGGAGCTGCCTAGCGGCACCCGCTTCATCAGCTCGCCGCGTGTGCTGTCGGACCTGTTCTGGATGGGCCGCTACGCCGAGCGTGCCGAACACCTGGCCCGGCTGCTGATCGTCACCCGCGAGCGCTACCACGAATACCGCTACCGCCAGGACATGGAAGGCAGCGAGTGTGTGCCGGTGCTGCTGGGTGCGCTCGGACAGGTCACCGGAACCGATTCGCCCGCAACGGCTTCCTACGCCGAGACGGTGGCGGGCGCGCAGCGCACGCTGTGGTCGCTGACCGCCGACCGGCAGCGGCCGGGCTCGCTGGCGCAGTCGATCGAAGGGCTGGGCCTGGCGGCGCGGTCGGTGCGCGACCAGATGTCCAACGACACCTGGATGGTGCTCGGCGGCGTCGAGCGCGCGCTGGCGCAGCAGGCGGGCTCACCGCCCTCACCGCAACGCGGCGCACGGGTCGCCGACGACACCCAGTTGGCCGCCGCGCAGCAGCAGACGCTGGCCGGAATGCTCGCGCTGTCGGGGGTGGCCGCCGAGTCGATGGTCCACGACGCCGGCTGGATGATGATGGACATCGGCAAGCGCATCGAACGCGGACTGGGGCTGACCGCACTGCTGCGAGTCACCCTGACCACCGAGCGCAGCCCGGGCGCCGAGCAGACCATCACCGAATCGGCGCTCGTGGCGTGTGAGTCCTCGGTGCTCTACCGGCGCCGCAACCTCGGCAAAGTCAGTGTGGCCGCGGTGGCCGACCTCGTGCTCTTCGACGGGGAGAACCCGCGGTCACTGGTCTTCCAGCTGGAACGGCTGCGTTCGGATCTGCGGGCGCTACCCGGCGCCTCGGGGTCCTCGCGGCCGGAGCGCATCGTCGACGAGATCAGCACCCGGCTGCGCCGCCTGGACCCCGCCGAGCTCGAAGAGGTCGACGACGAGGGGCGCCGCGCCGAACTGGACGGCCTGCTCAAGGGTGTCGAGGTCGGGCTGCGTGAGCTCTCCGACATCATCACCCGCACCCAGCTGTCGCTGCCGGGTGGTATGCAGCCGCTGTGGGGACCCGACCAGCGCCGGGTGGTGCCGTGACCCGGGGAGGTATGACATGAGTTTTCCTGACGGTCCGACCCCGGGGCTCAACAGCCGGGTCTACCGCATCACCCACCGCACCGAGTACCGCTATTCGGATGTGGTCACCAGCTCCTACGGCCGCGGGCATCTGACCCCGCGGGACACCACTCGGCAGCGCTGCGTGACCAACGCCTTGGTCATCGATCCCGAGCCGGCCGACCGGTCCACCAGCCGTGACGTCTACGGCAACATCAGCTCCTACTTCCACGTCACCGAACGCCACCACGCGCTCACGGTCACCAGCAACTCCGTCGTCGAGGTCGACCCGCCGCCCGCCGAGCTCTACAACGGGGGTTCGGCGCTGGCGCCGTGGGAGTCGGCCCGCCCGGTCGGTCGCGACGGTGTGCTGGCATGTGAGTTCACCCTCGATCTGCGCCCGCCGGAGATCACCGACGCGGTGCGTGAGTACGCCGCGCCCAGTTTCGAGCCGGGCCGCCCACTCGTCGAGGTATTGCGTGACCTCAACGCCCGAATTTTTTCCGATTTCACGTATAAATCCGGTTCCACGACGGTGTCTACCCAGGTCGGGCAGGTTTTGAAAGCCCGAGAAGGGGTATGTCAGGACTTCGCCCGGCTGGCGATCGCCTGCCTGCGCGCCAACGGTTTGGCGGCGAGTTATGTGTCGGGATACCTCGCCACCGACCCGCCGCCGGGGAAGGAACGGATGTTCGGGGTCGACGCCACGCATGCCTGGGCCGCGGTGTGGACGCCGCAGAATCACTGGGTCGGACTGGATCCGACCAACGACCAGCTGATCGACGAGCGCTACATCATCGTGGGGTGGGGCCGGGACTACGCCGACGTGCCGCCGCTGCGCGGCATCATCTACACCGATTCCGAGCACAGCGTCATCGACGTCTCGGTCGACGTCGCCCCGTTCGAGGGCGGTGTGTTGCATGCGTGATTTCATCTGTCCCAACTGCGGTCAGCACCTGGCCTTCGAGAACTCGGTGTGCCTGTCGTGCGGCCGGTCGGTCGGGTTCTCGTTGGAGGACGAGACCTTCCTGGTGATCGCCTCGGGCACCGAGAGTGAACACGGCGGCGCGGTGGATGCCGCCGAATACCAGCTGTGCGCGAATCTTCATCTGGCCGAATGCAATTGGCTGGTCAAAGTGCAGCCGGTGCGGGCGCTGTGCGCCTCGTGCCGGTTGACGCGCACCAGGCCCAAGGATGACGACACCGCAGCACTGGCGGCGTTCGCGGTGGCCGAGCGGGCCAAGCGACGGCTGATCGCGGAGTTGCACGAGATCGGGCTGCCGATCGTGGGCCGCGACGAGGATCCGAACTACGGGTTGGCGTTCGACCTGCTCTCCAGCGCCAACGAGAAGGTCTTCACCGGCCACGACAACGGCGTGATCACCCTGGATCTGGCCGAGGGCGACGACGTGCACCGCGAGCAGTTGCGCATCGAGATGGACGAGCCGTATCGGACCCTGCTCGGTCACTTCCGCCACGAGGTCGGGCACTACTACTTCTACCGGCTGGTCGGGCCGTCGGCGTCTTTCCGGCAGCAGTTCAACGGCCTGTTCGGTGATCCCGACGCCGACTATCAGCAGGCCCTGGACCGCCATTACAGTCAGGGACCGCCGGCCGGCTGGGCGAAGACCTTTGTGTCGTCTTACGCCACGATGCATCCCGCCGAGGACTGGGCTGAGACATTCGCCCACTATCTGCACATCCGCGACACCCTGGACACCGCAGCATCCTTCGGGCTCGCACCGGCGAACGCAACCCTTCAGCGTAAAGTGCTGGGCCCCAGCGGTTTTGACACCATCATCCAGATGTGGCTGCCGCTGGCGTGGTCGCTGAACATGGTGAACCGGTCGATGGGCAAGGACGACCTGTATCCGTTCGTGCTGCCCGTTCCGGTGCTGGAGAAGATGCGGTTCATCCACACGGTGATCGACGAGGTGGTCAGCGAGGCGCAAGTCCGTTGAAGGTGTCCTCGTGCGTGAACAGCGCACGGGGTTCGGTGCGATCGCCGGGCGGATGAGGCGCCTCCTGCGCAGAATGCGCACGCCGAACCCGCCGCAGCGTCAGCCGGACCGTCGTGACGACGGCCAGGACGGCGGCCAGCGCCGCCGGAATCCACCACCATTGGCTGCGCCGAACCGACTGGGCGGCTGAGTCTTTCGCTGATGGCAGGGTAGCGGCCAGCGTCGCGGGAACTGTCGACACGCCGGTGGCGGCCGACCACGCGATCCTGGTCCCACGCGGGCCGATGAACGTTCCGGTCTGCACCCCGTCGACGGTGGTGGTGTCGGCGCTGGGATAGCTGAACGGGCCGATCGCGCCGCCGGCGTTGCGGTAGGTCTGCAGCACAGGTCCGTTGACCACCACCGCACCCCACTGCGGGCTCCAGTAGATGGCTGCCCCGCCCGGCTGGCTGAAGTCCGCGACGTGCGCGACGCCGTTACCGGCGTCGACCTCGTCGGTCACCGGGAAGCCGAGTTCGCCGCCGGGACCGCCGAGCGCCTGATAGCGGTCGAGGACCGGCCCGTAGAGCGCCTTGGCCCCGGTGGTGGCGGAGAAGTAGATCGAGCCACCCACGTAGTCGCGTTCCGCGCCGCCGGGCACTTCGTAGATGTCACTGACCGGAGAGCCGAGAGTGGACCGGACGCTGCCGAGCGCCTCGTAGTGCGCGTTGATCGCGTCGACGGCATCGGCAGAGGGCGCAGCACCGGCCAGCGGGGCGGTGAGCAGCAATCCGGCGGACACTATTCCGCCGACCGCTAACGACTTCGTTGTGTGAGCCATGGGGCCTTCTTTCGCCCGCGACGACATCACTGTGTCGCGGGAGTTCCCACGGTGCATGGCTGCGACCGCGTGTATGTCCAATAGGGCATGGCTGCCGCACCCTTGCATACACGCGGTTTCGAATCGACATCCCCCGGGCGACAGTCTGACTCGGTGATTGCGCCCTCCCAAGCGCATTCTGTGAGTCGGCTGCACCGTACCGCTTGGTATGCCGGCCGCGCAAGGCTTCGGCAAACATCGGTGCGGTGTGGTGTCGGCGACTGCCGGCGCGACGCGCCGCCGCGCTGCGCCGCGAACGGGCCCGCCGGTCCCTACGATCGCCGGGTGGCAGATCGCTATGGCACCGACGTGCTCGCCGACGACCCGCACCAGTCGCGGCGGGTCCGCTCGACCGAGCAAGCCGCCGAAGTGGGCATGGTCGTCGAGGACCCGCAGTCCGGCTATGTCGGAGCGGTGGTCGCGATCGAAGGCGGACGGGTAGAGCTCGAGGATCGCCGCGGCCGTCGCCGGGTGTTCCCGCTGGGTCCCGGGTTTCTGTTCGAGGGCAGGCCGGTGATCCTGACCGCGCCCGCGCGCAGCGCGCCTGCCGGCGGCCAGCGCACGAAGTCCGGTTCGGTGAAAGTCGCCGACGCCCGGGCCAAGGTGGCGCTGGCCAGCCGGATCTATGTCGAAGGCCGCCATGACGCCGAACTCGTCGAACAGGTGTGGGGCGACGACCTGCGCGTCGAGGGTGTCGTCGTCGAGCATCTCGGCGGTGTCGACGACCTCGTCGACATCGTCGCGACATTCGCACCCGGCCCCGGGCGCCGGCTCGGGGTGCTGGTCGACCATCTCGTCACCGGATCCAAGGAGGCCCGGATCGCCGAGGCGGTGCGGCGCGGGCCGGGCGGTGAGCACACCCTGGTCGTCGGGCACCCCTACGTCGACATCTGGCAGGCGGTCAAGCCGGCCCGCATCGGGCTGGAGCGGTGGCCGGTGGTGCCGCGCACCATCGAGTGGAAGCACGGGGTGTGCGACGCACTGGGCTGGCCGCACCGCAACCAGGCTGACATCGCCCGGGCGTGGCAGCGGATCCGGTCCTCGGTGCGCGATTGGACCGATCTGGAGCCCGCCCTCATCGGACGGGTCGAGGAGCTCATCGACTTCGTCACGCAACCGGCGTGATTCCACGGGGACACTGGGTCCATGTACGTGCCGGCCCCGTTCGCCCTGTCCGACGCCGAGACGGCATCCGCGCTGGGTGCCGGCGGCTTCGCGCAGCTGATCACCGCGACCGACAACGACTACCTCGTCACCCCGCTGCCGCTGCTGTACCGGGCTACGACGCACTCACTGGTCGGGCACGTCTCGCGGGCCAACCCGCACTGGCGGTATGCGCAGCGACCGTCAGTGGCGGTCATCGCCGGCCCGCAGGCCTATGTCTCGCCGAGCCTGTATGCCACCAAAGCCGAGACGGGCAAGGTCGTTCCGACCTGGAACTACGACGTGCTGGTGGTGCACGGCCGGCTGGTGGTGCACGACGATGCGGGGTGGGTACGAGAGTTGGTCGGGCAGTTGACTGATCACCACGAGGCGAGCAGGCCGGCGCCGTGGGCCGTCAGCGACGCCCCGGACGACTTCGTCGCCGCCCAGCTTCGGGCCATCGTGGGTGTCGAGCTGATCGTCGAGCGCGTCGAAGGCAAGGCCAAGATGTCGCAGAATCAGCCCGAGCGCAATCAGGCCGGTGTCGTCGACGGCCTGCGGCGCTCCGATGAGCCGCAGGACCGTCAGGTCGCCGAACAGGTAGCTAAGCGAAACCGGTTGTGAGAGTTACGGTCCCAGATCCGGAACCCACGCGACGCCGTTGATGTGGCTGCCGCCGTCGACGAACAGCGTGTTGCCCGTCAGGTACCGGCTGCCGTCGCTGGCCAGGAATACCGCGACGGGAGCGATGTCGTCGTACGGGTCGCCCATGCGGCCCATCGGGTTGGCGGCATCGGCCATCGATCCGATCTCGGGGTGTTGTTCCACGATGGCCAGGAACGCCGAGCTCTTGGCCGCCGGGCAGATGGCGTTGACGGTGACCCCGGTCGGCGCCCACTCGCGGGCGGCGGTGCGGGTCAGCGCCCGCAGCGCCTCCTTGGCGGCGTTGTACTCCAGCGAGCCGACGTGGGCATTGACCCCGTTGAGGCTGCACATGTTGATCACCCGGCCCCAGCCGCGCTGCTTCATCGGGCCGAAGGCGGCGCGCATCGCCCAGAACGGGCCGTAATAGCCCATCGCGACACCGTGGGCCAGCGCGTCGTCGGTCTTGTTCTCGACCCGGCCGATGCCCCCGCCGCCCCAGGCGTTGTTCACCAGGATGTCCAGGGAGCCGTACTCGGAATGGGCTGCGGCGACGGCATTTTCGACCTGTTCGCGGTCGGTGACATCGGTGGCCACGAACAGCCCGCCGATCTCCGCGGCGACGGCCGCGCCGGTTTCCGCGTCGTATTCGGCCACGACCACCTTCGCGCCCTCGTCGGCGAACCGCCTGGCGATTCCCGCGCCGATGCCGGCACCGCCGCCGGTGACCAGGGCCACCTTGCCCTCCAGTGCGCGGCTCATGTCGGCAGCCCTTCGGTGATCAGGTCGAACGCCTCGGTGCCGCCATCGAGTTGGCGGGCGACGCGGGTGAGGATCTGCCAACCGGATTCGGCCCGGCGCAGGGTGAGCAGATGCACCCCTGCGCGCATGGCGTGATAGCCGCCGGCCTCCCGGCGCACCAGAATGATCGACTGGCACACCGCGGTCGCTTCGTCACCGTCGACGGTGATGACCGGCGGGCCGAAGAAGTGACAGGCGCCCCTGGCCATCAGGCCCTGGTGGGCGCCGGACTGCACCATCGCAATGATCTCGGCGCGGCCGGACATGTTCCAGTCGCCGACGTCGTAGCTGCCGTCCTCGGTCCACAGCGCAGCCACGGCCTGGGCCTCGCCGGCGTCGACGAGGGGGCCGTACGACGCGATGATGCGGGCGATGGCGCTTTCGTCCTCGAACACCGCCAGGCGCCGTTCGAGGGTGGCCAGCCGGTCTTCGTTCATGGGGTGCCTTTCACAGTGCATCGGCCAGTTCACGCAGCACGGCGAGCTGGTCGCAGTAGTGGGCCGCGGACTCCGCGCCCACCGAGCAGGTGATTGCCGTGGCGCCGGCATCGCGTAATGCCTTGAGCCGCTGGGTGGCCCGGGCCGGCTCACCGATCGGGTCGAGGGCGTGGCCGCTGGGCAGAACCACGTCGAATCCGGGTGGGATATCGACGTCGCCCAGCATGTTCTGAAGTTCCGCGGTGGTCAACCCGAAGGGCATCCATCCGTCGGCCAGCGTCAGCGCCCGGCGCAGCGACCGCTTCGTGCGGCCACCCACCCAGATCGGCACCTGCTGCTGCACGGCGCACGGCTCGACGGCGAAGCCGTCGAATTGGTAGTGCTTGCCCTGATAGGAGGGCCGGGTGTTGGACAGCGAGGCGCGCAGGGCGGCGATGGCGTCATCGGCCAGGTCGCCGCGGCCGTCGAACACCGCACCCAGAAGTTCGAACTCCTCGGCCAGTGAACCCACGCCGACGCCGAGCACGAGCCGGCCTTCGCTGATCCGGTCCAGGGTGCCGAACCGCTTGGCGATCTCCAGCGGATGGTGATAGCCCAGGACGATCACCGACGTCGCCAACTTGATCTCGGCGGTGTGCGCGGCGAGAAAACCGAAGGTGGACAACGGATCCCAATACACCAGCCCGCGCTGGCCGGCCGCACCGGCCGGGACGGCAACGTGCTCGGCGCAGGTGAGGTGGTCGAAACCCAGCTCGTCGGCGGTGTGCGCGACACGCGCCAGGTCCGCGATGGTGGCGTCGTGCTCCCAGGATGACGACACCCCAGGCAGCTGCATCACCACCGGCGTCGAGAGGCCAATCCGCACAAGATGCTGTTCTATCGGCCGCCACACCAGCGGAATGCTTGCATCCCGGTGATCGGGACCGCTACGGTGCGGTAGAACGAATTCTCGTTAGCAGACAGGAGTGTGGATGACGGCGGCACTGACCGATACCGCTCCGGCATCGATGCTGGACCGGTTCACAGCCATCATCGATGCCTTCGACGACGGGTCGGTGGCACTCACGCTCGACCAGATCGCCGCCAGGGCCAACCTGCCGCGGTCCACGACACACCGGATCCTCGACCAGCTGGTCCGGCTGCGCTGGTTGAGCCACTGCGGGCGGGGCTACCGCCTGGGTGCGCGCACTTCGGGGCGCAGCGCCGGCGACGGTATCGACGTGCGGCTGCGGTCGGCGGCCGCCCCTGTGCTGCATGACCTGCAGGTTCGCACCGGTGCGGTGGTGCATCTGGGTCTTCTCGACCGCGGCTGCATCGTGCACCTGGACAAGCTCGGCGGGCCCTCGGCGCGGCAGGTGCCGACATCGGTCGGCAGCCGGATCCCCGCGCATCGCGTCGCCCTGGGCATCGCCGCGCTGGCGGGACTGTCCCCGGAGGACGTCATCGCCGAACTCAGTTACGTCGGCAACTGGCAACCCGATCCGTCGTGGTGGGGCGAGCTGCACAATGTGCGCCGCCGGGTCACCACCCGCCGCGGTGACTACGTCGAAGGCATGGTTTCGGTGGCGGCGACGATCGGTTGCCGCGCCGCGATCGGGGTGGTGACACCCGACCGGGTCATGGCACAGCGATGTCAGCCGCTGGTCGGCGCCGCAGCTGCCAGCATCTCGCGGGCGCTCGGTAGCGCCGCCAGCTAGGCATCAGCAGCACCATCGTCGGGGCTAGGTCGACAGCCCCATGAGTTTCGCCATCATCCGGTGCGCGCCGGCGACCACTGCGGCGCGGTCGGGATCGTTGCGCCGCGCCACATCGCCGGCGTTGCCGCCTGCCACGTAGACCGGTCCATGCGGCAATTGTTCGAGGCCCTCGCGGGCGACGTCGGCAGGCTCGGCGACCCGCATGCCCGGCACGTCGAAATTCAGGCCCACCCGCTCCATCGCCGGAGTGCGGGTGACCCCGAGGACCAGTTCGAGGACGTCGACGCCGTAGTCCCGAAGCTCCAGCCACAGGCCCTCGGCGAAGATCCGGCCATAGGCCTTCACCCCGCCGTACACGGTGTGCCGCACCGATCCCAGGTAACCCGACATCGATCCGACGAGCAGGATCCCGCCGCGGCGCCGATCCCGCATCAACCGGCCGTAGTGCTGGGTCAGAGCCATCATCGTCGTGATGTTCAGGTCGATCACCCGCTGGAAGTCCGACAGCTCCGCGTCCAGGAATTCCGCACTGCAGGTGTTGGCGCCCGCGTTGTAGATCAGCAGCCCGACCTCGAGGCCACCGGTCATGGCGGTCAGTGTGTCGACCGCGCCGCTCGTCGTGAGATCCGTTGCGAGCGTGCGTACTTCGACGCCAAGCGAGCGGCAGTCGGCGGCCGTGGCCTCCAGCGGTCCCGGCTTTCTGGCTACCAGGACCAGATTGATTCCCGAACCGGCAAGCAGCCGGGCGAATTCGGCCCCCACACCCTCTGAACCGCCTGCCACCACTGCCCACGGGCCGTACTTCGGGTAAGACACGCATCGATCCTTACCCGTCGCCGCCGCCGGTGTGGCAGTGGTCTCGGTGATCGGTACCACCGCGCTGTGCCGAAGCCGATACCCGATACTTGTGGGCGTGCCACGGATCGGAGAGCCCAGGGCGCCGGCCCTGCCGGCCACCGACGACCAGGAGAATCGCCGCGGCGCAATCCTGCGCGCCGCGTCCAGATTGGGCGCCGCCAAGGGACTCGACCGGATCCAGGCCCAGGAGATCGCCGCCGACGCCGGCGTGGCACTGCGCACGCTCTACCGCTACTACCCGTCCAAGCATCACGTGTTCGCGGCGGTGCTCACCGATCAGGTGGCGCGCTTCCGTCCGCCGCCGCCCACCGGCAACCGTGTCGACGACATCGTCGCCGTCATGGTCGAAGCCTGCCGAAACGTGTTGCGCTACAAGCACCTTGCCCACGCCATGATCACCTCGACCCAGGTGGTCAGGGCTCAGGTCGGTGAGCCGGAGGATCCGACGCTGGCCCAGCTGATCCTCGCGGTCGCCGGCATCGACGATCCCACCGACGAGCAGCTTCGGCGGCTGCGGCTGGTGCAGCAGGCCACCACCGGCATCCTGACGTGGACTGTCGGTGGCGCGATGACCTCCGAGGACGCCCTCGCCGACGTCGAGGTGGCCTGCCGGCTACTGGTGGCCGGCCAGTTCTGAGCGTCGCACCGCCCCCGGCCGGGTGGCCAGGACCGACCCCGCCAGGATCAGCGCCAGCCCCGCGATGTTCCACCACGTCAGCGGCTCGCGCAGCACCATCACCCCGGCCAGCAGCGCCACCGCCGGGTTGACGTAGGTGACGATGAGGGAGCGGGCGGCACCGACCTCCCGGATCAGGGCGAAGAACACCACGAACGCCAGCGCCGTGCAGATCCCGGCGAGCCCCGCGATCGCCCAGTAGGTCTGGGCCCGCAGGGCGTGCGTCGGCCAGGTCAGCACCGCCGGCACCAGATACACCAACGCCGCCAGGCCCAGGCACGCCGATGTCAGCGCCGGGCCGGGCACATCGGCGAGATAGCGGGCGGCGATCAACGGCGCGATCGCGTAACAGGTCGCCGTCAGCAGCACCTCGGTGACCGGCCACGCCCCGCCGCCGGCCAGGCCGGGTCCGGCCAGCACCGCCACGCCGACCAGCCCGACGCTCAGCCCGACCACCCGGGTGGGGCCGAGCCGTTCACCGCCGGTGAGCCGGTCGAGCACCGCGGCGATGATCGGTGCGGCGGCGATCAACAGCCCGGTCAGGGAACTGGTCAGGTGACGTTCGGCGTCGGACAGCATCAGCCACGCGGCGATCATCTCGAAGAAGGCGAAGGCGACCACCGCCTTCCAGTGCCTGCGCAGCAGCGCACGGTTGGCCGCCGGCAGCGCCAGCGGCAGCAGCAGCGTCGCGCCGACGGCCGAGCGCACAAACACCAGGAACGGCACGGACACCTCGCCGACCGCCACCTTGATCATCAGATAGGGCACGCCCCAGATGAGACTCATCGCCGCGAACAGGACCCAGCCGCGTGCGCTCACGACGACCACATTACGAACGTGGTAAGCCTGTGGTCGTGGCCGACAGCCTGTTCGACGTACCCGGAGACGACGACCGGCCCGGTCGTGACGTGCCCGCGTCGGCGCCGCTGGCCGTGCGGATGCGCCCGTCGTCGCTCGACGAGGTGGTCGGCCAGGAGAACCTGCTACGACAGGGTTCGCCGCTGCGCAGGCTCGTCGAAGGCTCCGGCGCGGCGTCGGTGATCCTCTACGGGCCGCCGGGCACCGGCAAGACAACGCTGGCCTCACTGGTCAGCCAGGCCACCGGCCGTCGGTTCGAGGCGTTGTCGGCGCTGACCGCCGGAGTCAAGGAAGTCCGGGCTGTCATCGACAACGCTCGCCGCGCCGCGGCGTACGGCGAGCAGACGGTGCTGTTCATCGACGAGGTGCACCGGTTCTCCAAGACTCAGCAGGACGCGCTGCTGGCGGCGGTGGAGAACCGGATCGTGCTGCTGGTCGCGGCCACCACCGAGAACCCGTCGTTCTCGGTGGTCGCGCCGCTGCTGTCGCGGTCGCTGATCCTGCAACTGCAGCCGTTGACCACCGACGCCATCCGCGCCGTGGTCACCCGCGCGATCGAGGACCCCCGCGGGCTCGGCGGCACGGTCGCCGTCGACGACGACGCGGTGGAGCTGGTGGTGCAGCTCTCGGCAGGCGATGCCCGCCGTGCGCTGACCGCGCTGGAGGTGGCCGCCGAGGTCGGTGATCACGTCACCGTCGAGGTCGTCGAGCAGTCACTGGACAAGGCTGCCGTGCGCTACGACCGCGACGGCGATCAGCACTACGACGTCATCAGCGCCTTCATCAAATCCATCCGGGGCTCCGACGTCGACGCGGCGCTGCACTATCTGGCGCGGATGCTGGTCGCGGGGGAGGACCCGCGGTTCGTGGCCCGCCGGCTGATGATCCTGGCCAGTGAGGACATCGGGATGGCCGATCCGTCGGCGCTGCAGACCGCCGTGGCGGCCGCGCAGACCGTGGCGCTGATCGGGATGCCCGAAGCGCAGCTGACGCTGGCGCACGCCACGGTGCACCTGGCGACCGCCCCGAAGTCCAACGCGGTCACCAATGCGCTGGGCGCGGCGATGAACGACATCCGCGCCGGTAAGGCCGGGCTGGTGCCGGCGCACCTGCGCGACGGCCACTACGCGGGAGCGGCCAAGCTGGGCAACGCCGTGGGCTACCGCTATCCGCATGATGACCCGGACGGCATTGTGCCGCAACAGTATCCACCCGACGACCTGGTCGGCGTCGACTACTACCAGCCCACCAACCACGGCGTCGAGCGTGAGATCACGGGGCGGCTGGACAAACTGCGCGCGATCCTGCGCCGCCGGCGGGGTTAGCTCGCCTGTCGGCGCCGAGCAGGCGCAAAATCGCACGATTGGAGCCCAATTCATGCGATTTTGCGACTGCTCGCCGGCTCAGCGCGTGCTGGTGGCCCGCTCGCGAATGCCGCGCAGCATGCCGCGTTCCATCACGAAGTGCGCGATGTCATAGCCGGCGTTGCCGGCCGACCCGCCGCTACCGCGGGCCAGCAGCCGGGTGCGGTCACCCTGCGGGCGCAGATAGAACGCCCACGATCCGGATGCCTTCTCGCCGCGCCGCACCCGCTCGACGTCCCCCGTCGACATCAGCACCAGATGCGACCCGGGTTCGATCGCGGCCACCGTCTGGCTGGCCCTGGGCCCGTACCGGCGAGCCATCCACACCGTGTCGCCCACGCGCAGGTCCTGCCACTCGGGATGGATGACGTCGGCGTTGTGGATGCGGGCGCCGACCGCACGCTCGAACACGTCGTAGCTGTAGAAACCCGCACGGTCCTCACCGATCTGCGCCAGCCACGGCCACACCGCCGCCGCCGGGGCGTCGACGGTGAGCGCCCGGGTGGTGCGCGGCACACCGGCGCGCACCAACTCGTCGCCCGGCAGCACCGCGGCCACCTCCTCGGCCGTCGCACCCCAGGTGTACAGCCGCGGCCGCACCACCCAGCGGTACAGACCCGCGACACCGGCCACCGCCATCGCCGACGCCAGCAGCGGTCTCTGCTTACCCATGATGGTGAAGCTAGCGACCGGCGGCGCGGGGCGGCAGAGCCTTAAGTCACCGGCGCTCAAGCCATTTCGGGCACGCGCAGCCGGGCAACCACCAGTTCGAACTCGCCGACGTCCTGCTGATCGGCGCCGAGGTCACGCAGCAGCGCGGTGCGCAGCGATCGAGCCTGATCCCTGGTGCGCTCCATGGCGTCGCGGGTGTCGTAAGTGGTCGACACCACGACGCGTCCCGAGCCGCTGTCGGTCATCAGGCTGGTGCTGCAGAAGCCCTCTAACGTTTCGATCTCGGGAAGGACCGACGCCTTGTAGAACTCCAGTGCCCGGTCGAACTGGTCGGGCCGCACGTGCAGCCAGGTCGCACGCACACAGGCACCGTCGCCGGAGCGGTGATCGCGGTGCACCGCGGTGATCTGCCATTCGTCGACCGAGGTGGGTGCCTGGAACACCTCGGCCGCCCGGTCGCGAACCCGCCGGACTTCCTCGGCGCTCGCGTGCATCGCAGCGGTGTTCTCCCAGGCGCTGGTGGCGATGCACCGTCCCGACTCGCGGTCGGCCAGCAGCGAGACCCCGACGCAGCCGGTCATCGTGTTCAGCGCGGGCATCACTTCGTCGCGGAAGTATGCGATCCCGGCATCGATCGATTCTGGACGCGCCTCGAACGTCGTAGAGCGTGCGTACACGGCCCACCTCCTCTTCAGGCGGGGCAGCGCCCCGGCGGCGCTACCGGTTCCTCCCACCTTCCTCCAGGTCGATGGGGCCTGGCAATCCTCACCTAGGCTGGATGTCGTGGACACCGATGTGCTCGACGTCGACACGGCGCGACGGCGGATGGTCGACCTCACCGACGCGGTGCGGTCGTTCTGCCGTGGCAAGGGCGACGGACTGTGCAACGTGTTCGTCCCACACGCCACCGCCGGCGTCGCGATCATCGAGACCGGGGCCGGCTCCGACGACGACCTCATCGACACCCTGGAACGGCTGCTGCCGCGCGATGACCGCTACCGCCACTCGCACGGCTCACCCGGGCACGGCGCCGACCATGTGCTGCCGGGGATCGTGGCGCCGTCGGTGACCGTCCCCGTCGGTGACGGCGACCCGCTGCTGGGTACCTGGCACAGCATCGTGTTGGTCGACCTGAACCGGGACAACCCGCGCCGGTCGGTGCGGCTGAGCTTCCTCGGCGGTTGAGCCACTCCGGACCGGTAATGTAGTGCGGTCGAAGCGACAGTCGAGCCGCACCCCGAAAACGCAAGGACAGCAACCCAGTGCAGACACATGAGATCAGGAAGCGGTTCCTGGATCACTTCGTCAACGCCGGACACATCGAGGTGCCCAGCGCATCGGTGATCCTCGACGATCCGAACCTGCTGTTCGTCAACGCCGGCATGGTGCAGTTCGTGCCCTACTTCCTGGGCCAGCGCACGCCGCCGTACCCGACCGCGACCAGCATCCAGAAGTGCATCCGCACCCCCGACATCGACGAGGTCGGCATCACCACCCGGCACAACACGTTCTTCCAGATGGCGGGCAACTTCTCCTTCGGCGACTACTTCAAGGCCCGTGCCATCGAGCTGGCCTGGACGCTGCTGACCAATCCGGTCGACGAGGGCGGCTACGGATTCGACCCGCAGCGGTTGTGGGCGACGGTGTTCTACGACGACGACGAGGCCGAGCAGCTCTGGAAGGACATCGCCGGGCTGCCGCCCGAGCGGATCCAGCGCCGCGGCATGGCCGACAACTACTGGTCGATGGGCATCCCCGGCCCCTGCGGGCCATGCTCGGAGATCTACTTCGACCGCGGACCCGAGTACGGCATCGAAGGCGGCCCGGAGGCCAACGAGGACCGCTACATCGAGATCTGGAACCTCGTGTTCATGCAGAACGAGCGCGGCGAGGGCACCTCCAAGGATGACTTCGAGATCCTCGGGCCGCTGCCGCGTCAGAACATCGACACCGGCATGGGTGTGGAGCGGATCGCCTGCCTGCTGCAGGACGTCGACAACGTCTACGAGACCGACCTGCTGCGCCCGGTGATCGACAAGGTCGCCCAGTATTCCCCGCGCGGGTACGGCCAGGGGTCACACGAGGACGACGTCCGCTACCGGATCATCGCCGACCACAGCCGCACCGCGGCGATCATCATCGGCGACGGCGTCACCCCGGGTAACGAGGGTCGCGGCTACGTGCTGCGCCGGTTGCTGCGGCGGATCATCCGGGCGGCCAAGCTCCTGGGCATCGAGCAGCCGATCATGTCCGAGCTGATGGCCACCGTGGGTGACGCGATGAGCCCGTCGTATCCGGAACTGGCTGACACCCGCATCGAGCGCATCGCGGTTGCCGAGGAGACCGCGTTCAACCGCACGCTGGCCTCGGGCTCCAAGCTGTTCGAGGACGCCGCGGCCGCGACCAGGAAGGCCGGCAAGACGGTGCTGGGCGGCTCGGATGCGTTCGCCCTGCACGACACCTACGGGTTCCCGATCGAGCTCACCCTCGAGATGGCGTCCGAGGCGGGGCTGACCGTCGACGAACTCGGCTTCCGTGAGCTGATGGCCGAGCAGCGCCGCCGTGCCAAGGCTGACGCCGCCGCGCGCAAGCACGCCCACGCCGACCTCTCGGCGTTCCGGGAACTGGTCGACGCCGGCCCCACCGAGTTCACCGGCTTTGACGAATTGACTTCGCAGGCAAGGATTCTCGGGATCTTCGTCGATGGCAAGCGGGTCCCGGTTATCGGCCACCAGCCTCGCGTGCACTCGGAGACCCCTACCCCTGAGCGCGTCGAGATCGTGCTCGACCGGACTCCGCTCTACGCCGAGTCCGGCGGCCAGATCGCCGACGCTGGAACGATTTCCGGAACCGGTGGCAGCGAGTCCGCCAAGGCCGCCGTCACCGACGTGCAGAAGATCGCCAAGACGCTGTGGGTGCACCGGGTGAATGTCGAGTCCGGCGAGTTCGTCGAGGGCGACACGGTGGTCGCGGCTGTCGACCCGACATGGCGCCGCGGTGCCACCCAGGGCCACTCCGGCACCCACATGGTGCACGCCGCCTTGCGGCAGGTGTTGGGGCCCAACGCTGTTCAGGCAGGCTCGCTGAACCGCCCCGGCTACCTGCGTTTCGACTTCAACTCGCAGAGCGCGCTCAGTGAAGACCAGCGCAACGAGGTCGAGGAAGTGGCCAACGAGGCCGTGCAGGCCGACTTCCCGGTCAACACCTTCACCACCGGCCTGGAGAAGGCCAAGGCCATGGGCGCGATGGCGATGTTCGGTGAGCAGTATCCCGACGAGGTGCGGGTGGTCGAGATCGGCGGCCCGTTCTCGCTGGAACTGTGCGGCGGCACGCACGTGCACAACTCGGCCCAGATCGGGCCGATCACGATTCTCGGTGAGTCCTCGGTGGGTTCGGGGGTGCGCCGCGTCGAGGCCTACGTGGGTCTGGATTCGTTCCGGCACCTGGCCAAGGAGCGGGCGCTGATGGCGGGCCTCGCGTCGTCGCTCAAGGTGCCCTCCGAGGAGGTGCCCGCCCGGGTGGCCACCCTCGTCGAGCGGCTCAAGGCCGCCGAGAAGGAACTGGACCGGGCGCGGCTGGCCTCGGCCCGCGCGGCGGCGGGAAATGCGGCCGCGGGCGCCGAACAGGTCGGTAAGGTCCGTCTGGTGGCGCAGCGGATGTCGGCGGGCATGACCGCCAACGACCTACGCTCCCTGGTCGGCGACATCAAGGGCAAGCTGGGTTCGGACCCCGCCGTGGTGGTCCTGATCGCCGAAGGTCCCGAAACCGACGGGGTGGGCGTCGTGCCCTTCGTCGTGGCGGCCAACCCGGCCGCCCAGGACGCCGGCCTGCGCGCCAACGAACTGATCGCCCAGATCGCGACGGCGGTCGACGGCCGAGGCGGCGGAAAACCGGACCTCGCTCAGGGCTCCGGCAAGAACGCCGCAGGGATCGACGCGGCATTGGCTGCGGTGCGCGCAGAGATCGCCCGGAGCTAGCGTCAGTGCTGCCCGCGCACAACCGCGTGCCCGACCGTCCCGGTGCCGATGACCCGGGTCGGGGCAGGCGCCTCGGGGTGGACGTGGGCACCGTGCGCATCGGGGTCGCCACCTGCGACCCGGACGGGATCCTGGCCACGCCGGTCGAGACGGTTCGGCGGGAGCGCTCGGGCAAACATCTGCGTCGGCTGGCCGCACTGGTCGACGAGTTCGAGGTCGTCGAGGTGATCGTCGGGCTGCCGCGCACCCTGGCCGACCGGGCCGGCACCTCCGCGCAGGACGCCGTCGGTCTCGCAGATGCGCTCGCCGACCGGATCGCGCCGGTGCCGGTACGGCTGGCCGACGAACGACTGACCACCGTGGCCGCCCAGCGATCGCTGCGCGAGGCAGGGGTGCGGTCCAAGGCGCAACGCGGAGTCATCGACCAGGCAGCCGCTGTGGGAATCCTGCAAGGCTGGCTCGACCAACGTCGCAGCGCGGCGTCCAACCAGCCGGAGAGTGACGATGCCTGACGACTACGACACCGGCCGGTATGACAGCCAGCGGGCTGATCCGGTCGCGGTCGGCGCGCCGCGTCGCCGGATGAGCCGGCTCGAGCGGGTCCGCGCCCGCCGAAACAACAACCGGCGCAGGGCAATCGGGCTCGGCGCGGTAGGCCTGCTCATCGCCGTGGTGGTGGCCCTGGTGCTGCTGGGCACGAATTTGTTCGGCGGATCCAGCGAGTACTC
Source organism: Mycobacterium sp. DL592 (assembly GCF_011694515.1). NCBI lineage: Bacteria > Bacillati > Actinomycetota > Actinomycetes > Mycobacteriales > Mycobacteriaceae > Mycobacterium > Mycobacterium sp. DL592. Next base: position 2,757,765 of record NZ_CP050192.1, on the reverse strand, counting down.
CGGCGACGGGAAGGACGACGTCGTCGTCCAGGTTCGCGACGGCGACTCCACCACCCAGGTGGCCCAGTCGCTGCGCGACCGGAACGTGGTCGCCAGCGTCAAGTCGTTCGTCGACGCCTCCAAGGACAATGCGGCCATCGCCGCGATCCAGCCGGGCTACTACAAGATGCGCACCGAGATGTCGGCGTCGGCCGCGGTGCAGCGCCTCGCCGACCCGGCCAACCGGGTGGGCAAGCTGGTCATCCCGGAGGGCAGGCAACTCGACGACGTCAAGGCCGTCGGCTCCGACAAGGTCACCGACGGGATCTTCACGCTGATCGCCAACGCCAGCTGTGTGGAACTCAACGGAGAGCGCAAGTGCGTGTCCGCCGAGAGCCTGCGCAAGGCGGCCGAGCAGGCCGCGCCCTCGGCGCTCAATGTGCCGGACTGGGCGATGCAACCGGTGACGGCGCTGGCCGCCAACCACCGCCGGCTGGAGGGGCTGATCGCACCCGGGGCGTGGAACGTCGATCCGTCCGGGTCACCCGAGGCGATCCTGGGAACACTGGTCGCCGAAAGCGCCACCCACTATGTCAAAGGCGGCCTGCTCGACACCGCCAAGGCGATGAACCTGTCGCCCTACGAGATCCTCGTCGTCGGCTCACTGGTGCAGCGCGAGGCCAAGCCACAGGACTTCGCCAAAGTCGCCCGCGTGATCTACAACCGGCTGGCCGAACCGCAACGCCTCGAGTTCGACTCGACGGTGAACTACCCGCTGGACCGCCAAGAGGTCGCCACCACCGACGCCGACCGCGCCCAGGTCACGCCGTGGAACACCTATGCATCCGACGGCCTGCCCGCCACGCCGATCTGCTCGCCCGGCGACGAGGCGCTGGCCGCCGCCGAACGACCGGAGCCGGGGGACTGGCTGTACTTCGTGACGGTAGACCTCGAGGGCACCACCCTGTTCACCAAGGACTATCAGCAGCATCTAGCCAATATCGAGTTGGCACGACGCAACGGTGTCCTCGATTCGGCTCGCTGAGCGATGACCGCGGCCCGCAAGGCGGCGGTGCTGGGATCACCTGTCGCGCACTCGAAGTCACCACTTTTGCACCTGGCTGCCTATCGGGCGCTGGGCCTGAGCGACTGGACCTACGACCGCATCGAATGCACAGCCGAGCAATTACCCTCTCTGGTAAGGGAATTGGGGCCGGAGTGGGTGGGTCTTTCGGTGACCATGCCGGGTAAGTTCGCCGCGCTCGAGGTCGCCGACGAACGCACCGACCGCGCCGAACTGGTCGGCTCGGCCAACACCCTGGTCCGCACCGGGCACGGCTGGCGCGCCGACAACACCGACATAGACGGCGTGGCAGGTGCTCTGGGCCATCATCGGGACCTGCGACACGCGATTGTGCTCGGCTCGGGCGGGACCGCACCGGCGGCCGTCGCCGGCCTGGCCCAGATCGGGGTCACCCGGATCACCGTGCTCGCCCGCGACAGCACCAAGGCGGCCCGGCTTGTCGACCTCGGCAGGGCTGTCGGGCTCACCACCGAGTTCTGTGCGCTCGACGGGCCGCAACTCGCCGATGTGGTGGCCGACGCCAACGTTCTGGTGAGCACAATCCCCGCTGCCGCGGCCGCCGGCTACGCCGATGCCTTCGCCCCGGTGCCGGTGCTGCTCGATGCGATCTACGATCCGTGGCCCACCCCGCTGGCCGCCGCCGTCCAGGCCGCCGGCGGTGAGGTGATCAGCGGGCTGCAGATGCTGCTGAACCAGGCCTTCAGCCAGGTCGAACAATTCACAGGCCGACCCGCTCCGCGCAACGAGATGACCGCCGCCCTGGGTTAGCGTGCGGTCATGCGCTGGGTGGGCTGTGCGGTGGTGCTCGGCTGGGCACTGGCTTTGTCTGTCTTCGACATCAGGCAACGGCGGCTGCCCAACACTCTGACGCTGCCCGGCGCGGCCGTGGTGCTGACAGTCGCCGTCGTGTCCGGGCGCGGACTGCCCGCGCTCTACGGGGCTCTCGGGCTCGCGGCGCTCTACCTGGTGGTGCACCTGCTCGCGCCTGCCGGCATGGGCGCCGGTGACGTCAAACTCGCGGTGGGGCTCGGCTCGCTCACCGGCGCCTTCGGCCCGGAGGTGTGGCTGCTGGCCGCGCTCGGCGCACCGCTGCTTACGGCGCTGTGCGGCGTGCTGGGCCGGGTCAGGACGCTGCCGCATGGCCCGTCGATGTGTCTGGCCAGCCTGGCCGCGGTCGCGTTGGCGGCGTTCTGAGGCCTCTGTCGCAACGGCCAGGCTGTCGTTGACGAGCTGGTCACTCGTTCGATACCGACAGCGTCGGCGACGCCGAGGACGCGGCGCCCGGGGGCGTAGCCAGGGCACTAGTCGCCTCCGCCGCGCAGTGAAATTGGGTCACGGATGACCGGCGTGGGAAGATGGGACGCGTGTTGCGATGGACAACTGCTGGTGAATCCCACGGCCGCGCGCTGGTAGCGATGGTCGAAGGCATGGTCGCCGGTGTCCGGGTGACCTCCGAGGACATCGCCGGACAATTGGCGCGACGCCGGCTGGGCTACGGCCGCGGCGCCCGGATGAAGTTCGAGCAGGACCAGGTCACCATCCTGGCCGGGGTCCGGCACGGCAGCACCCTGGGCGGCCCGATCGCGATCGAGATCGGCAACACCGAGTGGCCCAAGTGGGAGACCGTGATGGCCTCCGACCCGGTGGATGCCGCTGAACTCGATGTCGCCCGCAACGCCCCGCTGACCCGGCCCCGGCCGGGCCACGCCGACTTCGCCGGCATGCTCAAGTACGGCTTCGACGACGCCCGGCCGGTGCTCGAACGCGCCAGCGCCCGCGAAACCGCCGCCCGGGTGGCAGCCGGAACAGTGGCCCGGGAGTTCCTCCGCCAGGCCGTTGGCGTCGAAGTGGTCTCCCACGTCATCTCCATCGGCGACTCGCAGCCCTACGACGGGCCGCCGCCGGAGGCCGCCGACCTCGCCGCCATCGACGAGAGCCCGGTGCGGGCCTTCGGCAAGGCCGCCCAGGAGAGCATGATCGCCGAGATCGAGGCCGCCAAGCGGGACGGCGACACGCTAGGTGGTGTGGTCGAAGTCGTGGCCCACGGGCTGCCCGTCGGCCTGGGCTCGTTCACCAGCGGCGACAACCGGCTCGACAGCCAACTCGCCGCCGCGGTGATGGGCATCCAGGCCATCAAGGGTGTCGAGATCGGCGACGGCTTCCAGACCGCCCGCCGCCGCGGCACCCAGGCCCACGACGAGATGTACCCCGGACCCGACGGCGTGGTGCGCTCCACCAACCGCGCCGGCGGCCTGGAAGGCGGTATGACCAACGGCCTCCCGGTGCGGGTCCGCGCCGCCATGAAGCCGATCTCCACCGTGCCGCGCGCGCTGGCCACCGTCGACATGGCCACCGGCGACGAAGCCGTGGCGATCCACCAGCGCTCCGACGTGTGCGCGGTGCCTGCCGCGGCCGTCGTCGTCGAAACGATGGTGGCACTGGTGCTGGCCAGGGCCGTGCTGGAGAAGTTCGGTGGTGACTCGCTGGAGGAGACCCGCCGCAACATCGACGGTTACCTCGCGGCGATCGCGCGGCGCACACCGTCCGGAACAGCCGTCCGGGCATCGGGGTAGCCGAGATGGCGCCCAAGGCCGTACTGATCGGCTTGCCCGGCTCGGGTAAATCGACCATCGGACGCCGCCTGGCCAAGGCGATGGGCCTGACCCTGCTCGACACCGACGCCGCCATCGAGGAGAAGACCGGCCGCACCATCGCCGACATCTTCGCCAACGACGGCGAACCGGAGTTCCGCCGCATCGAAGAGGACGTCATCCGCGACGCCCTGGCCAACCACGACGGCATCCTGTCGCTGGGCGGCGGCGCGGTCACCACCCCCGGAGTCCGGGACGCGCTGGCCGGACACACCGTCGTCTTCCTGGAAATCAGTGCCGCCGAAGGGGTTCGGCGTACCAGCGGCAGCACTGTGCGCCCGCTGCTGGCCGGGCCCGACCACGCCGAGAAGTATCGCAAGCTGATGAATGACCGGGTGCCGCTGTACCGGCGGGTCGCCAAGATCCGGATCAACACCAACCGCCGCAATCCCGGCGCGGTCGTCCGTCACATCGTCGCCCGCCTGGAAAATCCGCAACCGCCACGCCGGCGCCGCCCGCCGTGGCGGCGGGGGCTGTCGGGCGGCCGGGCCGAAAAGTCCTCCGACACAACGCCACCCACACCAGCGGTGTCGTCCGCCCCGACCGAATCCGCCCCGGTCACGCCTGCCACGCCGGCAGCGCTGGCCGCCCGCCGCGCTGGAGTCCGCAAATGACCAAGACCACCCCGGCCGCCCCGGTGACCATCGAGGTGGCCGTCACTCCGCCCTACCCGGTGATCGTCGGCACCGGACTGCTCGGTGAGGTCGGCGACCTGCTCGGTTCGCGGCACCGGGTCGCGATCCTTCACCAGCCGGTGCTGGCGCAGACCGCCGAAGCCGTCCGTGCGCATCTGGCGGGCAAGGGTGTCGACGCCCACCGCATCGAGATCCCCGACGCTGAAGCCGGCAAGGACCTCGCGGTCGTCGGTTTCATCTGGGAAGTGTTGGGACGCATCGGAATCGGACGCAAAGACGCCGTCGTGAGCCTCGGCGGCGGCGCGGCCACCGACGTCGCCGGATTCGCGGCGGCCACCTGGCTGCGCGGTGTCGACATCGTCCACATCCCGACCACCCTGCTGGCCATGGTGGACGCCGCCGTCGGTGGCAAGACCGGGATCAACACCGACGCGGGCAAGAACCTCGTCGGCGCGTTCCACCAGCCCGCCGCCGTGCTCGTCGACCTGGCCATGCTCGAGACGTTGCCGCGCAACGAATTGGTGGCCGGGATGGCCGAGATCGTCAAGGCCGGCTTCATCGCCGACCCGGTGATCCTCGACCTCATCGAGGCCGATCCCGAGGCCGCCGTCGACCCGGCCGGAAATGTTCTGCCCGAACTGATCCGGCGGGCGATCGCCGTCAAGGCCGAGGTCGTCGCGGCCGACGAGAAGGAATCGGCGCTGCGCGAGATCCTCAACTACGGCCACACTCTGGCACACGCCATCGAACGCCGCGAACAGTACCGCTGGCGCCACGGTGCCGCGGTGTCGGTGGGGCTGGTGTTCGCCGCAGAGCTCGGCAGACTCGCCGGGCGGCTTGACGACGCCACCGCCGAGCGGCACCGCGCGGTGCTCACCGCGCTGGGTCTGCCCGTCAGCTACGACGCCGACGCGCTGCCACAGTTGATCGAAACCATGGCCGGGGACAAGAAGACCCGCTCCGGTGTACTGCGTTTCGTTGTGCTCGACGGCCTGGCCAAACCCGGCCGGCTCGAGGGGCCCGACCCGTCGCTCCTGGCGGCGGCCTATGCGGAGGTGGCGCAGAAGCGATGACCACGGTTCTTGTTCTCAACGGGCCCAACCTCGACCGGCTCGGCCGTCGCGAGCCCGACGTGTACGGCAGCACCACCTACGACGAGCTGGTCACCGCGATCGAAGCCCAGGCCACCGAGTTGGGCCTGCAAGCCGTTGTGCGACAAAGCAACAGCGAGGAACAGCTGCTGCAGTGGGTGCACGCCGCCGCCGACGCGGGTGACCCGGTGATCCTCAACGCCGGCGCGTTCACCCACACCTCGATCGCGCTGCGCGACGCCTGCGCCGAGCTACGCGGTCCGTTGATCGAAGTGCACATCTCCAATGTGCATGCGCGCGAACAGTTTCGGCACCACTCGTACCTGAGTGCCGTGGCGACCGGAGTGATCGTCGGACTGGGCGTGCAGGGCTACCTGCTGGCCCTGCGCTACTTGGCGGAGTCCTTACCCGCTTCGGGGTAGTCGATCGCCTCGGTGGGGGCGTCCTCGCGCTCGGCGGTGGCGATGGCCGAGGTCTGCTCCTCGGCGGCAGCTGCGCCGCCTGCGACAGTCCCCGGGACGGGGCCGGTGCGGTCGTCGTCGTGAACGGCGTCGAACACGTCGGCGGCCTCACCGAAGCGTCGGCGCGGCTCTTGGGGCCGCTTGCGGTCGACCCGCCAACGGCCGATGGACACCGCGGCGATCGCCGGGATGAACACCAGCAGCGCGGTGAACGCGGCGAACGTGGTCACCTCGCTGATGAGGCCTTCGACGTAGACGGCCTTGTAGAACAGCGAGATCAGCCAGGCGACGAAGCCGCTGAGCACCCCGGCGAACAACCCGGCGAGCAGCCAGGTCATCGCCAGATCGCGGCGGCGGTCCGGATCGGGGTTGGCGTTGGCGTCGGCGCGACCGTCCAGCAGGCCCCACACGAAGGCCACGATGGCCAGCAGCGCCACCAGGACGACGCTGACCAATCCGGCGTGGGTGGGGAACTGGTTGATCAGCGTTCCCTGCACCAGGCGGACGACAACCATCCCTGCCGCGAAGGCCAATCCGCGCAACAACCAACTGTTCATGGGGCATCAGCGTAGCGAGTACCGTCGGCGACCGTGACACATTCCCAACGCCGAGACCGGTTGGCCGACCGGCTGGCCGCCGACGGGCTGGATGCGATTGTGATCAGTGACCTGGTCAACGTCCGCTATTTGTCCGGTTTCACCGGTTCCAACGCGGCGTTGCTGGTGTTCGCGGGCGACACGCCGACGGTACTGGCCACCGACTCCCGCTACCGCACCCAGGCGGCCAACCAGGCGCCCGATGTCGAGACGGCGATCGAGCGCGCCTGCGCACGCCATCTGGTCGGCCGGGCGGTGGCCGACGGGGCCCGCCGGATCGGATTCGAAAGCCACGTGGTCACCGTCGACGGTTTCGACCTGCTGGCCAAGGAACTCGACGAACACCCCGGTGCCGCCGAACTGGTGCGGGCATCCGGTGTCGTCGAGGCGCTGCGGGAGGTCAAGGACGCCGGCGAGCTCGCCCTGCTGAGGCTGGCCTGCGAGGCCGCCGACGCGGCGCTGGCCGAGCTGGTCCAGCGCGGCGGATTGCGTCCGGGCCGCACCGAGAAGGAAGTCGGCCGCGAACTGGAGGCCCTGATGCTCGAGCACGGCGCCGACGGCCCGTCCTTCGAGACGATTGTGGCCGCCGGCGCCAACTCCGCGATCCCACATCACCGGCCCACCGATGCGGTGCTGGCCGCCGGCGACTTCGTCAAGATCGACTTCGGCGCGCTTGTCGGCGGCTACCACTCCGACATGACCCGGACGTTCGTGCTTGGGCCTGCGGCGGACTGGCAGCGCGAGATCTACACCCTGGTGGAGACCGCCCAACGGGCCGGGCGGGAGGCGCTGAAGGTGGGCGCCACGCTCAGCGATGTGGACCGCGCCGCCCGGCAGGTGATCGCCGACGCCGGCTACGCCGAGAACTTCGGGCACGGCCTGGGACACGGCGTCGGACTGCAGATCCACGAAGCGCCGGGAATCAACTCGGCGGCCGCCGGTACACTGCTTGCTGGCTCTGTGGTGACCGTCGAACCGGGCGTCTACCTGCCCGACCGTGGCGGTGTGCGGATCGAGGACACCCTGGTCGTGCTCGACGAGCCGCTCGGGCGGCGACACGAGACAACCGAGCTGATCACCCGGTTCCCCAAGGAACTGACCATCTTGACCTAGGAGAACGACCGACTGTGGCAACAACTGCCGACTTCAAGAACGGCCTCGTGCTGAACATCGACGGCCAGCTCTGGCAGATCACCGAGTTCCAGCACGTCAAACCCGGCAAGGGCCCCGCCTTCGTGCGCACCAAGCTCAAGAACGTGCTCTCGGGCAAGGTCGTCGACAAGACCTACAACGCCGGCGTGAAGGTGGAGACCGCGACCGTCGACCGGCGCGACGCCACCTACCTGTACCGCGACGGCTCCGACTTCGTATTCATGGACTCCGAGGACTACGAACAGCATCCGCTGCCCGAGGCGCTCGTCGGCCGGGCCGCGGGCTTCCTGCTCGAGGGCATGCCGGTGCAGATCGCGTTCAACGAGGGCGCACCGCTGTACCTGGAACTGCCGGTGACCGTCGAGCTGCTGGTCAGCCACACCGAGCCCGGTCTGCAGGGCGACCGCTCCAGTGCCGGCACCAAGCCCGCGACGCTGGAGACCGGCGCCGAGATCCAGGTGCCGCTGTTCATCAACACCGGCGACAAGCTCAAGGTGGACTCCCGCGACGGAAGCTATCTGGGCCGCGTGAACGCCTAGCATGGCTGATCGCAAGGGCGACAAGGGTCGTCATCAGGCGCGCAAGCGCGCCGTCGACCTGCTCTTCGAAGCCGAGGCTCGCGGCCTGACCGCCGCCGAAGTGGCCGACTCCCGGATCGTGCTGGCCGAGTCGAACACCGACGTGTCGGTGCTCAACCCGTACACGGTGACCGTGGCGCGCGGCGTCACCGAGAACATCGCGCATATCGACGAACTGATCACCTCACACCTGCAGGGCTGGACGCTGGAGCGGCTGCCCGCCGTCGACCGCGCGATTCTGCGGGTCGCGGTGTGGGAGTTGCTGCATGCCGACGACGTTCCCGAGCCGGTGGCCGTCGACGAGGCGGTAGAGCTGGCCAAGGAGCTGTCCACCGACGAGTCGCCCGGCTTCGTCAACGGGGTGCTGGGCCAGGTGATGCTGGTGACCCCGCAGATCCGCGCCGCCGCCGACGCCCTTCGGGGTGCGGTCCGCGGGAGCGCTCCTGAGGCTTAGCGGGCGGCTTTGGCGTTGGCCATCAGTTCCTCGACGCGCTCACGCTGGGCGCGGTTCTCGAAGATGCCGTCTTTCTTGAAGTAGGTTCCGACGATCGCCCCGTCGGCCAGCGCGAGCTGTTCGACTACGTTGTCGGCCTTCACGCCGGTGTTGACGAACACCGGCACCGCCCCGGCGGACTTCTTGACAACCGAGAGCGCGGCTAGATCGGTCGGTGCTCCGGCGGTGAGTCCTGAGACGCAGATCGCGTCGGGCAGCGTGGCGAACACCGTGGTGCGCGTGATCGAGGCGAGGTCGCGCTCGGCTAGGTAGGTGGCGGATTCCGGAACGATGTTGAAGAACAGCTTCACCCCGGCCCCGCCGATACGCGCACGGTGGCGGGCGACCTCACCAACATTGGTGTTCCACAAGCCGAAGTCACTGGCGTACACGCCGGTGAAGATCTCGCGGACGAACTGCGCGCCGGTGGCGACGGCGAGGTCGATGGAGGCGCGGCCGTCCCACAAGACATTGACACCGTAGGGGACCGAGATGTCGGGCAGCAGTTCACCGATGATGCGCGCCATGGTGATCGCGGTGATCGGTTCGGTCTTGGTGAGGTACGGCAGGCTGAATTCGTTGGAGATCATGATGCCGTCCACGCCACCCTGCTGGAGTGCGTCGAGTTCCTCCTTCGCCCGGTCGACCACGGCTGCCAGCCCACCGCGAGTGTCGAATCCGGGATCGCCGGGCAGCGCGGACAGGTGAAGCATCGCGATGACGGGCTTCTGCACGGAGAAGACTTCTCGCACCCATTCGGCCATCTGACTCCCTTTCGTTTCGGTGTGTCTTTTTCTAACGTATCCCGCTACTAACTGCAAGAAATTAACAAAAAGTAGATGAATATCGCCGCTGGCATTGCGGCATCACCGTGAAGACCTTACATTGGGGCACACAGAACGTGAATCAGTCACAATCGAGGAGCGGCGAGCCGGTGTCAGCCAAGACGCGACGAGCGCAGATCGAACAGCGCGTCCTCGACCAGGGCGAGATCGAGTACGCCGCGCTGGCCCAGGAATACGGCGTTTCGGAGATGACGATCCGACGGGACGTCGACGCCCTTGAGGCCTCCGGATTGGTTCGGCGGATCACCGGCGGCGCGATCGCGGCCTACCGCAAGGCGGAGGAACCGTCCTTCGAGAGCCGTGCCTCACGCTCGGCCACCGAGAAGATGCATATCGCCGAGGCCGCCGTCGAACTGCTCCAGCCGGGCGAGACTGTGATCCTCGACAGCGGTAGCACCGTGTTGGCGGTGGCTCGTGCCATCCGCGGCCGCGGGCTGGGGTTGACGATCGTGACGCCGAGCCTGCTCGCGGCGATCGAACTCGCCGATGAACCGGACACCACGATCATCGTGACCGGGGGCAATCTCCGGCCCGGGGAACTGAGCCTGATCGGCTTCGAGACCGAGTCGGTGTTCCAGATGTACAACTGTGACACCTTCATCATGGGTATCGCCGGGGTCGATCCGGTTCGCGGCCTGACCGACTACCACCGGGTGGAAGGCAGTGCCAAGCGGGCCGCCGCCGCCTCGGCGGACCGCATCATCGTGGTAGCCGACGAGTCCAAACTCGGCCGGGTGCAACTGCTGACCGTCGCCCCGTTGAGCGCGGCGGCTCACATCGTCACCGACAGCCATCCCGACCATCCCACCCTGATCGCCGCCCGAAACCTGGGTGTCGACGTCATCTGCGTGAACCGCGAGGAATCGTCCGACACCGGCACGGCTGGTGACCTTCGGTGACGGCCTACACCGTCGGGGTGGATATCGGCACGACCGGCACCAAGACTGTCCTCTTCGACACCGAGTGCGGAATCGTCGCGCAAACCAGCCGCACCGCAACACTTTTCAGTGAGCATCCCGGATGGGCCGAGGCGGACCCGCAACAGTGGCTGGCCAATGTGGTCGACTCGATCGCCGAACTCGTCGCCAGCGCGGGGATCTCGCCGAGTGACGTCAGGGCCGTCGCCACGACGGGGATGGTGCCCGCTGTCGTCGCCGTCGACGCCGCCGGCCGGCCGCTGCGTCGCGCGATCCTGCAGAACGACGCCAGGGCGACCGACGAGATCCGCACCCTTGCAGCTCAGTTGGCCGACATCGACCTGGTGGGCTTGACCGGTGCCGCGCTGACCCAGCAGTCGGTGGCTCCCACCGCGCTGTGGCTGCATCGTCATGAGCCCGACATCGCCTCGCAGACAGCTCATTTCGTGGGTTCCTACGACTGGGTGCTGATGGCGCTGGGCGCCGATCCGCATGTCGAGACGAACTGGGCGCTAGAATCCGGGCTGTTCACCATCGGCGGGGATCCGGTGGGGGAGGTACTGGCCGCCGCGGACATCGACGCGGTGGCGCTGGCGCCGGTGCTACATCCCGGTCAGGTCGCCGGCCGGCTCAGTGCCGAGATGGCCGAGCGGACCGGCCTGGCTGTCGGTACCCCGCTGGTGGTCGGCGGTGCCGACCATGTCTTGTCGGCCTTCGCCGCAGGTGTCGAGGAGCACGGGGACTGGTTGGTCAAGCTCGGCGGTGCCGGTGACATCCTGGTCGCCAGCGACGAACCCGTGGTCGACGCCCGGCTGTATCTGGACGCCCACCCGGTCCCCGGACGCTGGCTTCCCAACGGCTGCATGGCCACCAGCGGCAGCCTGATCCGCTGGTTTCAGAGTCTGGTCGGCGGCGAGGATCTGCTGCGCCTGGACGCCGAGGCGCACGAGTGTCGCCCGGCCGAGGTGCTTTGCCTGCCGTACTTCCTGGGTGAGAAGAGCCCGCTGCACGATCCGGACCTGCGGGGGGTCTACGCGGGCTTGCATCTGGGGACCACCCGCGCCGACATGTACCGCTCGACGCTGGAGGCTATCGCGTTCGGGTTCCGCCACCACGTCGAAGTGTTCGCCGAACTCGGCATCGAGCTCGGGCGTGCGTCGATCACCAATGGCGGCAGTAAATCGACGCTGTGGAAGCAGATCCACGCCGAGGTGCTCGGCGCCCCGATGTACCCGATCGTCGACCATCCTGGTGCGTCACTCGGGGCGGCGCTGATCGCCGCGGTCGGTGTCGAGGTGCTGGCCGACTGGGAGCAGTGCCGGCGCTTCATCACCCTCGGCGAGCCGGTGCTGCCCGATCCCGAGAAAGTCGCGGTGTACGACGCGGCATACCAGGAATGGCGCAACCTGGCCAGCGCCACCGCAGGCATCTCGCATTCGCTAGCTGAAAGGACTCGTCAATGAGCAAGACCGTGGTCATCACCGGAGCGGGATCCGGCATCGGCAGGGCGATCGCGACGGTTCTAGCGCAACGGGATTGGCGTGTCGTGGTCACCGATGTCGACGTCGATGCCGCCGCCGAGGTGGCCGCCTCGCTCGTTGACACCTCGGGTCTGGGGCACGAGGCGACACGACTCGACGTCACCGACCCGGCGCAGGCGGCAGCGGTCGCCGACGACGTCGCTGATCGCCTGGGCCTGGACGCGTGGATGAGCAATGCCGGCATCTCATTCATGGTGCCTTTCCTCGATCTTCCGCTGGACAAGTACGACCTGACGATGAACATCAACCTCAAGGGCGTTTTCGTCTGCGGGCAGGCAGCCGCCCGCGCGATGATCAGAACCGGACGCCGCGGGACGATTGTGAACACCGCGTCGATGGCCGGCAAGCAGGGCCGGGTGCCGTACCTGTCCGATTACGTCGCCTCCAAGCACGGTGTCGTCGGACTCACCCAGGCGATGGCCTACGAACTTGCCGAACACGGCATCACCGTCAACTGCGTATGCCCCGGATTCGTCGAGACCCCCATGCAGTCCCGCGAACTCGCCTGGGAGGCGCAACTTCGCGGCTCGACCCCCGAGGACGTCAAGCAGATGTGGATCGACGACACGCCGCTTGGCCGTTTGCAGCAGCCTGAAGACGTGGCGTACAGCGTCGCGTTCCTGCTGTCCGATGACGCCCGGTTCATCACCGGCGAGGCGCTGGCCGTCAACGGTGGCGCCTACATGGATTAGCTCGACCCAGCACTACCGATCACAACGAGAAGAGGAAGCAATGACGTTGAAAAAACCAGGGTTCCGGCGTGCCGTGACCTGTCTGGGCGCCATCGGCGCCTCAGTGCTCCTCCTGTCGGGGTGCGCGGGTAGCGGCGGTCCGCAGACCCCGGCGGCGACCGGGACTGGCAAGGTCGCCACCGACACGTCGGGCACCGTCAACATCCTGATGGAGAACGTGCCGGACACCGACATCGTCAAATCGTTGATCCCCGAGTTCAACAAGATCTACCCCAACATCAAGGTCAACATCGAGCCGCAGACCTACGACCAGATCCGAGACAAACTGGTCGCTTCGTTCCAGGCCCCGAAGGCGACGTATGACCTCGTCGTCGTCGACAACGTCTGGATGAAGGACTTCGTCGCCGCGAACTGGTTGCAGCCCTTGGATTCTCGCATCGACTCGACGCCGGACTACAACTACGCGGACTTCTTCAAGCCGCTCACCGACATCGACACCGTCGACGGCAAGCGGTACGCCGTGCCGTTCTACAACTATGCGCTGGGCTACATCTACAACGTGCCCGACTACCAGAAGGCCGGGCTGACCGAACCGAAGTCGCTCGACGATCTGGTCGCCAACTCCAAGAAGCTGGTCTCCGGCGATCGGGCCGGGATCGCGATGCAGCCGCAGCGCGGCTACAAGGTCTTCGAGGAGTGGGCCAACTTCTTGTTCGCAGCCGGCGGTTCGATCTACGACGACTCCGGCAAGTACACCCTCGACACCCCCGAAGCCAAGAAGGCGCTCGAGGCCTACGTCGACCTGTACAACACCGCCGCCCCGAAGAACAGCATCAACTGGGGCTTCGACGAGGCGGGCCGCTCGGTGTCCAGTGGGCAGTCGGCTTCGCTGGTGAGCTACAACTGGAATCTGCCGTCGCTGAACGCGCCTGACGGCACCGCGGCCAAGTCCGGCGTCGGCCCGTTCAAGCTCACCGCGATGCCCGGTGGCGTCGACGTGCTGGGGTCGTGGAGCTGGGCGATCCCGTCCAACTCCGGAAATTCCGATGCCGCATGGGCGTTCGTGTCCTGGCTTACCTCCAAGCCGATCGACGTCGAGCGGGTGGTCAAGGGCGGTGCGGTGATCCGCACGAGCAGCACACAGGATCCCAAGGTGCTCGGTGACGGCTTCGGCTCCGACTACTACGCCGTGGTCAAGGACATCCTGTCCAAGGCCAAGCCGCTCAGTAACCAGACCAACGCCGAGGAGATGATCCAGGCCGTCGGAACGGAACTGAACGAAGCCGTGGCCGGCACCAAGAGCATCGACGATGCCCTGCGGGACGCCCAGGCCGCCGCGGAGAAGACCCGAGGCTGATCCAGTGGTGGATCCGGCGGCCGCGACGACGGGGGAGGACACGACATGACCAGATTCAAATACGGGATGTTGAGTCCGCTGCTGGCAACGTTCGTCGCGGTCGTCGGATTCCCACTCGTCTACGCGCTCTACCTCAGCGCCACCGACTACAAGCTCACCGACCGGGGCGCACCGCGCTTCGTCGGCGTCACCAACTACGTCAACACACTGACCAACGCCGACTTCTGGCAGGCGTTCGGCACCACCGCCACCTACGTGCTGGTCGCCGTCGCGCTCGAACTGGTCATCGGCCTGATACTGGCAATGGCGCTACAACGGCAGAAGTGGGCCCGCGACGTGACCCGCGCAATGTTGTTGGCGCCCATGTTCATCACCCCGGTCGCGGTCGGCCTGACCTTCCGCTTCCTGCTCAATGATCAGCTGGGCGCCATCCCGTACGTGCTGAAGAAGGTCGGTGTCGACATCGACTTCCTGGGTTCGGGCCATGCCCTCTATACCCTGGCGCTCATCGACGTCTGGCAGTGGACGCCGTTCATGGTCTTGCTGCTGCTCGCCGGCCTGGAGTCGATTCCCAAACAACCCCTGGAGGCAGCCCGCGTCGACGGCGCACCGCCGTGGTATGTGTTCCGCCGGGTCATCCTGCCGCTGCTGCGGCCGGTGCTCGCGGTCGCGGTCCTGCTGCGCGCGCTGGATGCCATGAAGGTCTTCGAATACGTCTACGCCACCACCAAGGGCGGTCCGGGCACCGAAACGCAGACCCTGCAGTACTACACGTATCAAACCGGCGTGCAGTTCTTCCGGCTCGGCAGTGCGGCGTCGATGGCCTTCGTCGTGCTGGCCGTGGTCCTGACCGCCGTGGTGATCACTTTCCGGCTGTTGGAGAGGAACCGCGAAGCATGAGCGGTGTGAAGGGGTACACGCTGGCCCGGATCGTGCTGCTGTGGGTCGGTGTCGTCGTGGTGATCATGCCAATCGCGTGGATCGTGCTGGCCAGCTTCAAGTCTCCGGTCCAGCTCAACGATCCGGGTCTGGTGTTCTTCGCCCCGAATCTGGACAGCTGGCGCTCGGTGCTGTCCTCGGGCATCCTCGACGCCGCGGCCCGCAGCTTTCTGGTCGCCTTCATCAGTGTCGCCATCAGCCTGGTCGTCGGCTGTATGGGCGCCTACGTCATCACCCGATACCGGGCCGGTGGAACCGCCACCCGATTCGGACTGCTTGCCGCGCAGATGATCCCGCCCGCCGTTCTGGTCTTCCCGTTCCTCACCATGGCCTACGCCCTGCGTCTGCAGGACAGTCTGGTGCCGGTGATCTTCGCCCACCTCAGCTTCGTCGCGCCGGTCGTGACGTGGTTTCTGCTGGGTTTCTTCGAGGCCGTCCCGAAATCCATCGAAGAGCAGGCCCGCGTCGACGGCCTCGGCCGGTTCCGGGCGTTCCTGCTGGTGGTCTTGCCACAGGTGCTGCCGGGGATCGGTGCCTCGGCGATCTTCGGTTTCACCCTGTCGTGGAACGACATGTTCTACGGACTGATCCTGGCACCCGGCAACGCCAAGATTCTCCCGGTGGCCATCGCCGGGTTCAACACGTTCCGCGGCGTTCAAATCGGCTCGATGTGTGCGGCCATCCTCATCGCCGTGGTGCCGGTCGTCATCGCGAGTTTCTTCGTACAGCGCCGCCTGGTCCAAGGCATCAGCGGCGGCGCGGTCAAGACCTAGAGCACGGCAGGAGAGCACGAAACACCATGTCCACAGTCACATTCAGCGGTGTGAACAAGTCCTACACGGACGTTCGTATCGTCCACGACTTCAATCTGGAGATGCCCGACGGCTCATTCACCGTTCTGGTGGGACCCTCGGGATGCGGCAAGTCCACGTCGTTGCGAATGCTGGCCGGACTGGAGCCCGTCACCTCGGGCACCATCCGGATCGGGGACAAGGACGTCACGGCGCTGGAGCCGAAGGACCGCGACATCGCGATGGTGTTCCAGAACTACGCGCTCTATCCGCACCTGACGGTCGAGCAGAACATTGCGTTCCCACTGCGAGCCAAGAAGGTCGCCAAAGCGCAGGCGCGTGAACGAGCTGCCGCCGTCGCCGAGACCCTCGGCCTGACCGCCGCATTGTCACGAAAGCCCAAGGATCTCAGCGGCGGTCAGCAGCAACGCGTCGCCATCGGACGCGCGATCATCCGCGAGCCCGCCGTGTTCCTGTTCGACGAGCCGTTGAGCAACCTCGACGCCAAGCTGCGCGTCGAGACCCGCACCGAACTACTGCGCATCCAGCGCCGGCTGGGCATCACGTCGCTGTATGTGACCCACGACCAGGAAGAGGCGATGACGCTGTCCGACCGGATGGTCGTGATGAACGAGGGGCGCATCGTCCAGCAGGGTGCACCGCTGGAGGTCTACAACAAGCCAGCCAACACCTTCGTCGCCGGGTTCGTGGGCAGCCCGAAGATGAACCTGGTGCCCGGCTTGGTCACCGACGGCGTCTTCCGCTCCGCCGACGGCCTGGTGCTGGCGGTGGGCAACGTTACTGCCCGGCAAGCAGACCCGGTGACACTCGGTTTCCGTCCGGAGGATCTCGTGATCGAGCCCGCCGACGCTGCCGCCGAGCCGGCCGCAACCGGCCGGGTGGCCCTCATCGAACATCTGGGCCCGCGGGCCATTGTCGCCGTCGAGGCGCCCGGCACCACTCTGGTCAGCGTGGTCAACATGGCCGGCCTGGGCGGCTTGGGCGAAGGTGCCGTGGTGACGATGTCGGTGCGCCCGGGCGGAGTCCACGTCTTCGACGCGACGACCGGCGCCCGGATCGAATCGTGACCGCGGCATTGGACACGGCCGAACTGCTCGACGTGGCGCTGGCGGCCGCCCGACGCGGGGCACTCGTGCTCACTTCCGGCGCACAGGGCATCGTGCAGATCACCACCAAGGGTGACGACGGCAACCTGGTGACCAATGTCGACGTCGAGGCCGAACGTGCGGTGCGCGACGTCATCGAATCGCGGCGGCCCGACGACGAGATCACCGGCGAGGAACTTCCGCCGACGGGCAGCCAGCACCACGCCGGGATCCGCTGGTCGATCGATCCGCTGGACGGCACCACAAACTTCACCAGGGGAATCCCGTACTACGCCACGTGTGTCGGCGCGGTCGACGCCGAGGGCCGCTGGCTTGCCGGGGCGGTCGTCGCACCGGCACTGGCCAAGACCTACTTCGCCCACCGCGGCGCGGGGGCCTGGCTTGCCGACGGCGCCGGGGTTCGTCGGCTCACCGGACCCGGCAACGGGGGAGCGCGCGTGCTGGGCATGGGCTACTCGTACTCCGCGGAGGTCCGCACCGAGCAGTTCGCGGCCGTCGGGCAGCAGATGCGCGGCTACACCGACGCCCGCATCCTCGGCTCGGCGGCGCTGGCGATCTGCGCCGTCGCCGAGGGCGCGCTGGACGGATTCGTCGAAACCGACCTCGGCGAACACGATTGGGCCGCAGCCGCTGTCATCGCCGAGGAGGCCGGGTTGCGGGTCAGCAGGCCCGGACCGGGCTCGTCGGCACTGGCGGTGGAACGGTGACCTACAGGCCCAGGCCCGCGTAGGTGCGGCGCACGAACTTCGGCTGCACCGACTGCAGCTTGACCTGCGAGGTGTTCCCCGCCACCGCGGCGGCAGGCGCGCTGAAGTTCGGATAGTTCTGGATCAGGTAGATCAGGATCAGATCGTTGGCCGGGTCGGCCTGCCACCACGTGCCGTAGGCACCGGGCCAACTGAACGTGCCTTCACCGCCGGGCCCGTACAACTGTGCCGATTTCGACGGATCGGTCACCACCGACAGGTTCAGGCCGAACCCGCGGCCCACCCAGAACGGCATCCCCAGGAACGGGTAGTTCTTCTGCTCGGCGGTCAACCGGTCGCTGCGCATCGCCTGCACCGACTCCGCGGAGAGCACCCGCACCCCGTCGGCCTCGCCGCCGCCCAACAGCATTCGGGCGAACCGCAGGTAGTCGTCGACGGTCGTCACCAGGCTGGCCCCGCCCTGACAGAACCGGGGCTCGGTCACCGGTATCGGGCCCATCGCGTCGTGGTGCAGCCCGGTCTCCTCGTCGAGGCGGTACATGGTGGCCGCCCGGGCCCGTTTGGCGGGGGAGATGAAGAACCCAGTGTCGGCCATGCCCAGCGGCTCGAAGATCCGCTCGGTGAGCACGGCGTGCAGCGACTTGCCTTCGATGCGCGACACGACGATGCCGAGCACGTCGGTGGCGTGGCTGTAGGTCAGCCGCTCGCCCGGCTGATGGACCAGGGGTAGCTGCGCGACCTCGGCCAGCCAGTGGTCCTGGTCCTGGCGGAAGGAGACCTGCGCGTATGCCCGGCTGAGCGGGCCGAGGACCGAGAACGTGTAGGCCAGGCCGCTACGATGGGTCATCAGGTCGTCGATGGTGATCGGCCGCCGGGCCGGCACCGTGCGGTCCAGCGGGCCGGTGGGATCGACGAGCACCTGCATGTCGGCCAGCTCAGGGAGCCAACGGCTGACCGGATCGGTCAGCGCCAGCTTGCCCTCCTCGACCAGGGCCATCGCCGCGGCCACCGTCACCGGCTTGGTCATCGAGGCGATGCGGAAGATCGTGTCGCGCTGCATCGGCAGGTTGGCTTCGACGTCCCGAGAGCCGATCTCGTTGACCTGCAGCACTTTTCCGTGTTGCCACACCAAAGTCACAGCCCCGGCCAGCAGTCCGGCGTCGACCGCCTGGGCGATAGAGGTGCGGTTCTCCGCGAGATTCACCGGACGAAGTCTACCCAGGCCGCCCACGCGGCCATCGCGCCGAATGGGTGCTAAGCTGCCGGACAGTTCGACATCCTTTAACGATCCGTCCAGAGAGGCGGAGAAGGAGGTCTGGTCAGCTCGTGGGCTCCACCGACCGGGAATTGATGTCCGCCGCGGACGTCGGCCGTACCGTCTCTCGCATCGCCCATCAAATCATCGAAAAGACCGCGCTCGACGGTCCTGACGCGCCACGCATCGTGCTGCTCGGCATCCCGACCAGGGGTGTCACCCTCGCCAACCGGCTGGCCGCCAAGATTCACGAATTCTCCGGCGTCACCGTCGCTTGCGGCGGCCTGGACATCACGCTGTACCGCGACGACCTGGACTTCAGGCCGCCCCGCGCACTGGAAGAGACCTCCATTCCCGCCGGCGGCATCGACAACGCGCTGGTGATCCTCGTCGACGACGTGCTCTACACCGGGCGCTCGGTCCGCTCGGCGCTCGACGCCCTGCGCGACATCGGCAGGCCCACCGCCGTGCAACTGGCGGTCCTGGTCGACCGCGGTCACCGCGAGCTGCCGCTGCGGGCCGACTACGTCGGCAAGAACGTCCCCACCTCACGCAGCGAGAACGTCAAGGTGCGCCTGACCGAGGACGACGACATCGAAGGCATCTGGATCGCACCGCACGGAGGGCCGGCTAGATGAGTGTCAGGCACCTGCTGTCGGCGGCCGACCTGAGCCGCGACGAGGCCACCGCGATCCTCGACAATGCCGACCGGTTCAAGCAGGCGCTGCTGGGCCGCGAGGTCAAGAAGCTGCCCACCCTGCGCGGGCGCACCATCATCACGATGTTCTACGAGAACTCCACCCGCACCCGGGTGTCGTTCGAGGTGGCCGGCAAGTGGATGAGCGCCGACGTGATCAACGTCAGCGCGTCCGGCTCATCGGTGTCGAAGGGCGAGTCGCTGCGCGACACCGCGCTGACCCTGCGCGCCGCAGGGGCTGACGCGCTGATCATCCGCCATCCCGCCTCCGGTGCCGCCCAGCAGCTGGCGGAGTGGACGCTGGAGCCCGACGGCACCGGACCCAGCGTCATCAATGCCGGTGACGGCACCCACGAACACCCGACGCAGGCGCTGCTGGATGCGCTGACCCTGCGCCAGCGCCTCGGCGACATCGAAGGCCGCCGCGTGGTCATCGTCGGCGACATCCTGCACAGCCGGGTGGCCCGCTCCAATGTGACTCTGCTGCACACCCTGGGTGCCGAGGTGGTGCTGGTGTCGCCGCCGACGCTGCTGCCGGTCGGTGTCTCGCAGTGGCCGGTGACGGTGTCGCACGACCTGGATGCCGAACTGCCCGCCGCCGACGCGGTGATGATGCTGCGGGTGCAGGCCGAGCGGATGAACGGCGGGTTCTTCCCGTCCGAGCGGGAGTACTCGATCCGCTACGGGCTGTCCGACCGCCGTCAGGCGATGCTGTCCGATCATGCGGTGGTGCTGCACCCGGGGCCGATGCTGCGCGGTATGGAGATCTCGTTCTCGGTGGCCGACTCATCGCAATCGGCGGTGCTGCAACAGGTTTCCAACGGTGTGCACGTGCGGATGGCGGTGCTGTTCCATCTACTGGTCGGCACGGACGAGGCGGTGACGGTATGACGCAGACCCAGCCAGTGCTGATCAGGGGCGTGCTGCTCTACGGCGAAGGCGAGCCGGTCGACGTGCTCGTGGCCGACGGCCAGATCGCCGAGATCGGCGCCAAACTCGTCGCCCCCGACGACGCCGACGTGATCGACGCCAGCGGTCAGGTGCTGCTGCCGGGCTTCGTCGACCTGCACACCCACCTGCGCGAGCCGGGCCGCGAATACGCCGAGGACATCGAAACCGGTTCGGCGGCAGCGGCTCTGGGTGGCTACACCGCGGTGTTCGCGATGGCCAACACCGATCCGGTGGCCGACAGCCCGGTGGTGACCGACCACGTCTGGCGGCGCGGTCAGCAGGTCGGCCTTGTCGACGTCCACCCCGTGGGTGCCGTCACGGTCGGCCTGAAAGGCAAACAGCTCACCGAGATGGGGCTGATGGCCGCCGGGGTGGCACAGGTCAAGCTGTTCTCCGACGACGGTGTCTGCGTGGACGACCCGTTGGTGATGCGCCGCGCGCTGGAGTACGCCACCGGACTCGGGGTGTTGATCGCCCAGCACGCCGAGGAGCCGCGACTGACCGTCGGTGCCGTCGCGCACGAGGGCCCCAACGCCGCCCGGCTGGGCCTGGCGGGCTGGCCGCGGGCCGCCGAGGAGTCGATCGTGGCCCGGGATGCGATTCTGGCCCGCGACGCAGGAGCCCGGGTGCACATCTGCCACGCCTCGACGGCAGGCACCGTCGAGATCGTCAAATGGGCTAAGCAGCAGGGTATTTCGATCACCGCAGAGGTCACACCACACCACCTGATGCTCGACGACAGCCGGCTGGCGACCTACGACGGCGTCAACCGGGTCAACCCGCCACTGCGCGAGGCCTCCGATGCGGTGGCGTTGCGCCAGGCGCTGGCCGACGGCGTCATCGACTGTGTGGCCACCGACCACGCGCCGCACGCCGAGCACGAGAAGTGCTGCGAGTTCTCTGTCGCACGGCCGGGCATGCTGGGCCTGCAGACCGCGCTGTCGGTCGTGGTGGACACGATGGTGCGCACCGGGCTGCTGGACTGGCGCGGCGTCGCGCGGGTGATGAGTGAGAACCCGGCCCGCATCGTCGGTCTCGACGACCAGGGCCGGCCGCTGGAAGTGGGCGAACCCGCGAACCTCGTCGTCGTCGAACCGAACGCCGAGTGGGTGGTCGACGGCGCCGAGCTGGCCAGCCGGTCGGCCAATACGCCCTATGCGGCAATGACATTGCCGGCGAAAGTCACCGCGACACTGCTGCGGGGCTCGGTGACCGCGAGGGACGGGAAGAGCCCGGCGCAATGAATACCGGCACGGCGGTGGCGACGTTCGTCTTCGCATTCTTCATCGTCGTGATCATCGGAGCCGTGATCCGCCGGATGCTCAGCGGCTGGAAGCATCGCTCGCAGCGGCAGGCCGAACTGGTCGGCGAGTTCCCGCCGATGCCCGATCTGCTCGGCTCGGCCACCGTCGCACCCACCCGCGGCCTCTATGTCGGCAGCACGCTGGCACCCAATTGGCTGGAACGCATCACCGTCGGCGACGTCGGGTTCCGGTCCAAGGCGGTGCTGACCCGCTATCCCGAAGGCATCCTGCTCGAGCGATCCGGGGCCACCCCGATCTGGATGCCGCAGGACGCGATCACCTCGATTCGCACCGAACGGGCGATGGCCGGGAAGGTCATCCCGGGCGGCGGCCGGGGCAAACCCGATGCGCAGGCGGCGATTCTGACGATCCGCTGGCGGCTGCCGTCGGGCACCGAAATCGACACCGGCTTCCGCGGCGACGACCGCGGCGACTACGCGAGATGGACAGGAGAAGCAGCGTGACGGGTAAAGCCCATCTTGTGCTGGAGGACGGGCGGGTCTACACCGGAACCGAGTTCGGTGCGGCCGGCGAGACTCTCGGCGAGGCGGTGTTCTCCACCGGCATGTCCGGCTACCAGGAGACCCTGACCGATCCGAGCTATCACCGCCAGATCGTGGTGGCCACCGCCCCGCAGATCGGCAACACGGGCTGGAACCACGAGGACGCCGAGAGCCGCGGCGACAAGATCTGGGTGGCCGGCTACGCCGTGCGCGACCCCTCGCCGCGGGCGTCGAACTGGCGGGCCACCGGCACCCTCGAGGACGAGCTCAAGCGTCAGCGCATCGTCGGGATCGCCGGGATCGACACCCGCGCGGTGGTGCGCCACCTGCGCACCCGTGGGTCGATGAAGGCCGGGGTCTTCTCCGGGCCCGCACTGGCCGACGCCGACGAGCTGCTGCGCCGCGTCCGCAGCCAGCCCGCGATGCTCGGCGCCGACCTGGCCGGCGAAGTCAGCACAGATGAGACCTACATCGTGGAACCCGAAGGGGCGCAGCGCTTCACCGTCGTCGCGCTGGATCTGGGCATCAAGACCAACACGCCGCGCAACTTCGCGCTGCGCGGTATCCGGACCCATGTGCTGCCGTCGTCGGCCACCTTCGAACAGATCGCCGACCTCAAGCCCGACGGGGTTTTCCTGTCCAACGGACCCGGCGACCCGGCCACCGCCGACCACGTCGTCGGTGTCACCCGTGAGGTGCTCGGGTCCGGAACACCGCTGTTCGGAATCTGTTTCGGCAACCAGATCCTGGGCCGCGCCCTGGGCCGGTCCACCTACAAGATGGCGTTCGGCCACCGCGGCATCAACGTGCCGGTCATCGACCACACCACCGGCGCGGTGGCGATCACCGCACAGAACCACGGGTTCGCCCTCGAAGGCGAGGCGGGCGAACAGTTCGACACCGACTTCGGGCCCGCGATCGTCAGCCACACCTGTGCCAACGACGGTGTGGTAGAAGGCATCAAACTGCTTGACGGGCGCGCCTTCTCGGTGCAGTACCACCCGGAGGCCGCAGCCGGGCCGCACGACGCCAACTACCTGTTCGACCAGTTCGTCGACCTGATGGAAGACAGGAAGCACTAGATGCCACGCCGTACCGACCTCAACCACGTCCTGGTCATCGGCTCCGGGCCGATCGTCATCGGCCAGGCCTGTGAGTTCGACTACTCGGGCACCCAGGCCTGCCGGGTGTTGCGCGCCGAGGGGCTGACCGTGAGCCTGGTCAACTCCAATCCGGCGACGATCATGACCGACCCGGAATACGCCGACTTCACCTACGTCGAACCGATCACCCCGGCGTTCGTCGAGAAGGTCTTCGCCCAGCAGGCCGAGCGTGGCAACCCGATCGACGCCGTGCTCGCCACCCTCGGCGGACAGACTGCGCTGAACACCGCGGTCGCGCTGCACGAGAACGGCGCCCTGGAGCGCTACGGCGTAGAACTCATCGGCGCGGACTTCGAAGCCATCCAGCGCGGTGAGGACCGGCAGAAGTTCAAGGATATCGTCGCCAAGGTCGGCGGCGAATCCGCCCGCAGCCGAGTCTGTTTCACTATGGCCGAAGTGCGCGACACGGTCGCCGAGTTGGGCCTGCCGGTGGTGGTGCGTCCCTCGTTCACCATGGGCGGCCTCGGGTCCGGCATGGCGCATTCGCTCGAAGACGTCGAGCGGATGGCCGGCGACGGGCTCGCCGCGTCGCCGAGTGCCAACGTGCTCATCGAGGAATCCATCTTCGGGTGGAAGGAGTACGAACTCGAGCTGATGCGCGACGGCCGCGACAACGTGGTGGTGGTCTGCTCGATCGAGAACGTCGACCCGATGGGTGTGCACACCGGCGACTCGGTGACCGTCGCCCCGGCGATGACGCTGACCGACCGCGAGTACCAGACGATGCGGGATCTGGGTATCGCGATCCTGCGCGAGGTCGGCGTCGACACCGGCGGCTGCAACATCCAGTTCGCCGTCGACCCCAAGGACGGCCGGCTGATCGTCATCGAGATGAACCCGCGGGTGTCGCGCTCGAGTGCGTTGGCCTCCAAGGCCACCGGCTTCCCGATCGCCAAGATCGCCGCCAAGCTCGCGATCGGCTACACCCTCGACGAGATCGTCAACGACATCACCAAGGAGACCCCGGCCTGCTTCGAGCCCACGCTGGACTACGTGGTGGTCAAGGCGCCGCGGTTCGCCTTCGAGAAGTTCCCCGGAGCCGACCCGACGCTGACCACCACGATGAAGTCGGTGGGCGAGGCGATGTCGCTGGGCCGCAACTTCGTCGAGGCCCTCGGCAAGGTGATGCGCTCGTTGGAGACCACCAAGGCGGGGTTCTGGACCGGACCCGACGACGACGGCTGGGTCTCCGACGTCCTGGAGCGGCTGCGTACGCCCACCGAGGGACGGCTCTACGACATCGAGCTGGCGCTGCGGCTGGGCGCGAGCGTCGAGGAGGTCGCGGCGGCCTCGGGTGTGGACCCGTGGTTCGTCGAGCAGATCGCCGGTCTGGTGACGCTGCGTCGTGAGCTGATCGACGCCCCCGTGCTCGACGAGGAACTGCTGCGCCGTGCCAAGTACAACGGCCTGTCCGATCGCCAGATCTCCTCGCTGCGGCCCGAATTGGCCGGCGAGACCGGGGTTCGGTCACTGCGTCTGCGGCTGGGCATCCACCCGGTGTTCAAGACGGTGGACACCTGCGCCGCCGAGTTCGAGGCCAAGACGCCCTACCACTACTCCAGCTACGAACTCGATCCCGCGGCCGAAACCGAGGTGGCCCCGCAGACCGAGAAGCCCAAGGTGCTGATCCTGGGGTCCGGGCCCAACCGCATCGGCCAGGGCATCGAATTCGACTACAGCTGTGTGCATGCCGCGACCACACTGACCCAGGCCGGCTTCGAGACGGTGATGGTCAACTGCAACCCGGAGACGGTGTCGACCGACTACGACACCGCCGACCGGCTGTACTTCGAGCCGCTGACATTCGAGGACGTGCTGGAGGTCTACCACGCCGAATCGCAGTCCGGGCAGGGCGGTCCCGGCGTGGTCGGGGTGATCGTGCAACTCGGCGGGCAGACCCCGCTGGGGCTGGCCAAACGCCTCGCCGACGCCGGTGTGCCGATCGTCGGGACCCGGCCCGAGGCCATCGACCTGGCCGAGGACCGCGGCCGGTTCGGCCAGGTGCTCACCAATGCCGGGCTGCCCGCACCGAAGTTCGGCACCGCCACCAGCTTCGAGCAGGCCCGCGACATCGCCGCCAGGATCGGCTATCCCGTCCTGGTCCGGCCGTCCTACGTCCTGGGCGGGCGGGGGATGGAGATCGTCTACGACGAGCAGACCCTGCACGGCTACATCACCCGCGCCACCCAGCTCTCCCCGGAGCATCCGGTGCTCGTCGACCGCTTCCTCGAAGACGCCATCGAAATCGACGTCGACGCGCTGTGCGACGGCACCGAGGTATATATCGGCGGGGTGATGGAGCACATCGAGGAGGCCGGTATCCACTCCGGTGACTCCGCGTGTGCGCTGCCGCCGGTCACGCTGGGGCGCAGCGACATCGAGGCGGTGCGGCGTGCCACCGAGGCCATCGCGCATGGCGTCGGGGTGGTCGGTCTGCTCAATGTGCAGTACGCCCTCAAGGACGACGTGCTCTACGTGCTGGAGGCCAACCCGCGGGCCAGCCGCACCGTGCCGTTCGTGTCCAAGGCCACCGCGGTGCCGCTGGCCAAGGCATGCGCCCGAGTCATGTTGGGAGCCAGCATCTCCCAGCTGCGCGAGGAGGGTGTGCTGGTGCGCACCGGTGACGGGGCCAGCCCCGACCCCAACGCCCCGATCGCGGTCAAGGAGGCGGTGCTGCCGTTCCACCGGTTCCGCAAGGCCGACGGCTCGGGTATCGACTCGCTGCTGGGACCCGAGATGAAGTCGACCGGCGAGGTGATGGGCATCGACCACGACTTCGGCAGCGCGTTCGCCAAGAGCCAGACCGCCGCGTACGGTTCGCTGCCGGCCGACGGCACGGTGTTCGTGTCGGTGGCCAACCGGGACAAACGCTCGCTGGTGTTCCCGGTCAAGCGTCTGGCCGATCTGGGCTTTCGGGTGCTGGCCACCGAGGGCACCGCGGAGATGTTGCGGCGCAACGGTATTCCATGTGACGTGGTGCGCAAGCACTTCGAGGAGCCCGGGGACGGCCGGCCCGCCATGTCGGCCATCGACGCGATCCTGGCCGGCGAGGTGAACATGGTGATCAACACCCCGTACGGCAACTCGGGGCCACGTATCGACGGCTACGAGATCCGCTCGGCGGCGGTGTCGATGAACATCCCGTGCATCACCACCGTGCAGGGCGCCTCGGCGGCCGTGCAGGGCATCGAGGCCGGCATCCGCGGCGACATCGGCGTGCGCTCGCTGCAGGAACTGCACGCCACCTTCGGCCATGGCTGAGGCTGTGCCGACCCCCGAGTCGCTTCGCTCCTGCCCGCCGAGCTTTGGCTCCAGGCTCGCGGCGGCGATCGCCGCACGCGGGCCGCTGTGCGTCGGGATCGACCCACACCCCGAGCTGCTGCAGGCCTGGGAGCTGCCGGTCTCCGCCGACGGCCTGGCCCGGTTCTGTGACATCTGCGTGCAGGCCTTCGCAGGTTTCGCCGTCGTCAAACCGCAGGTGGCGTTCTTCGAGGCTTACGGCTCAGCGGGTTTCGCGGTCCTGGAGCGGACGACCGCGGCGCTGCAGGAGTCGGGCGTGCTGGTGCTCGCCGACGCCAAGCGCGGCGACATCGGATCGACGATGGCCGCCTACGCCCAGGCCTGGGCAGGGGACGGGCCGCTGGCAGCCGACGCCGTCACCGCCTCGCCGTACCTCGGATTCGGTTCGCTGCAACCGCTTCTGGACACCGCTGCCGTCCACGGCCGCGGAGTCTTCGTACTGGCCGCCACCTCGAACCCCGAGGGCGCGAGCGTGCAACGCGCCCGGGTAGGGGAGCGCACCGTCGCGCAGTCGATCGTCGACAACGCCGCGGCGGTCAACCGGGCGTCGCTGCCGCAACCGGGTTCGGTGGGCGTCGTCATCGGCGCCACCCTCGACCAGGTACCCGATGTCAGCGATCTCGGCGGACCGGTCCTGGTCCCCGGAGTCGGGGCACAGGGCGGCCGTCCGGAGTCCCTCGGCGGCCTCGGCGGCGCCCGGCCGGGGCAGCTGCTTCCCGCGGTGTCACGCGAAATCCTGCGCGCCGGACCTGATTTCGCGGCAGTCCGGCGCGCAGGCGAGAAGATGCGTGACGCGCTCGCCTACCTGGCGGGGTAGGCGAGCGACACCTCCGGCCTAGGCCTTCTCGGCAACTTTCTCGGCGTCGTGGTGGTGCTCGCGTCCGACGTGAGCCTCACGGCGCATCCGCTCCACCATGTGCGGGTAGTGCAGCTCGAACGCCGGGCGCTCCGAGCGGATGTTCGGCAGCTCGGTGAAGTTGTGCCGCGGCGGCGGGCACGACGTCGCCCATTCCAGTGAGTTGCCGTGGCCCCACGGGTCGTCGACGGTGACGACCTCGCCGTAGCGCCAGCTGCGGAAGACGTTCCAGGCGAACGGCAGGATCGAGATGCCGAGGATGAACGAGCCGACGGTCGACACGATGTTGAGAGTGGTGAATCCGTCCGTGGGCAGGTAGTCGGCGTAGCGCCGCGGCATGCCCATGTTGCCCAGCCAGTGCTGCACCAGGAACGTGAGGTTGAATCCGATCGCGGTGAGCCAGAAGTGCAGCTTGCCCAGCCGCTCGTCGAGCAGGCGACCGGTCATCTTCGGGAACCAGAAGTAGATGCCGGCGTAGGTCGCGAAGACGATCACGCCGAACAGCACGTAGTGGAAGTGGGCCACCACGAAGTAGGTGTCACTGACGTGGAAGTCCAGCGGCGGGCTGGCCAGCAGCACACCGGAGAGACCACCGAGCAGGAAGATCACCAGGAAGCCCACCGAGAACAACATCGGTGTCTCGAACGTCAGCCGGCCTCTCCACATGGTGCCGATCCAGTTGAAGAACTTGATGCCGGTCGGCACCGCGATCAGGAACGTCATGAACGAGAAGAACGGCAGCAGAACGGCTCCCGTCACGTACATGTGGTGCGCCCACACCGCGACCGACAGGGCCGCGATGCTGATGGTCGCGTAGATCAGCGTGGTGTAGCCGAAGATCGGCTTGCGGGAGAACACCGGGAAAATCTCCGAGACGATGCCGAAGAACGGCAGCGCCAGCACGTAGACCTCCGGGTGGCCGAAGTACCAGAACAGGTGCTGGAACAACGTGACGCCGCCGTTGGCCGGGTCGTAGATGTGCGCGCCGAGACGCCGGTCGGCGGCCAGACCGAAGGCAGCTGCGGTCAGCAGCGGGAAGATCAGCAGCACCAGGATGGACGTGACGAAGATGTTCCAGGTGAAGATCGGCATCCGGAACATGGTCATGCCGGGGCAGCGCATGCAGACGATCGTGGTGATCATGTTGACCGCACCGAGAATGGTGCCCAGGCCGCCGACGGCGACACCCAGGATCCACAGATCCGCACCCGCACCGGGGCTGTGCACCGCATCGGAGAGCGGGACGTAGACCGTCCAGCCGAAGTCGGCCGCACCGCCGGGGGTGATGAAGCCGCCGAGCGCGATGAGGGCGCCGAAGACGAAGAGCCAGAACGACAATGCGTTGAGCCGCGGGAAGGCGACGTCGGGGGCGCCGATCTGCAGCGGCAGCACCAGGTTGGCGAACCCGAACACGATCGGGGTGGCGTAGAACAGCAGCATCGCCGTGCCGTGCATGGTGAACAGCTGGTTGTACTGCTCATTGGACAGGAACTGCAGTCCCGGCAGTGCCAATTCGGCGCGGATGAACAACGCCATCAGACCGGCGACCGCGAAGAAGATGAAACAGGCGACCACGTACATGATCCCGATCAGCTTGTGATCGGTGGTCGTGATGACCTTGTAGATCAGATTGCCTTTGGGACCGCCCCCGTGGGGGAAGGGTCGTTTTGCCGGCAAAAGGGCAGCCTGGGGCGCCTCAGAAACCACGATGTCTCCCAACATCTAGTTTTCCTACAGCACCTTGAGGAGCACTCTAGACCGTCGGCGGCCGGTCCACCTCCGATACCCCCGCTGTTTCGCGAGTGTCGACCGACACACCTCCCGGCACCGCGGGCGTTCGGCGACACGCCCGACACGCCGTCTGCGTGCGGAAAGGCTGAAAATTGGCCACGAACCGGGCTCAGTGACGTGCCGCCGATTCGCCCGCATTCCTACTGGCCAGTAAAACCCCAGATGAAACCGGGTTTTCCGGCGCCGCCGTCGCCTGCGATGGTGTTCGGGAACACGGCGGAAGCTTTGCCCCGTACCGATTCGGACCCGACCTTGTTGGGTCATATCCTGCGGGTTTGCATCCCAAAGCAGGGGGTGGGGTTAGATTTCGTCAGACAGCGTGGGTACGGTCGTCGTCGCTGGCTGAAGAACCCGGCCCAGGCATAACAAATGATGGTGATGAGACGGAGGAACCCCGTGGCCCTTCCCCAGTTGACCGACGAGCAGCGCGCAGCGGCGTTGGAAAAGGCTGCAGCCGCACGTCGAGCACGAGCTGAGCTCAAGGATCGGCTCAAGCGTGGCGGCACCAACCTCAAGCAGGTGCTCAAGGACGCTGAGACCGACGAGGTCCTCGGCAAGATGAAGGTTTCGGCTCTGCTGGAAGCCCTGCCCAAGGTGGGCAAGGTCAAGGCGCAGGAAATCATGACCGAACTCGAGATCGCCCCGACGCGTCGTCTGCGCGGACTCGGCGATCGGCAGCGCAAGGCGCTGCTGGAAAAGTTCGACTTCACTGCCGACTAAGAGTGAACACCGGCGGAGGGCCGGACAGCGGCCGCGGCCGAGTTGTGGTGCTGTCCGGGCCTTCTGCGGTAGGTAAGTCGACTGTCGTCCGCCGCCTGCGTGAGCAGGTGCCCGACCTGCATTTCAGTGTGTCGGCCACCACCAGGGCCCCGCGCCCCGGTGAGGTGGACGGCGTCGACTACCACTTCGTCACCCCCGGGGAGTTCCAGCAGCTGATCGATCGCGGTGAGCTGCTGGAATGGGCGGACATCCACGGCGGACTACACCGGTCCGGCACGTTGGCGGCGCCCGTTGCCCGTGCTGCCGAGGCCGGACATCCGGTGCTGATCGAGGTCGACCTCGCCGGTGCGGCCGCCGTCAAGCAGGCGATGCCCGACGCGGTGACGGTGTTTCTGGCCCCGCCGAGCTGGGAGGCTCTCGAGCAGCGCCTGGTCGGGCGCGGCACCGAGACCGCCGGAGTCAGAGCCCGCCGGTTGGACACCGCCCGCTCCGAGCTGGCCGCCCAGGACACCTTCGACGTGGTGGTGGTGAACAGCCAATTGGAGTCGGCATGCGCCGAATTGGTATCCTTGCTGGTGGGCAACGCGCCGTGACGGCGTGCGAGGCCGCTACGGACCGAACAACAGCCCGCCAGACCCAGCTTTGAGACTCGATCTGGAACCGATCTACACCCCAGGAAGAAGCTTTACGTGACACAAGCCAGCACGGATCACTACGACCCGGCCCCGGGTGCCGCTACGGCCTATGACACGCCGCTGGGCATCACCAATCCGCCCATCGACGAGCTGCTGGACCGCGTGTCGAGCAAGTACGCGCTGGTGATCTATGCGGCCAAGCGGGCGCGCCAGATCAACGATTACTACAACCAGCTCGGCGACGGCATCCTCGAGTACGTCGGACCGCTCGTCGAGCCTGGCCTGCAGGAGAAGCCGCTGTCGATCGCGCTTCGCGAGATCCACGCCGACCTGCTCGAACACACCGAAGGCGAGTAGTCGCACCGGGCCGGGCTTCTGAGATGAACCCGAAGCGGATCATCGTCGGCGTCGCCGGTGGCATCGCCGCATACAAGGCGTGCTCGGTCGTTCGACAGCTCAGTGAAGCCGGCCACGACGTCCGCGTCGTCCCCACCGAGTCGGCACTGCGCTTCGTCGGTGCCGCGACCTTCGAGGCTTTGTCGGGCCACCCCGTGCGCACCGGCGTCTTCGAAGACGTCGACGAGGTTCCCCACGTCCGGCTCGGCCAGCAAGCCGACCTGGTCGTGGTCGCCCCCGCCACCGCCGACCTGCTGGCCCGCGCCGTCGCCGGCCGCGCCGACGACCTGCTGACCGCGACGTTGCTCACCGCCCGCTGCCCGGTGTTGTTCGCCCCGGCCATGCACACCGAGATGTGGCAGCATCCGGCCACCCGCCAGAACGTGGCGACCCTGCGCGAGCGCGGCGCAGTGGTCCTGGAACCGGCGTCCGGGCGGCTCACCGGCTCCGATAGCGGCGCGGGGCGGCTGCCCGAGCCCGAGGAGATCACCACCTTCGCCGAGCTGCTGCTGGCCCGTCATGACGCGCTGCCGCACGACCTGGCCGGTATCAAGGTGCTGGTCACCGCGGGCGGTACCCGCGAGGCGATCGACCCGGTCCGCTTCATCGGCAACCGCAGTTCCGGGAAGCAGGGCTACGCGGTGGCCAGGGTGGCCGCCCAGCGCGGCGCCGATGTCACGCTCATCGCGGGCAACACCGCCGGTCTGGCCGACCCGGCCGGCGTCCACGTCCTGCACATCACGTCGGCCGCTCAGCTGCACGAAGCGGTGACCAAACACGCACCGGATGCCAACGTGCTCGTCATGGCCGCCGCGGTGGCCGACTTCCGGCCGGTCACGGTCGCCGCCAACAAGATCAAGAAGCAGAACGGCGTGCAGGAGGGCCCGACCATTGAGTTGGTCCGCACCGACGACGTCTTGGCCGGCTCGGTTCGGCTGCGCGCCGACGGGCAGCTGCCCAACATGCGTGCCATCCTCGGGTTCGCCGCCGAGACCGGCGACGCCAACGGGGACGTGCTCTTTCACGCCCGGGCCAAACTGACCCGCAAGGCCTGCGATCTGCTCGTCGTGAACGCGGTCGGCGAGGGCCGGGCGTTCGAGGTGGACAGCAATGACGGCTGGCTGCTGGGAGCCGACGGCACCGAGGTGGCACTGGAACACGGTTCGAAGACGCTCATGGCGAGTCGTATCGTGGATGCGATCGTCTCGTTCTTGCGTGGCAGTGAAGCGTAGGCGGTCGGGGGATCACGCTCGATTTGCGCAGAAACCTTGCGCGGGACGCGACGTCCAGGTTGGGTCTTCAGGGGCCAACGATATGATTTGCCCACCTAAGTATTGAAGGGATGTGACCGTGAGCGATAAGGGTCGGCTGTTCACCAGTGAGTCGGTGACCGAAGGACACCCCGACAAGATCTGTGACGCGATCAGCGACTCGGTGCTCGATGCGCTCCTGGCGCAGGACCCGAGCTCGCGCGTCGCGGTGGAGACCCTGGTCACCACTGGTCAGGTGCACGTCGTCGGCGAGGTGACGACCTCCGCGTACGCCGACATCCCCAAGATCGTGCGGGACCGCATCCTGGACATCGGCTACGACTCGTCCACCAAGGGCTTCGACGGCGCCTCCTGCGGCGTCAACGTCGCGATCGGCGCCCAGTCGCCCGATATCGCCCAGGGCGTCGACACCGCCCACGAGGCGCGCGTCGAGGGCGCCGCCGACCCGCTGGACTCCCAGGGTGCCGGCGACCAGGGCCTGATGTTCGGCTACGCCATTCGCGACACCCCGGAGCTGATGCCGCTCCCGATCGCGCTTGCCCACCGGCTGGCCCGGCGGCTGACCGAGGTCCGCAAGCAGGGCGTGCTGCCCTACCTACGGCCTGACGGCAAGACCCAGGTCACCATCCAGTACGAAGGCACCACCCCGCTGCGGCTGGACACCGTCGTGCTGTCCACCCAGCACGCCGACGGCATCGACCTCGACGGCGAGCTCGCCCCCGACATCCGGGCGAAGGTGGTCAAGACCGTGCTCGACGAGCTTGCTCACGAGAGCCTGGACACCTCGGATTTCCGACTGCTGGTCAACCCGACCGGCAAGTTCGTGCTCGGCGGCCCGATGGGCGACGCCGGCCTGACCGGCCGCAAGATCATCGTCGACACCTACGGCGGGTGGGCCCGTCACGGCGGTGGCGCGTTCTCCGGCAAGGATCCGTCCAAGGTGGACCGGTCCGCGGCGTACGCGATGCGCTGGGTGGCCAAAAACGTCGTCGCGGCCGGCCTGGCCGAGCGGGTAGAGGTCCAGGTGGCCTACGCCATCGGTAAGGCCGCGCCCGTCGGTCTGTTCGTGGAGACATTCGGCTCCGAGACCGTCGACCCGGCCCGCATCGAGAAGGCCATCACGGCCGTATTCGACCTGCGCCCCGGCGCGATCATCCGCGATCTGGACCTCAAGCGCCCGATCTACGCCCAGACCGCCGCGTACGGCCACTTCGGCCGCACCGACGTCGACCTGCCGTGGGAGCGCCTGGACAAGGTCGAGGACCTCAAGAACTCCGTCTAACCTGCGCAACGCTCAAGCCCCGCGACCCGATGGGTCGCGGGGCTTGAACGTGTGCGGGTGAAGTTCGGCGGGCTAGCCGACGAACGCGTCGAACGCCCACTGGAACTGCGGCGGAACCACCTGCACGCCGCACTGGTCCTGCAGCGTTCCGAGCGGCGCCAGGATCGCCTTGAAGTCGGCGTACTCCTGCGGGTTGGCGGCGGCATAGTTGCGCAGCGTCTGCTCGGCCTGCGGACGCGGCTGCAGGGCAGCGCTCATCAGGACCTTCTGGCCGTCGGGATGGCTGTTCATGTAGCTCTGGGCCTGACCCTGCACCGTGGCGACGGTGTTGTCGACGCCCGCCTTGCTGCAGTCGGGTGCCGCGAACGCCGCGGGTGCGGCGACGACGGCAAGGGCCATACCCCCGACAAGCGCGCTGAGACCGATGCCGACCATGCGCCGGGTCGCGGCTCCTTCAGCAAATTTCATGGGGATGAGTCCTCCGTGTTGTGGCATGTGTTGCCATTGTGGCCTGTCCCGGACTGCCGCGACAAGATTGGCTGGTCAGCGGTGTAGAGCTGCCCGCAGAGCCGTCAGGCCACGCTGCGTCGCCTCGGTCGCCGCCGGGACCACGCCTGCGTAGCCAAGATAGCCATGCACCAGTGTGTCGGCATTGTGCAGCTCAACTGTTACACCGGCCGCCGCCAGCAGCTCGGCGTAGCGGGCTCCGTCATCACGCAGCGGATCGTGACCGGCGACGGCGACGTAGGCGGGCGCCACCGCCGACAGGTCGTCGGCGCGACCGGGGGCCAGCGTTGCGGGCGGGTCGCTGAGGTCGAGGTGACCGGCGTACCAGCGGGTGAACGCGGCGATCGCGGCGTTGTCGAGTACCGGCGCGTCGGCGTTCTCGGCGAACGACGGCAGCGAGGTGTCCCACATCGTCGAGGGATACCAGAGCAGCTGGAACGCCAGCTGCGGTCCGCCGCTGTCGCGGGCGAGTTGGGCGACGACCGCCGAGAGTGTGCCGCCGGCGGAATCGCCGGCCACTGCCAGCCGCGAGGCGTCGGCGCCGAACCGGCCGGCGTTGTCGGCCACCCAGCGGGTCGCCGCCCAGACGTCCTCGACGGCGGCGGGGTAGGGATGCTCGGGTGCGAGCCGGTAGTCCACCGACACCACGAGAGTCTGGGCGGCCACCGCATGATCCCGCGCGGTGCCGTCGTGGGTGTCGAGGTCGCCGACAGCGAACCCGCCGCCGTGGAAGTACATCGTCACCGGAGGGCAGGAGCGGAGCGACCCGGGAATGGACCCCGGAGGCTGCTCGATGCCGTCGGGCCAGTAGACCCGGATCGGGATCGGGCCGCCCGGGCCGTCGATGTGGTGGTCCTCGACGCGCAGACCCGGATGGACCGGTCGGCGCGGCAGCTCGCGCAGTCGCTGGCGGGCCTCCTCGACTCCGCCGTCGACGGTCAACTGGAACGGCACGGCTTCCAGTACCTTCTGCAGGATGGCGTCCACCGGCGGTCTGTCCAAGCTTGGCATGAGCTCACCGTACGCACGGCCGCTGACGAGATGGTGGGCGGCGGCTGCGGCCACGGCCGTCGGCTACGGGATCTTCCTGGTGCTCACCGCGGTGGCTCTGCCGGCGAACGCCGAGCTGACCGGGCGCTTCCCGGGACAGCCCGCCGTCAAGGCGCTGATGGCCGTGCTCCTTGCGGTGGCCGCCCGGTGGCATCCGATCGTGCGGGAGCGGCGCTGGCTGGTCGCTGCGCTGCTGTTCTCCGCAGGCGGCGACTTCTTCCTGGCGATGCCGTGGTGGAAGCCGTCGTTCGTCCTGGGCCTCGGCTCGTTTCTGGTGGCCCACCTCTGCTACCTGGGTGCCCTGCTGCCGCTGCGCGGGCGCAGCGCGCCCCGACTGGTTGCCGCGGCGGTGATGGTGGTCCTGTGCGCGGGCCTGCTGATCTGGTTCTGGCCCACGCTGACCGCCGAGGGCCTGACGATCCCGGTGACGGTCTACATCGGGGTGCTCGGGGCGATGGTGTGCGCGGCGCTGCTGGCGCAACTGCCCACGCCGTGGACGGCTGCGGGTGCGGTGTGCTTCGCGATCTCCGACGGCCTGATCGGCATCGGCAAGTTCGTCCTGGCGTCCAACGCGCTGGAGGTGCCGATCTGGTGGGTGTACGCGACGTCCCAGGTGTTGATCACGGCCGGATTCTTCTTCGGCCGCGCCCCGCGCGACTGAGGTGCGTTGTCGGCGTGCATCGGTAGTCTTCGACGGTGCCGAACATCCGGCAGGCCGCTGAACACGAACCCATCGCGCGCGTACTGCCGATGCTGTCGGTGCCACACCTGGACCGCGAGTTCGACTACCTGGTCTCGGCCGAACAATCCGACGACGCCCAGCCCGGTGTCCGGGTGCGGGTCCGATTCCACGGCCGGCTGGTCGACGCCTTCGTTCTCGAGCGGCGCTCCGACACCGACCATGTTGGCCAACTCGGCTGGCTGGACCGGGTGATCTCGGCGCAGCCGGTGCTCACCCCTGAGGTGCGCCGCCTCGTCGACGCGGTCGCCGCCCGCTACGCGGGCACCCGCCCCGATGTTCTGCGGCTGGCGATCCCGCCACGGCACGCCAGGGCGGAGAAGGACGACGCCGCCACACCGTTGCTACCGGTGACCGATCCGGTCGACCCGGCGGGGTGGGCGCGTTACGGCCGCGGGGAGCAGTTCCTGACGGCGCTGCGCGAGGGCAGAGCGGCCCGGGCGGTCTGGCAGGCGCTGCCGGGGGAGCAGTGGTGCGACCGCATAGCCGAAGCCGCCGCGGCAGCGGTCAGCGGCGGCTACGGCGTGCTGGCCATCGTGCCCGACCAGCGCGACATCGACGCGGTGTGGCGGGCGGCGACCGCCCGGATCGACGAGACCGCCGTGGTGGCGCTGTCGGCCGGGCTCGGACCGTCGGCGCGCTACCGGCGGTGGCTGTCGGTGCTGCGCGGCCACGCCCGACTCGTCATCGGGACCCGCAGCGCAGTGTTCGCACCGGTGGAACGGCTCGGCCTGGTCATCGTCTGGGATGACGGTGACGACACGCTGGCCGAACCACGAGCCCCCTACCCGCACGCCCGCGAGGTCGCCATGTTGCGCGCCCACCAGCTGCGCTGCGCCGCGGTGATCGGCGGCTACGCCCGCACTGCCGAGGCGCAGGCTCTGGTGCGCAGCGGCTGGGCGCACGATCTGGTGGCGGCCCGCCCGGTGGTCCGGGCCTGTTCGCCGCGGGTGGTCGCGCTGGAGGACGGCGGCTACGCCGAGGAACGCGATGCTGCGGCCCGCACCGCACGGCTGCCGTCGGTGGCGTTGCGCGCCGCCAGGGCGGCCCTCGAGCGCGGCGCGCCCGTGCTGATCCAGGTGCCCCGCCGCGGCTACATCCCCTCAGTGGCCTGCGCGCGCTGCCGAACGATCGCCCGCTGCCGGCACTGCACGGGGCCGCTGTCGCTGTCGGGCGCGTCCTCGGGGGCGGTCTGCCGCTGGTGCGGCCGCATCGACCCGGCGCTGCGCTGCCGCCGCTGCGGCTCGGACGCGATCCGCGCAGTGGTGGTCGGCGCGCGGCGCACCGCCGAGGAGATGGGCCGGGCCTTCCCGGGCACGACGGTGGTGACGTCGGCGGGCGATACCGTGCACAGCGAGATCGGACCCGGGCCCGCGCTCGTCGTCGCCACCCCGGGCGCCGAACCACACGCCCCCGACGGCTACGGCGCGGCCCTGCTGCTGGACAGCTGGGCAATGCTGGGCCGCCAGGACCTGCGCGCCGCCGAGGACACCCTGCGGCGCTGGATGGCGGCGTCGGCCCTGGTGCAGTCCCGCGCCGACGGGGGCGTGGTCGCCGTCGTCGCGGAGTCGACCATCCCGACCGTGCAGGCCCTGGTCAAATGGGATCCGGTCGGGCACGCCGAAGCCGAATTGGACTCCCGCGCCGAGGTGGGGCTGCCGCCCAGCGTGCACATGGCCGTGGTCGACGGTGGTTCCGAGGCGGTCCGTGCGCTGCTCGAGCACGCCGAACTGCCGGAGGACGCGGACCTGCTGGGCCCCGTGGACCTGCCACCGGGGGTGCGCCGCCCACCGGCCACCGCCGCCGAGGAACCGGTGATCCGGATGCTGGTGCGGGTGCGCCGGGACGAGGGTCTGGCACTGGCGGCGTCCCTGCGCCAGGCCACCGCGATCCACAGTGCCCGCCACGATCACGAGGCGGTTCGGGTACAGATCGACCCGTTGCACATAGGGTAAGCCGGGGCCCAACACACTTCGGAGGTGTCATGAAGGGATTCGGCCGTGCCATCGCGTGGTCGATCTCGTTGCTGCTCATTGCGATTGGGCTGCTGTGGCCGGTGCTCTTCAGCTTCACGCCGAGCGGTGGAGCCGCCTACGACCCGGTCGTGATCACCAACTATCGCGCCGACTTCGTCGTCGACGGCGCCGGCCGGATGGATGCGACCGAGATCATCACCGGCAAATTCCCGGGTGGCCGGCACGGCATCTTCCGCTACTGGGACATCGCCAACCAGAACGATCCGCATGTCCGCCAGGTGCCGCAGGTCACCGAGATCCTGATGGACGACCGGCCGATCCCGTACCAGATGCTGTGGGAAAGCGGCGAACGGTTCCGCGTCGCCAAGATCGGCGACCCGGACCAGGTGCTCGACTACGGGACGCACGTCTTCCGCATCCGCTACACCATCGACGGTGTACTGGATCCCGGCACCACCGGGGCCAACCGGACATTCGCATCGACCACGGGAAGCCAGTCCGCGCCGTCGGCCTTCTTCTGGAACGTCATCGCGCCGGCGTGGAACAACCAGATCGACCGCGCCGACATCACCGTCACCCTGCCCGGCGGTGTGCCCGGCGCGCAGTGCTCGGTGGGCACCGGCGTCGGCCGGGCCTGCGACGGGCTGACCGTCGACGGCGACACGGTCCGCTTCTCGGCCACGGGGCTGGCGCCGCGCACACCGGTGACGGTGCGCGCCGCCGTCGACGTGCCGACCCCGGCGCGCACCGAACTGCCGTGGTCATACCGCTGGGATCGGGTGCTCGGAAGGTCGCTGCCGACCACCCTGTGGCTGCTGGGCCTGACCCTGACCGCGGGCCTCGGCGGCTACCTGTGGTGGCGGACCACCGTCGAACCGTCGCCGGGATTCCCGCTGCAGTACGCCCCGCCCAAGGGCCTCGGTCCGGTGCAGTGCGAGTACATCCGAACCGAGAAGGTGCCCACGGACGGGTTAACCGCCACGATGTTCTACCTCGCAGACCGCGGACTGGTCTCGCTCAACCAGGCCGGCAAGAAGAATTGGACCATTCGTGCCACCGGCGAGCCCGGCGCGTGGGTCGACGTCGACGCGGTCAGTGTGGCGGTCGGCTCGCTGCTGGGCCTGAACAGACCTGGGGCGGAGTTCGACGCCGACGGCACGGTCTCCTCTGGCCGGAAGCTGACCACCGCCAAGGAGCTGATGGCCGAGACGGTCAAGAAGTGGGCACTCGACGAGGGCCTGATCGTCAAACGCCGCGTCGAGCTGTGGTTGCGGTTCGCCAACCTGGTCGCCCTTGTGCTTGCCGTCTGCGGCTTCTTCCGGATCCTCTTCCCGATCACGTTGTGGGGCCTGCCATTCGCGGTGTTCTTCCTGCTGTCGGCGGGCGCCTGGCGCAGCGGTGTGGGCAGCAGGCGCTCACCGGCCGGCCGCCAACTGTGGTCCGAGGTCGGCGGTTTCTATCGCATGCTGTCCACCGACTCGGCGGAGTCGCGGTTCGACTTCGCCGCCCGCAAGGATCTCTACACCGCCTACATTCCGTTCGCCGTAGCCGGTGGCGTGGCCGCGCTGTGGGCGCGCAAGTACCAGGCCGCCACCAACCAGCCGCCGCCGGATCCGCAGTGGTACCACTCCTCGTCGGGCACCAGCTGGCATTCCGCGGGCGGCGGTGGTGCTAGTTTCGACAGCTTCGAGTCGGCATTGTCGTCGTCCATCAGTGCCTACAGCGCCTCACAGTCATCGTCGTCGAGCAGCAGCGGCGGCGGCGGGTTCAGCGGCGGTGGCGGTGGTGGCGGCGGCGGAGGAGGAGGCGGTTCATGGTGACCTTCGTGCTCGTACTGGTGCTGCTGATCGCGGTACTGGTACTCGGCGGATTCGTGGTGGGCTACAACAAGGTTCGCGCCGCCGACGTCCGCGTCGACGAGGCGCTCGGCGGCATCGACGTGCAGCTGACCCGACGCGCGTCGCTGATCCCCAGCCTGGTCAGCACCGTGCAGACCTTCGCCGCCCACGAGAAGGCGATCCTCGATCACGTCGCCGACGCCCAAGCCGCCCTGGCGGCGGCGACCGCCGGTAAGTCGGTGGCGCAGCGCGGTGCGGCGGAGCAGCAGTTCGACACCGCCGTCGGGCAGGTGCTGGCACTGGGTCAGACCTACCCACAGCTGAACTCGTCGAACAACTTTCTGAACCTGCAGCAGAACCTCGCCGACACCGAGGACAAGCTGGCCTTCGCCCGCCAGTACTACAACGACGCCGTGGCAACGGTGAACCGGCTGACCACGACCATCCCGTGGATGTTCGTGGCCGGAATGGCCGGGGTAAAGCAACGTGAGTTCTATCAGGTGCCACGATGACCGCCTGCGGAAGCCCGAAGTAGGCTCATGCGAATCGTTTTCGCCGGTACCCCCGAACCGGCACTGCCGTCGTTGCAGCGGTTCATCGACTCGCCGCGGCACGAGGTGGTCGCGGTGCTGACCCGCCCGGACGCCGCCGCGGGCCGACGCGGCAAAACCGCGCCGTCGCCGGTGGCCCAACTGGCCCTCGACGCCGGGATTCCGGTGTTGCGGCCGCCGCGGCCGAACACCCCGGAGTTCGTCACCGAACTGACCGATCTGGGGCCGGACTGCTGTGCGGTGGTGGCCTATGGAGCGCTGCTCGGCGAGGCGCTGCTGGCAGTACCGGCGCGGGGCTGGATCAATCTGCACTTCTCACTGCTACCCGCCTGGCGGGGTGCCGCGCCCGTCCAGGCAGCCATCGCCGCGGGTGACACCGTCACGGGCGCAACGACTTTCCTCATCGAACCCAGCCTGGATTCCGGTCCGGTCTACGGCGTGGTGACCGAGACGATCCGGCCGTCCGACACCGCAGGGGCGCTGTTGGGCAGGCTGGCGATCTCGGGTGCGGGCCTGCTCGAGACCACCCTGGACGGCATCGAGGACGGCGCACTGAGCCCGGTGCCGCAGCCCGCGGATGGGATCAGCCTTGCCCCGAAGATCACCGTCGAGCAGGCCCGCATCCGCTGGGAGCTGCCCGCTCACGTCATCGAACGCCAGATCCGTGCGGTGACGCCCGGCCCCGGTGCCTGGACGATGGTCGGCGACATCCGCGTCAAGGTCGGGCCGGTGAGCGTCGAAGAGAACGTAGAGTCGCTGCCGCCCGGTCAGATTCGAGCCGAACGTTCGACGGTCCTGGTGGGAACCGGCTCGCACCCGGTGGTACTCGGGCTGGTGCAGCCACCTGGCAAGAAACCGATGAACGCCGCGGACTGGGCCCGCGGCGCCCGGCTGAACGAAACGGTGCGTGCCTCGTGACCGAACGCTCGCCGCGCGGCGGCAACGACCGCGACCGCGGAAAAGGACAGAGCGGCAGACCTTTTCAGGGGCGTGGCCGCGACGGTAAGACCGGTGGGCCGCCGCGGCGCGATGCCGGCCAGCAGCGGCCGCCTCGCCGCCCGCAGCGCGCCCCGCTCGATCCCGCCCGGCAGGTCGCGTTCGACGTCCTGCGCGCGGTCTCCGAGCGCGACGCCTACGCCAATCTGGCCCTGCCCGCCATGCTGGCCGAGCGCGGTATGAGCGGCCGCGACGCGGCCTTCGCCACCGAGCTCGCCTATGGCACATCTCGCATGCGGGGCCTGCTCGACGCGGTGATCGCGGCGGCGGCCGGTCGCCCGACCGATCAGATCGACCCGGTGCTGCTGGACTTGTTGCGCCTCGGCGGCTACCAGCTCCTGCGTACCAATGTGGCGCCGCACGCCGCAGTCTCGACGACGGTCGAGCAGGCCGGGATCGAATTCGACAGTGTGCGAGCCGGTTTCGTCAACGGCGTGTTGCGCGCGATCTCCGCTCGCGACGAAGCAGCCTGGATGGCCGAACTGGCGCCGGCGCAGGACAGCGATCCCGTCGGGCACCTGGCGTTCGTGCACGCCCACCCGCGCTGGATCGCCCAGGCGTTCACCGACGCGCTCGGCGCGGACGCCGCCGAACTCGACGCGGCGCTGGCCGCCGACGATGCCCGGCCCGCCGTGCACCTGGCCGCCCGGCCCGGCGCGCTGACCGCCACCGAACTCGCGCAGGAGGCCGGCGCGACGGTCGGGCGCTACTCGCCGTAT
Organism: Mycobacterium sp. DL592; assembly: GCF_011694515.1. Taxonomy (NCBI): domain Bacteria; kingdom Bacillati; phylum Actinomycetota; class Actinomycetes; order Mycobacteriales; family Mycobacteriaceae; genus Mycobacterium; species Mycobacterium sp. DL592. The sequence goes on along the minus strand of NZ_CP050192.1, from coordinate 2,715,629 downwards.
GCGGTCTACCTTTCCGGTGGCGATCCCGGCCAGCTGGCCGCGGTGCGCGACTCGAAGGCGCTGGTGCAAGACGAGGGCAGCCAGTTGGTGGCCCGCGCGCTGACGCTGGCGCCGCTGCTCGGCGAGGACGGCGGCCGGTGGCTTGATCTGTGTTCGGGGCCGGGCGGTAAGACTGCTCTGATCGCTGCGATCGCCGCCCAACAGGGTGGCACCGTGACCGCGATCGAACCCGCGCCGCGGCGGGCCGATCTCGTCGAGCAGAACACCCGCGGCCTGCCGGTCGAGGTGCTGCGGGTCGACGGCCGCGAGTCCGGGTTGGAGCCGAACAGCTTTGACCGCGTCCTGGTCGACGCGCCGTGTACCGGGCTGGGCGCGCTACGCAGGCGCCCGGAGGCCCGCTGGCGCCGCACTCCGGCCGATGTCCCGGCGTTGGCCAAACTGCAGCGCGAACTGCTGGCCGCCGCGATCGCGCTGACCCGGCCAGGCGGGGTGGTGCTCTACGCCACCTGTTCACCGCACCTGGCCGAGACCGTCGGCGTGGTGTCCGACGCGCTGCGCCGCCAGCCGGTCACCGCGCTGGACACCCGGCCGTTGTTCGCCCCGGTGGACGAGCTGGGCCCCGGACCGTACGTGCAGTTGTGGCCGCATCGGCACGGCACCGACGCCATGTTCGCCGCCGCCCTGCAAAAACACCTCTGAACCAGCCTTTAGGCTGACAGCCATGGCGACACCGTCCCGACCATTGATCGCACCGTCGATCCTGTCCGCCGATTTCGCCCGTCTCGCCGAGGAGGCCGCGGCCGTCGAGGGTGCGGACTGGCTGCACGTGGACGTGATGGACGCGCACTTCGTGCCCAACCTCACCCTCGGGCTGCCGGTGGTGGAAAGCCTGCTGGCGGCCACCGACATTCCGATGGACTGCCATCTGATGATCGAGAACCCGGAGCGCTGGGCGCCGCCCTACGCCGAGGCCGGCGCCTACAACGTGACGTTCCACGCCGAGGCGACCGACAATCCGGTGTCGGTGGCCCGCGACATCCGCGCCGCCGGCGCCAAGGCCGGCCTGGCGGTCAAACCCGGCACGCCGCTGGAGCCCTACCTGGAGATCCTGCGCGACTTCGACACCCTGCTGGTGATGTCGGTCGAGCCGGGCTTCGGCGGGCAGAGCTTCATCCCCGAGGTGCTGGCGAAAGTCGCGACGGCGCGCCGGCTCGTCGACGCGGGGGAGTTGACGATCCTGGTGGAGATCGACGGCGGCATCAACGCCGACACCATCGAGATGGCCGCCGAGGCCGGAGTGGACTGCTTCGTGGCGGGCTCGGCGGTCTACGGGGCGCAGGACCCGGCCGCGGCGGTGGAAGCCCTGCGCCGCAGGGCCGGTGCCGCCTCACCGCATCTGACCCTATGATCGCCGCGACACCGGCGATGATCGAGGCCGCGATGCGGCTGGCCCTCGAGCGGGCACAGCGGGTCAAAGGCACCACATATCCCAATCCCCCTGTGGGAGCGGTCATCCTGAGCCAGGACGGCGATATCGTCGGGGTCGGCGGCACGGAGCCCGCTGGCGGGCCGCACGCCGAGGTGATCGCCTTGCGGGCGGCGGGGCAACTGGCCAGGGGCGGCACCGCCGTAGTGACCCTCGAGCCCTGCAACCACCACGGCCGCACCCCGCCCTGCGTCGACGCGTTGATCGCGGCGGGCGTGGCGGCGGTGGTCTATGCGGTCGCCGACCCCAACCCGGTGGCCTCGGGTGGCGCCCAGCGGTTGCGCGCGGCCGGTGTCACGGTCACCAGCGGGGTGTGCGCCGACGAGGTGACGATCGGCCCGCTGCGCGAGTGGCTGCACAAGCAGCGCACCGGGCGGCCGCATGTCACGTGGAAGTTCGCCACGAGCGTCGACGGCCGCAGCGCCGCCGCCGACGGGTCGTCGCAGTGGATCACCAGTGACGCCGCCCGCGCCGATGTGCACCGGCGGCGGGCGGCGGCCGACGCGATCGTGGTCGGCACCGGTACGGTGCTCGTCGACAACCCGACGCTGACCGCACGGCTGCCCGGCGGCGGCCTCGCCGAACGTCAGCCGCTGCGGGTGGTGGTGGGCAAGCGTGAGATATCCACGGAATCCAATGTACTCAACGATGATTCGCGCACCATGGTGATCCGTACCCATGACCCGCACGAGGTGATTCGCGCGCTGACCGACCGTACCGATGTACTCCTCGAGGGTGGCCCGACGCTGGCGGGAGCCTTCCTGCGGGCGGGGGTGATCGACCGGATCCTGGCCTACGTCGCGCCCATTCTGCTCGGTGGTCCGATCACCGCCGTCGACGACGTGGGCGTGCTCAGCATCGCCCGGGCGCTGCGGTGGCGGTACGACGGTGTCGACCGGATCGGGCCGGACCTGTTGCTCAGCCTGGTTCCCGGCTAGGAGACTGCTCCGGTCAGGAGAAGGCTTCGACCAGCTTCGCGCAGAAGGCCGGCAGGTCATCGGGCTTGCGGCTGGACACCAGCGTGTTGGGCCCTTGTGTGCACACCACGACCTGCTCGTCGACCCACTGGGCGCCGGCGTTGCGCAGATCGGTCTGCAGGCTGGGCCACGATGTGATCTGGCGGCCCTCGACGACGTTGGCTTCGACCAGGGTCCAGGGGCCGTGGCAGATCACCGCCACCGGCTTGCCGGCGTCGAAGAAACTCCTGACGAAGCCGACCGCGTCGGCGTTGGTGCGCAGATAGTCCGGGTTGGCCAGCCCGCCGGGCAGCACCAGGGCGTCGTAGTCGCTGGCCGACACGCTCTCGGCAGCCTTCTCCGCGTCGAACGTGTCGGCGGGGGTGAGATGGTTGAACGCCTGGATCTTGCCCAGCTCGGTGGAGACCAGTTCCGCCTCGCCTCCGGCCTGCTGCACGGCCTCCCACGGTGCTGTGAGTTCCACCTGCTCGGTGCCCTCGGGGGCGACCAGGAACGCGATCTTCTTCTCAGTTAGTTCGTTGCTCATGGGCGAAGGCATACCCATCAGCCGGGCCGATCAACACTGTGGTGAAGACAGCGGGGCCACAGACCAATTGGACAGTTCCGAGGGGCCCAGGATGCGGTGCCGGGTCTGGCCGGCGGTGTAGAACGTGAACTTCGTGGCGCGGTAGCACTGCTCGAAGCAGTCGAAGGCCTTCCCATCGGCATCGAAGCTGACGCCGCGGACCCGCACGATCGGATCGGCGGTGCCCACCCCGAGATGGCCGGCCTCCCAACTACTGGGGGTGTCCACTTCGATTGCCTGCTCGGTGTATTCGTCGGTGAGCTGGTAGCGCTCCTCGATGAAGCGGTACAGCGACCCGCCTGCCGACAGTGCCTCGTGGTCGATCGCCGGGACCCGGCTCAGCGGAAGGACGGCGCGCTCGAGGATGATGTCGGCGCTGCCGAGGCTGCGTTTGCGCCAGATCTCCCAGACCGGTTGCCCGGCGTCGACACTGAGTGCGGTGGCGATGGCGGTGCTCGGCAATCCGACACCGATGGAGATCAGCGAGGTGATGACCTTCGGCGGGTCGCCGTCCTTGTCGAGCAGGGTGTGGAGCAGCTCGCCGGGACGGGTCGGGTCACTGGCGATGCGGGGTTCGGCGACGAACGTGCCCAGCCCCTGGCGGCGGGTGATCTTTCCGGCCCGCTCCAGTTCGTCGAGCGCCCGGCGCACGCTGATGTTGCTGACCGCGGCGATCTCGGCGAGTTCGGCGGCGGACGGCAGGCGGTCGCCGGGTTTGAGCCCGCGCTCGGCCATGATGCGCAGCACCAGGTCGTAGACGTGCTGGTAGCGCAGCTTGCGGTCGGCCGGAGCCGCAGGGGGGCTTGCCGAGCGCTTCGGCTTGGTGGCCATCGTCACCGCCTTTCGCTAGCGGGGGAGTCATGTGAATGCTAACTATGCGGTGCAGGGAACGTGGCTGGTAACACCACTGCGATCTGCTCATTCCGAGCCGGAAAGAGAAAAGAGCTGGAAACAATCCGGCAATCGCTCGGCAATGACCGACACTCATACTACTGTGTATACAAACTGGTGTCGGGAAGGGTTTTCACATGGCCGAGATGGATCGTCGCAGCTTCTTCCGGACATCGGCGGTGGTCGCCGCCGCCCTCGGCGGAGCCGCCGCACTCGCGTCATGCGCTCCGAAGACGGCGACCAGTACGGTGCTGCGCGTCGGGTCCACGACTGACATCGACTCGCTCAACCCGTTCACGGCCGCCTCGACACAGTCCTACGACGTCTTCCAACTCGTCTACGACAAACTGATGGACTACGACGCCCAGCTCAACATCACACCGTCACTGGCCACCGCCGTGGACCGCAGTCCCGACGGTAAGACCTTCACCTACACCCTGCGCTCGGGCGTGAAATGGCAGGACGGCAAGGACTTCAGTGCCGACGACGTCATCTTCACCTTCCTGTTGGTGCGGGACAACAGCTACGGCACCTACGGCGCCTACTTCAAGGATCTGACCGACGTGACCAAGGTCGGCGACGGCCAGGTCCGCCTGACTTATGCGCAGCCGCAGACGCTGGAGCCCGGCATCATCATGCCGATGGTGCCGAAGCACCTGTGGGAAGGCGTCGCCAAGGACGACCTGCCCAAGTACGCCAACGACAAGCCGGTCGGCACCGGACCGTTCAACTTCGTGTCGTGGCAGAAGGGCAGCGTTGCCACGGTCACCAGGAACGACTCGTGGTGGGGACCCAAGCCCGCCGCCGAGAAGGTCACCTGGACGAAGTTCGGCTCCGACGACGTCGTCACCCAGGCGCTGCGCACCGGCGACATCGACATCGTCTCCGAAGTGCCGCCCACCATCTACACCGGTCTGCAGAATGCCTCGGACGTGAAAACCACAGCGATGGAATCGTTCTCGTTCCACATGATCGGCTTCAACTGTTCGACTGCTCCCGGCTCGAAGGGCAACCCGATCCTGAAAGACCAGGTGGTGCGCCAGGCGCTGTCCTGTGCCGTCAGCCGCCAGCAGCTCGTCGAACTCGCCCTGGCCGGTTACGGGGAACCCGGAGCCGATCTGCTGCCCCCCACCTTCGGTGACTTCCACTACGTCCCGGGCCCGGACGCCGTCCTCGACAACAACCCGGCCAAAGCCAAGCAACTCCTTGACGGTGCCGGCTACACCGACCGCAACGGAGATGGCATCCGGGAGGCGAAAGACGGTGCGCCACTGGAGTTCCGGCTTCTGGTGATCGCCGACACCACTGTCGACATGAAGGCCGCCGACCTGTTCGTCTCGGCGGCCAAGGCCGTCGGAATCAACCTGAAGCTCTCCAGCACCGACGCCGACAGCATGAGCGCCACCGTCTACAACGCCGAAACCCCCGACTGGGACATCATGGTGTGGGGCTGGGACTCGGAGTTCTACGACCCGTCCTATCTGCTGGGCATCCCGACCACCGATCAGATCGGCGGCAACAACGACACCTTCTGGACCGACCCGCGCTACGACGAGCTCTACGCCCAGCAGAAGACCACCGTCGACCGCGCCGCCCGGGTCAAGCTCGTCCAGGAGATGCAGGCGATCCACTATGCGGCCTGCCCCTACATCGTGATGTGGTACCAGAAGAAGCTGACCGGCACGCGCACCAACACCTGGACGGGTTGGCAGCCAATGAACGGTGGCATGATCCTGAACTTCCCGCGGGTGAACTACCTCGACGTGAAGCCGGCCTGACAAGTCGATGCTTCGGTACCTGACCCAGAAATTCTCCTACCTGGTGTTCACGCTCATCGCGGTGGTTGCGACCAATTTCGTTCTCTTCCACCTGATGCCGGGAGACCCGGTCACCCACATCGCCCGCGGCCAGCACCTGGACGCCGAGGCCATCGCACGACTGCGCAGCTACTACGGCCTGGACCAGTCGATGGCGTCGCAGTTCCTCACCTATCTGCAGAACCTGCTCAAGGGCGACCTCGGCTTCTCCTACACCTACCAGGCGTCGGTCGGACCGATCGTGGTGAAAGCCCTTGGCAATACCCTGATCCTGGTGACCATCTCGACGTTGCTGGTGATCATCCTCGGCGTGCTGATCGGGGTGTTCGCCGCATCGCGGCGGGAATCGCGTGCCGACCGCAGCCTCGTCATCGGGTCGCTGGTGTTCTGGAGCCTGCCGACATTCTGGGTCGGCATGTTGTTGATCTTCGTCTTCGCGGTGACGCTGGGCTGGTTCCCCATCGCCGGGATGTACACCGCCGACGCGCTCTACCCGACGATGTTCACCCGGATCGCTGATCTGGCGCGACATCTCATCTTGCCGACGGTGGCGATGGTGCTCGTCGACATCGCACAGTTCGTCCTGATCACCCGCAGTTCGCTGTTGGCGACCCTGTCAGAGGACTACATGACCACCGCGCGTGCCAAGGGCCTGAGCCCGCGCCGGGTGCTGTGGCGGCACGGCGTGCGCAACGCACTGCTGCCGGTGGTCACCGCGACGACGCTGTACGCCAGCGCCACGGTGGGCGGCACCATCCAGGTCGAGACCGTGTTCTCCTGGCCCGGCATGGGTCAGCTGATCTACCTATCGGTGATCAGACGCGACTATCCCGTGATGGAGGCCTGCTTCCTGATCTTCGCCGTCGTGGTCGTGGTGGCCAACTTCGCCAGCGACATGGTGTACCGCGCCCTCGATCCGCGGGTGCGGCTGACATGACCGGACCGATCCCCAACCTGGAGCCCGAGCCGGCCGCCGCCCACGTCACCGGGGGATGGCGCGGCGTCGTTCGACAACTGGTTGCCGACCCGATGGGCCGAACCGGCTTGCTGAGTGTCGCCGTTGTGGTGTTGGTGGCGATCATCGGACCGTTGCTCGCCCCGTATGACCGCACCGACGTCGCCGGGTCGCGATCCGGAATCCTGCAGCCGCCCAGTGCCCTTCACTGGCTGGGCACCGACGAACTCGGCCGCGACGTGCTGCGCCAGGTGCTGGCCGGAACGTCGGTGTCGTTGGAGATCGGTCTCATCGCCACCCTCATCACGGTCCTGATCGGGACGCTCGTGGGTGTTCTGGCCGGCTGGTTCACCGGATTCGTCGACGCGATGCTGATGCGGGTCACCGACTTCTTCCTGGTGCTGCCCAACCTGCCGTTGATGATCGCGCTCGGCGCCATCATCGGCCAGAGCCTGCCGATGATCGTGCTGGTCATCGCGATCACCAGTTGGCCCAGCACGGCCCGCATTGTGCGTTCGCAGGCTTTGGCGTTGCGCGAACGGGAAGTCGTGGCGCGGGCCAGGACTGTGGGGCTGTCGTCGGTGGGAATTCTGTGGCGGCTGATCCTGCCCGGCGTCCTGGCGTTGGTGATCGCCAACGCGGTCCTGGTGATCGCCGGGTCCATTCTCGCCGAGGCGACGTTGTCGTTCCTCGGGCTGGGCGACCCCATCCGGACCTCGTGGGGCCAGATTCTGCACAACGCGTTCGCCGCGGGCGCGGTCGGAAACGGCAACTGGTGGTACTTCCTTCCGCCCGGTGTCGGGATCGTGCTCGTGGTCCTCGCGTTCTCGCTGATCGGGCAGAGCCTGGAGCGCATCCTCAATCCCCGGCTGGCGGTGGCCGAATGACGCTTCTGTCGGTTCGCGACCTCAGCGTCAGCTACGGCGCCGGAGAGTCGGCGGTCCGTGCGGTCGACGGCGTCGACCTCGATGTCGGCGCCGGCGAGGTGGTCGGTCTGGCTGGTGAATCCGGTTGCGGTAAAAGCACACTCGCGCTGGCCGTGGCGCAGCTGCTGCCACACGGCGCGACGGTGACCGCTGATGAACTCAGTTTCGCCGGTACCGATCTGCGGGCGGTGAACGACGTGGAGTTGCGGTCGCTGCGCTGGCGACGTCTCGCGTTGGTCTTCCAGGGGGCGATGAACGGATTCAACCCGGTCATGACGATCGGTGACCAGGTCGGTGAGGCCATCCGGGCGCACGAACCCGGCACCAAGCGGCGCGTGGTTCACGACCGGGTCGCCGAACTGCTCACCCAGGTCGGCATCGCGCCGAATCGGGCTGCCGATTACCCGCACCAGCTCTCCGGCGGTATGAAGCAACGCGCGATGATCGCGATGGCGCTGGCTTGTGGTCCTGATCTGGTGATCGCCGACGAGCCGACCACCGCGCTCGACGTCATGACCCAGGCACAGATTCTGGAGCTGATCCGGGGGCTGGCCGACGAACTCGGACTGGCCATGCTGATCATCTCCCACGACCTCACCGTCCTGGCCGAGCTGTGCGACCGGGTCGCGGTGATGTACGCCGGCCGCATCGTCGAATACGGACGCGCCGAGGCCATCCTGACCGCCGGAGCCCGGCCCGCACACCCCTACACCCGACGCCTGCTCGACTGCTATCCGCGTCTTGACGCCGGCCAGGCGTCCATCAGTGGAATCCCCGGCAGCCCTCCGAATCTCGCCCATCCGCCGGCCGGCTGCCGGTTCGCCGACAGGTGTACCGAGACTCTGTCGCGCTGCGTCGTCGACGATCCCGCGCTGCGCCCGGTGTCCGAGTCGGGTCATGTCGCGGCATGCCATCTGCTCCAACCGGTGGCGGGGGTGACCCGGTGACCGAGATGTCGTCGCGGCCGGTGACCGCCGAACTTCGCGACCTGCGGGTGCATTTCCCGGTGCGCCATGGGCGCACCACGCTGACCGCGCGTGCCGTCGACGGCGTCGATCTGACCGTCCACGAGGGGGAGATCGTCGCCCTGGTGGGTGAATCAGGCTGCGGGAAGACGACTATCGCGCGCACCCTCATGCGGCTCGTCGATGCCACGTCGGGCACGGTCTCGGTCGCCGGCACCGACATCACGCACACCAAGGGCCGAACACTGCGCCGCTTGCGGCACAACTTCCAGATGATCTTCCAGGATCCGTTCGAGAGCCTGGCGCCCAATGCGACAGCATTCGACGTCGTCGGCGAAGGTCTGGCCGTCCACCGCCCGGACCTCGGTGCAGCGGCGCGGGGCACAGCAGTGCTGGCAGCTCTGGAGAAGTGCGGGCTGAACCCGCCCGAGGCCATCGCCGATCGGCGGATCTTTCAACTCTCCGGCGGTCAGCGCCAGCGCGTCGCGATCGCGGCCGCCCTTGCCGTCGAGCCGCGGTTGCTGGTGGCCGACGAGCCGGTGTCGATGCTAGACGTGTCGTTGCGCGCCGGAGTGATTCGTCTGCTCCTCGACATGCGCGAAAAGCTGGGAATTGCAATCCTGTTCATCACCCACGACCTGGCGCTGGCCGGTGTGTTCGCCGACCGTGTCGCGGTGCTGTATCTGGGGCAGGTGGTGGAGCAGGGAGCCGCCGCCGAGGTCATCGGTACGCCCCGGCACCCCTACACCCAGGCGTTGGTCGACGTGATGCCCAAAGCAGGCGGCGGCCGGCGCAGTTCGCGCGCACTTCTGACCGGCGAACCACCGAATGTCACCAATACCGATCCCGGTTGCCGGTTCGCCCCGCGCTGCCCGCTGCGCCGCCGGCTCGGGGAACCCGAACGCTGTCGGGCCGAGCAACCGGTGCTGCGCATGGTCGCCCCGGAACATGTTGTGGCCTGTCATTTTTCCGAAAGCGAAGTATCACCAACCCCAAAGGAGAACACACCAGATGACCGTCACTCGTGAGGAAGCGATCGAGTTGCTCGAGGCCATGGTGAAGATCGACTCGGTGACGCCGTGGCTCATCCCGGGCGGCGCCGGCGAGGGTGAGGTGGCCGCTTTCGCGCGCGACTGGTTCACCGAACTGGGACTGGAGGTGACGCTCGAGGAGGTCGAGCCGGGCCGGCCCAACGTGCTGGCCTGGCTGCGGGGCAGCAAGCCCGGGCCGACCATCTGCCTGTCCGCGCACAGCGACACCGTCGGCTACGAGAACTGGGCCGACCGCGCCCTGCGCCCGGTGATCGACGGCGATCTGATGATCGGGCTCGGTGCCGCCGACGACAAGGGTGGCTGTGCCGCGGCGATGCTCGCGGTGCGCGAATTGGTGCGCTCTGGAACGGAACTGGCGGGCAACATCCTCGTCGCTCTGGTGATCGACGAAGAAGGTGTCAGCATCGGCACCGAGCACCTGGTGGCCCACCACGCCGACGAGATCGACTACGCGATCAACCTGGAACCGGAAGGCTCCCGGACGATCTTCGGTGAGCACCAGGGCTTCGGATGGATCGACATCATCGTGCACGGGGTCCCCGCACACGGCTCGGCCCCGGACAAGGGCGTCGACGCCATCGTCCACATGGCCGAGGTTCTGACCAGGCTGCATAAGCTCGACGAGACGGTGTGGAAGCCCAATCCCGACCCGAAGAACGGGCGGACCGTCTTCCACACCGGAACCATCAAGGGCGGCACCGACTACGCCACCTACCCCAACCAGGTCGTCGTCGGCATCGAGATCGGCACCCAGCCGGGGGAGACGCTGGCCAACCGGGTCACCGAGATCGAGGAGATCTTCACCGAGGTCGCCAAGACCGACCCGAAGTTCCGCGGCGAGGTCAAGGTCCGGCTGGACCGCGACCCGTTCACCGGAGAAGGCAACGGTGCCCTGCTCGATGCCCTTGCCGACGCCACCGAGGAAGTGAACGGGGTGCGCTCCCCAATCACCGGATTGAACGCCTGGACCGACGCGGCGCTGTTCCAGAGCGCCGGCATCCCCACCGTCTTGTTCGGGCCCGAAGGGGGCAACTACCACGCGGCCGAGGAGTGGGTGTCGATCCCGGATCTGATCGCCACCACCGAGATCCTGCGCCGCGCCCTGGTGACCCTCATCGGCTCCTCGGTGCCGACGGCGCAGTGACCACCGATATCACGAGGAGATGACTGTCGATGACCGCTTCAGCTGACAACACCGCCGGTCGCGGCTTGCGCTCGGGCGCGCTGCGCGCCGTCGACGTGGTGGTGATGGCTCTGGCCAGTTCGGGGCCCATCCAGAGCGTGGCCGTCTCGCTGGCCGCCATCCTGGCCACCGTGGCCTACGCCGGCTTCGTGCCGATTCTCATCTGTTTCGTCCCGATGCTGGGCATCGCACTGGGGTACCAGCGCCTGCATGCGTGGCAGCCCAGCGCGGGTGCCACCTACACGTGGGTGGGCCGGGTGCTCAATCCGCACGCCGGATTCTTCGCCGGCTGGATCATGTTGCTGTACTACACAGTTGGCACGACCAGCCTGACCATTCCCCTCGGGAGTTACCTGCTCTCGTTCTTCTCCGACACCGCCGCGGACAACACGGTCGCGGTGGCCGCTGTCGGCACGGCCTTCGACCTGATCGTCACGGCGGTGGCCGCGTTGGGTGTGGCGTTGTCGGCCCGATTCCAATTGGCGTGGGCTATCTTCGAGTACGCGCTGCTGATCGGCTTCGCCGTGCTGGCCGTGGTCTTCATCGCGCACGGCCATAGTGATGTGGTCAAGCCGAGCGTCTCGTGGTTCACGATCGAGGGTGCGGGCGGCTTCAAGTCGTTGATCTCCGGTGTGCTGCTGGCGATCTTCCTGTATTCCGGTTGGGACACTGCGGCATACGTCGGTGAGGAGTCCAGCGGCCGAACTGCCGGCCGCGCCGCGGTGACCAGTGTCATCCTGCTGTTCGTCATCTACTCGGTGTCGGTGCTCGCATTCCAGGGCATCGCGCCGATGCAGGACATGCAAGACCACGCGGCGAACATCCTTGCGTTCGTGGGCGAACGGATCGGCGGTGGCGTCTGGGCCAACGTGATGATCGTCGCGGTGCTCGGCGGAACGCTGGCGTCGCTGCTCGCGGCGATCGTCAGTGCCTCCAGAATCGGGTTCGCCATGGGCCGCGATCGCGTCGTGCCGAGCTGGCTGGCCACCGTGAGCCCCAAGTACGGCACACCGTTGAACGCGACGATCCTGTTCGGTCTGCTGAACATCGCGTTTCTGTGGGGTTCGACCCTCATCGGCGCGGTGGGCGAGGCCCTGTCGAACATCGTCAGCACACTCGGGCTGATGGCGGCCATCTTCTACCTGCTCACGGCCGTCACCGCGATCTGGTGCTACCGGCGCCAGATCACCTCGTCGGCAAAGGATTTCGCCATCGGCGGTCTGATGCCCGGCCTCGGCGCGGCGTTCATGGCGTTCGTCGTCGTGTACTCGATCGCCTCGGGCTCGCTCACCGGGATCGAACTCGCCTTCGGCGTCGGTCTCGCGCTGGCAGGTCTGGTGCTGTCGGTCATCTCGGCCAAGGTCGGGCGGGCGCCGTTCTACACCGACCCCGGCGGCGGCGAGCCCATCCCGGATGCAGTGGGCGCACCGCGATGACCGGATGCGCCGACCCGACCCATGACCTTCCCACAATCTTCTGAAAGTGAAAGAGAATCTCTGATGCAATTCACCGACGCCTACGCGGCCCGGACGCCCGTCACCAAAGCGCTCTATGAGCGGGCCCGTCGCACTGTCCCCGGCGGGGCGGGGTCGACGGCCCGGCTTCCGCGCAACGGCTGGAAGCCCTATCCGATCTTCATGTCCGAGGGCACCGGGTCACGCCTGACCGATGTCGACGGCAACACCTATATCGACTATCTGCTGGGGCTGGGCCCGATGATCCTGGGGCACCGCCACCCGGTGGTCACCGAGGCCGTCAGCCGGGCGGTGCACGATCTGGGCACCTGCTTCGGGCTGCCCTACGAGCTGGAGATCGAGGCCGCCGAGAAGGTGGTCGCTACGGTGCCCGGGATCGAACAGGTGCGATTCACCAACTCCGGCTCGGAGGCGGTGGGCACCGCGGTTCGGTTGGCCCGCGCCACCACCGGGCGCCGCATCGTTGTCCGGTTCGAGGGCCACTACCACGGCTGGCAGGACACGGTGTACTGGTCGAATCACGTCGACCCGGTCCTGGCCGGGCCCGCCGACCATCCGCGTCCCGTCGCAATGGGGCCGGGCGTGCCCGCCGAACTCGAGGACACCCTGGTCGTGCTGACATGGAACGACCCGGACAGCTTCGTCGCGCTGATGGACAGCCGCGGCGACGAGATCGCCGCGGTGCTCACCGAGCCGGCGGTGTTCAACACCGGCTGCATCCTGCCCGAACCCGGATACCTGGAACTGCTGCGTTCCGAGACCCGCAAGCACGGTGCGTTGTTGATCTTCGACGAGGTGATCACCGGATTCCGGTTCGCCCGCGGCGGCGCCCAGGAGTGGTTCGGCGTCACGCCGGATCTCACCACGCTGGCCAAGGGGCTCGGCGGGGGATTCCCGGTGGCCGCAGTCGGCGGATCGGTCGAGGCGATGCACATGATCGCCGACGGCACCTACTCCCATTCGGGCACCTACAACGCCAACGTCGTGCAGTGCGCGGCGGTGTCGGCCACCATGGACGTGTTGGCCGAGCCGGGCCTCTACGAGCGGCAGCGGGCCCTCGGGTACCGGCTTGCCGCGGGCCTCAACGATCTGGCGGCCGAGCGCGGTCTGGACGCGTACTGCGAAGGGCTGGGCACGGTGTTCCAGCTGTGGTTCGCCGACGGGCCGATCCACAACTGGCGCGATGCGGTGGCCCGGGCTGACGAGCCCCTGTTCACCCGCTGGTATGAAGAGATGGTGATTCGCGGCGTGCTGTTCCATCCGCTGCAGTTCGAGAACCTGTTCGTCTCGCTCGTGCACGACGACAAGGACATCGACGAGACGCTGGAGGCGGCGGCCGACGCGCTGAGCGTGGTGGCCAAGACCCGCGCAGCCGCCTCCCGGTCGTGAGCGACGTCCCGGTTGTTCTGGGCGTCGACCTCGGCACGTCGGCGATCAAGGTCGTCGCGGTCGGCGAGGACGGTGTGGTCGCCGCCAGGGCGCGTTGTGGATACCCGACTGCACGGCCGGAAACCGGTGCGGCCGAACAGGATCCACGGGACTGGTGGCAGGCCCTGGCGGCCGCCGGGGACCAGGTCGCCCGCGAGGTTGCGCCACATCGATGGCGGGGAGTCGGCCTGAGTGCGATGCTGCCGACGCTCGTCGAGCTCGACGGTGACGGCTGGCCCGCCGGTCCGGCGATCACCTGGGAGGACGCCCGCGCCGAGGATCAGGCGGACGTCCTGCTGCAGCGGTTCGGCGACGAGGCCCTATACCGCATCACCGGCCAGCGGGTCGACGGGCGCTACCTGGGCCCGATGCACGCGCGGCTGCGTGCCCTGGGCCGTGCCGGTGTGACGGTCGCCGGCGCCAAAGATGTGTTGTTCGAACAACTCACCGGCCGGCTGCTCACCGATCCGAGCACCGCGGCGGGCAGCGCCGTGTTCGACATCGAACGCGGACAGTGGGACACCGGCCTCGCCGCGGCGGCAGGTATCACCGCCTTACCCGATGTCGCGCGGGCGGACTCGGCCGAGCCGCTGTCAGCCCGGTGGCGGGACCGATGGGGACTCGGGGATCTGCCGGTGGTGCTCGGTGCGGCCGACTCGGTGCTCGGCGCACTGGGGGTGGGTGCGGTCGACCACGGGGATGTCGGGGTGATCGCGGGTACTTCTGCGATCGTGCTGGGAATCTCGGACGAACCGACCCGGGATCAGCAGCTGCGCTACCTCGTGACGCCCCTGGCGGGGGACGGCTGGGGTCTGGAGATGGATCTGCTGGCGATAGGTTCGGCGTTCGACGCGGTTGCCCGGCTGTTCGGGCTGAGCGGTCCCGCCGCGCTACTCGACGCGGCGGGGTCGATTCCGCTCGAGCAGGCTCCGCTGTTTCTGCCCTACCTGGCCCCCGGCGAGCAGGGCGCACTGTGGGACCCGAGCCTGACCGGAACCCTCACCGGGCTTCGGCTCGGGATGGGCGTCGGCCATATCGCGCGCGGGCTGCTCACCGGGATCGTCGTCGAATTACGGCGCTGTATCGACATTCTGGCCGCTACCACCGGGCGCCACGGCCCGATCCTGCTCGGCGGTGGCAGCGCGGTCAGCCCGCTGATGTGGCAGGACCTCGCCGATGCGACCGGCCGCGAAGTGCGGGCGGACCCCCTGACCGGGGACCATTCGGCACTCGGTGCGGCGCTGTTCGCGGCCGCTGCGCTGGGCCGGCCGATCTATCGCACCGCCACGACGACGGTGGTCACACCTCGCCCGCAACGGCACGCCTGGTGGACCGAGGCGCTGGCCCGTCACGACGAGGCCAGGCGATGATCGTCAACATCGTCGACGAGGACGCGTTCGCCGCTGCCGCCGCCGACGAACTGCTCGGGCGGCTGCCACCGATTGCGCCGCGGTTGGGAGTGGCGACCGGCGGCACGCCGATGCGGCTCTACGACGAACTCGCCCGCCGCAGCAGGGCAGGTGAGATCGACCTGTCGTCGGCCGTCGTCGTCGCCCTCGACGAGTACGTCGGCCTTGGATCGGCCGACCCGCACAGCTACGCGGCCTACGTGCGTGAACGGATCGCCGAGCCACTCGGCATCGCTGCCGAGAATGTGGTTGTACCGCAAGGTGATTCACCGGATCCCGCAACCGCCGCAGCCGAATTCGACGCCCGGATCGCCGCGGTCGGCGGCGTCGACGTGCAGATCGCCGGTATCGGCGCCAACGGCCACCTGGGCTTCAACGAGCCGGGATCGCCGCTGGCGTCCACCACCCGCGTCGTGGCGCTCTCCGAGCAGACCCGCTCGGACAATGCGCGCTTCTTCGGTGGTCGGGTCGAGGAGGTTCCCCGCCACGCCATCACGCAGGGGCTGGCGACCATCTGCCGGGCGCGCGGCATCCTCCTGCTCGCCTCGGGCCGGGCGAAGGCGCAGCCGTTGGTGGCCGCGCTGCTCGGGCCGGTCGACGCCGCGGTGCCCGCATCGGTGCTGCAGAGTCATCGGGATGTCACAGTGATCGCCGACCACGCCGCTGCTGCAATGCTGTGACACCGACCCAGGAGCGATAGATGAGCATTCCGGAGGTGCTGGGCCTGTTCCCACCCGGCAGCGCTCTCGACGACGACGGGACTATCACGGTCGGCGGCTGCCGCCTCGACGAGCTCGCCGCCGAGTTCGGCACCCCGGTCATGGTCGTCGACGAGGACGCGCTGCGGGCCAAGGCCCGGGAGTATCTGGCCGCGTTCCGGGGCCTGTGGCCGCGCTCTGACGTCGCGTTCGCGTCGAAGGCGTTCCCGTGCACCGCGATCCAGCGGGTGATGAGCGAGGAGGGCCTGCACCTCGATGTGGCGGGCGGGGGAGAGATCGTCACCGCGCTGTCCGCCGGTGCCGATCCGGCCCGAATGCTGTTGCACGGTAACGCGAAAACCGACGAGGAACTCGAACTCGCGGTCGCCAACGGTGTCGGGTTGGTGGTGGTCGACAACTTCGACGACATCGACAGGCTGGAACGCATCGTGCCGGCCGGCCGGCGTCAGGGCTGCCTGGTGCGCGTCATTCCCGGTGTGCAGGGCAGTACCCACGCGGCCATGGCCACCGGGCACGCCGGCTCGAAGTTCGGCTTGCTGCCCGTCGACGCCCGCGCCGCGATCGAGACGATCCGTCGCAGTAGAGTGCTGCGCTGCGACGGCGTGCACACCCACGTCGGCTCGCAACTGCTCGACGCCACCCAGCTGGCTGCCGCGGTGGAACCGGTCGCCGAATTGGGTAGTTTCGACGTCTACGACTTCGGCGGGGGCCTCGGGGTGCGCTACACCTACGACGACCAGCCGCCCTCGGTGCGCGAGTACGCCGCGATGATGGTCGAGCGGGCCCGCGGCCTGGTGCCGGCCGGCGCCCGGATCATCGTCGAGCCGGGCCGCTCGATGACCGCCGCCGCGGCGTGCACCGTCTACCGCGTCACCACCGTCAAGCACGGCGAGCGTACCCACGTCGCCGTGGACGGCGGGATGGGCGACAACCTCGAGGTGTCGCTGTACGGCCAGCGGTTCGAGGCGACGGTGGTCGACCGGGTCGGTGGCGGCCGGCCCGTCACGGTGGTCGGCAGGCACTGCGAGTCGGGCGATCAACTGATCGACGTTGTGCCCCTTGATAATCCGGCTGTCGGCGACCTGCTGGCGGTACCGGTCACTGGGGCGTACTGCTACACGATGGCCAACCAGTACAACGGTGCGCGCCGGATTCCGGTGGTCTTCATCGCCGGCGGCAAGGCCCGCTTGGTGGTACGCCGGGACACCTGGGCTGACCTGTTGGCCCGCGATGTTCCGCTACCGCAGGGCGGCTAGCTCCTCGTCCTCGTCGGCGTCGGCGTGTGCCGTCTTGCCGCCGATGAAGACGGCCAGCGCGGCCCCGACCAGGCAGACGATCACGGTGATGGAGAAGATCGACCCGTACTGCATCGCGAATGCCTTACGGCCGTTCTGGGCGAGCTGAGCGGCGATCTCCAGGACGTTGGTGCCGGTAGGTTTCGGCATGGTCGCCATGATCTGGTTGAACCGGTACAGGCCCCAGGCGCTCAGCGCGGCAACGCCGATCAGCATGCCGGTCATCCGGGCGACAACCACCAGAGACGACGCGATGCCGTGCTGTGCGGCGGGAACCACCCGCAGCGCCGCCGACGTCAGTGGACCGATCACCAGCCCCAGTCCGAGACCGGCGACGGCGAGGTCGGTGCCGAGCACCGGCAGCGATACCGGGCCCAGGTGGTGGTAGGCGGTCATCACGTCGACATCCCATTTGGAGATCAGCCAGTAGCCGCCCGCGGCGATCAGCATCCCGACCGCCGCCACGATCCGGTCACCGATCCTGGTGGCGATCCAGCCACCCAGCAGGGCGCCGATGGGCAGCGCAAACAGGAAGTGCACCAACAGGAATACGGTTTCCTTCGGGTCCTTGCCCAGCACGCCCTGACCGAACAACTCGACGTTGACCAACGTCACCATCAGGGCCGCGCCCGCGCACAAGGACGTGCCCAGCGACGCCAGGAACGGGATGAACCGAACCCCGGCGGGCTCGATCAGCCGGGTCTTGGCGAAGCGCTCCCACACCGCGAACGCGATCGCCGCCACCACCGCGCCGAGCACGAGCGGCAGCCCGTAACTCGGCAGAATCTGCTTGCCGTCCGGCGACGGGTTGTAGAGCCCGATCACGGCCAGTCCCAGTGCGATGGCCAGGAGCACACCGCCGACGACGTCGACGCGCTCCGGATTCGAGCTGCGGTCGTGCGAGGGCAGGCTGAAGTGGATCAGCACCATGGCGATCACGGTCAGCGGCACGTTGATCCAGAACACGTCCTGCCACTTCGACAGGACCGTGACCACGGCGATGCCGTAGAGCGGGCCGAGCACGCTGCCCAGTTCCTGGGCCGCGCCGATACCGCCGAGGACGGCGGCCCGGCTGCGGGCTGCCCACAGGTCGGCGGCCAGCGCCAGCGTGACGGGAAGCAGCGCGCCGCTGGCCACACCCTGGATGAGCCGCCCGACGACCAGCATCGTCAGGTCGCCCGACAGAGCTGTCACCACCGATCCGACCGCGAAGGTGGCCAGGCTGAGCTGCAGGATGAGCTTGCGGCCGAACCGGTCCGACAGCCGGCCCAGCAGTGGCATCGCGGCGATGTAGCCCAGCAGGTAGACCGTGATGATCGGCGTGACCTGCTGGATCTTGTTCACCGGAATGCCGACGGTCTGCATGATGTCGGTCATGATCGTGACCACGACATAGGTGTCGAGGGCGCCGAGCAGAACGGCCAGGCTGCCCGCCCCGATCGCGATCCGTCGGCTCCGGCCGGTGTTGTCCGTCCGGTCCGCTGCGGTGGTGTGGGCGTCAGTCATTGAAATGCGGTGGCGATCAGACCGCGGGCTTGGTGACGGTGACCGGCTTGTCCCAGTCCGAGAGCGTCAGCTGGATGCTGTTGCCGTCGCTCGGGTCCACCTTGGCCTGCACGAGCTGGTGCGGGTCGCTCTTCTGGATCCATACCGTCGCGGGCACGGCACCGGTCGCCTTGACTTGGGGGATGAGCTTGTTGACGGCATCGCCGGTGACCTTGCCCGAGATCTTGACCGTGTCCACACCGTTGATGGTGTCACTGGCTTGAGACTTGGCGTCGGTGACGCTGGCCAGCATGTTGGCCAGGCCGCTGTCCGGGTTCAGGATCACCGAGGGGTCGTAGACGTCGGCGGCAGGCCCCATGTCGAGCCAGTTGTTCGGGGTCAGCGCCGCGTACAGCGTGCCCTCGAGCACGACCAGCTGGATGTCGACGTCAGAGCCACCCATCGAGATGGTGGAGTTACCCGAGACGGCCACACTGGGCACGTTGGTGAGGTCGCCGGTGAGCTTCTTGACCGGCAGCCCGTCGATCTTGCCGTTGACGGTGATCTCCAGGTGCGCGCTCTTGAGCGCTTTGGTGGTGGTGATGGACTGCTGTAGCAACCCCTGCGCATCGGGCAGGTTCTCGGCAGGCTTGGAGGAGCAGCCCGCGACGACCAGCGTGGCTGTCGAGAGCAGGGCGGCAAGGACGGCGAACATTCGGCGGCGCGTCGGCATAGCTGCATCGTAGTGGGTCGGCCGGACTCGACCTCATCGGCGATGCCGGGGTTGCCCAGTCGTGACCAGGTCGGTATGAGTGTGAGTATGGGCAGTGACCTGCAATTTCATCATGCCCCGGCTGGCACGGGTGAGGGTGCGGCGTTGGTGGCGGCGATGGTGGCCGAGATGCGTGATCTGTACGACGGACTCGACATCGAGGGCGAGAACATGCCGAAGGCGGGCGCGGCCGAGCTCGGCCCGCCCGGCGGTACCTATCTGGTGGGCTACCGCGACGGCCGGCCGGTCTGCGGGGGCGGGATCAAGCGGCTGCCCGACGGCGCTTGCGAGATCAAGCGCATGTACGTCGTGCCCGACGAGCGTGGCAAAGGGCTCGCCAAGGTGCTGTTGCAGGCGCTCGAGGATGCCGCGCGCGGGCTCGGCTACCAGCTCGCGAGGCTGGACACCGGTGCGCGGCAACCGCACGCTCAGCGCATGTACGAGGCGGCGGGGTACCAGCCGGTGGGCAATTTCAACGGTAATCCGGTGGCGATCTACTTCGGTGAGAAGCGGTTGGTCGCCGGCGGGGACTAGATTGAGGCCCGTGTTCACCGGAATCGTCGAGGAGCTGGGCGAGATTGTCGGCAAGGACGAGCTGGGCGATTCCGCCCGGTTCGTGATCCGCGGGCCCGTCGTCACTGCTGATGCGCGCCACGGCGACTCGATCGCCGTCAACGGTGTGTGCCTGACCGTTGTCGACGTGCTGCCCGACGGTCAGTTCAGCGCTGATGTGATGGCCGAGACCCTGCGGCGCTCCAGCCTGGCTGCGGTCGACGTGGGCAGCGCCGTCAACCTGGAGCGGGCTGCGGCCGTCGACAGCAGGCTCGGCGGCCACATCGTCCAGGGTCACGTCGACGGCACCGGCCACGTCGTCTCCCGGACGCCGTCGGAGCACTGGGAGGTGGTCCGCGTCGCGCTGCCGCCGGAACTGTCGCGCTACGTCGTGGAGAAGGGCTCCATCACCGTCGACGGAATCTCGTTGACCGTCTCGGGTCTCGGCGACGACTGGTTCGAGGTGTCGCTGATCCCGACCACGCTGGCGCTCACCACGCTGGGCAGAGCGCCGGTGGGTGCTCCGGTGAATCTTGAAGTAGATGTCATTGCAAAGTATGTTGAGCGGTTGCTCGGCGATCGCCTGCGCTGACCCATCCTTTGCTGTGAAGCCGACCCTGAGCACAACCACGCAAATTCACGGCGAGCCCCGTTTTGGGCGTTTCGCCTATAAAACTGCAGTTCAAGGGTTTTTCCGAAATTGAACCTGAGATTTGTCTTAGCCAAACGGTCGAGGCAATGTTAAGTTGCAGGGCGATGCGTGGCATGCGTCTCCCCGGTCGGGCGGGGTGACAGCAGTCACCCCGACGCGAAGGAGCTGCCGTGGCTGCCGCCAGCCCACGCAACCCGCGTCGGACCAAGGGCCGCCACCGCAAGCCCACCGTCATCGAATCGTCCAACTGCGCACACTGGTTGCGGGTTGGGACCGTCGGTATCGGGCTGGGTGCGGCGATCGCGAGCGGCCAGGGCATCGCGGCAGCGGCCCCGGATGACTCGTCGAACAGCGGCCCCGCCAAGGATGCCTCGGACACCGCGTCGACAGCCCAGCAGGGTTCGGCCTCGGGGAGTACCGCCAACAAGGCCGGCCCCAAGCGGCCGCCCACGACGAAGGTGTCCGGCCAGGCCGGCGACACGAACGACAAGGACACCCCGCACAAGGACACGGTCGGCGGTTCGAAGGCCGATTCCGGCCCTGACACCAGCGGCTCCACGGCCAGCGATCAGCCCGCCGCGGGCAGTTCGAACAAACGCGCCCAGCCGCAGATAAAGATCAAGCCCAACAAGACATCCGACGCCGATTCCCCCTCCTCGACACCATCGGCCCAGGCAACTCCGGCGACCGAACCCGCCGTCAAATCCGATAGCGGCACGACGGTCAACACCCCAGCACCGTCGGCGGCGGTGACGGCCGCCGAGCCCAGCACCACCGTCGCGGTCACAGCTGTCCCGGCGGTGGCTGCCGCCGTGTCCAACGCTGTTGCGGCGCAAACAGCCTCCACGCCAGTGGTTTTCACCAGCATCGCCGACATGTTGAACTGGGTGGGGCAGGGGTTGGAGGAGTCGCTCGCGCTGGCGATACGCAACACGCGTTCACCCAAAGGTGTGCACAGCCCGTCGGCGACCACCACAACCGGTCCGCCGGCGCCCGCTACGGCGACCGGGGCCCCCGAGGCTGCCGCTGTCACCCCGATCTCTCCCTCGGATGCGGTCGCGACGCTGACTGCCGCGTACAACGGCAACACGTCGGTCGAATCTCAGCACGAGGCAATGCAGTTCAGCCTCCAGCCGACAAACCTGGTGAACATCGTTCTGGCGCCCGTGATCAATGCCATCAGTCTTCTCGGCGACCTCGCAGAGTTGGGCACCGCGGTGCTCAACCGTGACGGAGTCGACGTTGTCGACGAAATCGGCGATGTCACAAGGGATCTCATCGGGATGATCCCGGTGGTCGGCCAGCCGATCGCTGCTGGGCTTTATCATCTCGCCACACCACAGGCCACCACCACCGCCGCTGCCACTGCCACTGCCACTGCCAGTGTCACGGCGGCTGCCGCCGCGGCGCCAGCTGCCGCCGCGACACCGGCGGTCGGGACGGCCGAGTGGTACTTCCAAGGTGTTCTGACGTGGGCGGTCAATCGGCTCGCAGGCTGGCCCGGTACGCCGGGAAAGTTCGTCGACATCACGAACAACCAAGTGGACCAGACACTCGACCAGGCCACCGCTCAGTTACAGAACCTGATCGACAACGCGATCGCAGGGAGTCCGGCGAGGTGGGTCAATGACCTGCTGGGCATCTTCGGCATGTTCTTCCAGTCCGCGATCCCTAATTACACGTTCACGAACACCCTTAATGCCTGGGGCGATTTCCTAAACCGGATTGTGCCGCCATTCACGATCGACTCCGGGGCGGGCACCTTCGGCATCATCACGGCGTACAAGATCATGGGTGCGGCGGTGGTCGGCACGGCCACGGTGCTCCAAGACATGCTCAACGGCGTCTACGACCCGGTCCAGATCGAGAAGGACGTCGTCAAAGCGACCACCGGCGCTGACAGTGTGGACATGACCGCGATCGCGCTGTCCGTCGGCTTCGGCGACGGCGGCGCTTTCAGTCACCCGGAACGCGCGTGGAACATCACGCTGCCCACGTGGACCGCCGATCAGGTGAACCCGTTCACGATCGTCACCTACGTCGCGCTGGTCGGGATCTACAAGCGCTTCCAGGAGATGGCCGCGCTGCAGACGTACACGACCAGCACGACCTACGAGAATGGCCTCCAGACAGCTGGTTTGACGCCCGAGACGGCTTCCGAGTACGCGTACGGCACGTTCCATGTGGTCGATCAGGCCGGTCGGCCGGTCAACTTCTTCGGGGTGTCTCAGGGTGGGACCTATACCTCGGCCTGGGGTGCTCAGGTCACGATCAACAACGCCGACGGTGGGTACTCGTACACGAATACGCTTCCGGGACCGGCGTTCTTTGCGGCTGGCGCGGCCGGCCAGTACGACACCGTCAACATTCCGGTGACGTCCGCGGACGGCGCCCCCTACACACTCACCTTCAAGATCAAGATCCTCACCGTCGCCAATACGCCGTTGCCGGGCACGAGTTTCACCACGAGCACGACCTACAACTCCGGCTACCCGAGCAAGGTTGCGGGTTCCGAGTACGCGTACGGAAGCTTCCACGCGGTCGATCAGAACGGCAATGCGGCGAGCTATTCGCCGGCCGCCGGGAACACCTACACATCCGCCTGGGGTGCCCTGGTCACGATCAACAGCGCTGGCGGTGGCTTCTCCTACACCCAGACCCTTCCCAGTTCCGCGTACTTCCACGCGGCCACCTCGGACAACCCGGACGACAGATACGACACGGTGCAGGTAACCGTGAAGGGCGCTGACGGCCAGAATTACCTGGTCACCCAGAAGATTCAGATCGTCGGCGGGACGAACGCCAACCCCACGGCGTCCCCGACCACGGGCGCCGCCGACGGTTTGGGCGTGGTGCGCGGCAGCGTCGGCGGCAGCGACTCCGACGGTGACCAGCTGACCTATTCGCTCGTCGGCTCGTCGGTCAACGGCCTGACCGGCAACTCCGCCTACACCAAGAACGGCGCCAACAACGGCGGCATCGTCACCCTCAAATCAGACGGAACCTTCACCTACGTCTCGACGTCGACGGCCGGCGCCACGCAGTCCTTCCAGGTGCAGATGACCGACGCCCACGGCGGCAGCACAATCACGACGGTCACGGTGCCCAACACCACCTCGCTCACCCCAGCCAACATCAATACGTCGACGCAGAACGTGGTGACAGGGTCGGTGCCGACGCCCGTCCTCGATACCGGAATGTTCACCTACACGCTGGGCGCCGCCCCGTCGAAGGGCACCGTCACGTCGTGGAACGCGGCCACCGGCGCCTTCACCTACGCCCGTGACCCGAATTTGGGCCATACGGTGACACCCGGTGACGTGGTGACGGTGATCGCCACCGATGCCAACGGCCGCACGGTCAGCATGAGCTTCGCCGTCAACCCGGGCATCGCCAACAGTGCGCCGGTGGGTGCCGGGCTCACCACCGACTCGCCCGTCGGTGCGCCGGTCTACACCAGTGTCGGAGTTCTCAACTGGTCCGACATCCAGCAGACGACCGGCACGCTTCACGCGACGGACCCCAATAACGACGCGGTGCATTTTGCCAGTGGTACGTACACCACGACCAACGGTGGTTCTGTCACGGTCAATGCTGACGGCACGTTCAGTTACACGATGGAAAAGGACGCATACGACGACGGGGCGCTGATCCACACCCACGATCCCTACTGGCACCACGTTGTCGGAGCGACCGATACGTTCACGGTCAACGTCAGTGACGACTTCGGTGGTACCACCGCGGTGACGTACGCGGTCCCGATCGCATCGCTCAACAAGGCGCCGACGTTGAGCGGTGGGGTCGCCAGTTCGAGCACGAGTGGTCTGGGTGTGGTGCGCGGCAGTATCTCGAGTGCCTCTGACGGTGACGGCGACACCGTGACTTACCGCCTGCTCAACACCAGCGGCGGCTCGGCGTACGGCACTAACGGCGGCATCGTGACGATGAGTGGCACGTCGTTCACCTATGTCCCGAAGGTGGGGGTCAGCTCGGATTCGTTCCAGGTGCAGGCTGATGACGGTCATGGTGGGGTCACCACGGCGACGGTCACGCTGAGCGGGCTGGGCACGCCGTCGCCGCAGACCAACACCAACGCGGCCGGCGGCGTCACCAACGGTTCGCTGAACGTCCCGGCCGGCGATACCGGTCTGGGGCTGACCTACAGCCTGGGTACCGGCCCGTCGAAGGGCACCGTGGT
Organism: Mycobacterium sp. DL592; assembly: GCF_011694515.1. Taxonomy (NCBI): domain Bacteria; kingdom Bacillati; phylum Actinomycetota; class Actinomycetes; order Mycobacteriales; family Mycobacteriaceae; genus Mycobacterium; species Mycobacterium sp. DL592. The sequence goes on along the minus strand of NZ_CP050192.1, from coordinate 2,690,827 downwards.
GGTCAACGCCGACGGCACCTACACCTACACGCGTACTGCCGGGCTGGGCCACACCACGACCCCGAACGATTCGTTCACCATCAATGCCACCGACGCCACCGGTAAGTCTGTGGTCATCGCCACGATCAACGTCGCTCCGACGGTGGCCAACACCGCACCGGTGGGTAACGGTGTGACCGTGGCCAGTTCGTCGCTGGATCGGATTGTGGGTCCGTACGACAAGCAGAGCACGTCGGGAACACTGAAAGCCCTTGATGCCGAAGGTGATTCGGTCACATGGGCTGCAGGCACCTACAACACCGCCAACGGTGGGACCATCACCGTGGCCGCCAACGGGTCGTTCACATACTCGTTGCAGAAGTATGCGTGGTTCGGGGTCTCGGACAGCTACTGGCACGACCACGCTGTGGTCGGCGACCCCGGTGACACGTTCACCGTCGCGATCAGCGACGCGTTCGGCGGCACCACCAACGCCACCTATGCGATCCCGATCGAGAAGCAGAACGCGGCCCCGACGTTGAGCGGAAGTATCGCAAGCTCGAGCACCAGCGGCCTTGGCGTAGTGCGCGGCACCATCTCGGGTGCCTCTGACGGTGACGGCGACACCGTGACCTACCGCCTGCTCAACACCAGCGGCGGCTCGGCTTACACGACCAACGGCGGCATCGTCACGATGAGCGGCACCTCGTTCACCTATGTCCCGAAGGTGGGGGTCAGCTCGGATTCGTTCCAGGTGCAGGCTGATGACGGTCATGGTGGCCTCACCACGGCGACGGTCACGCTGAGCGGGCTGAGCACGCCGTCGCCGCAGACCAACACCAACGGCGTGCCCGGTTCCACGAGCGGTTCGCTGAACGTCCCGGCCGGCGACACCGGACTGGGGCTGACCTACAGCCTGGGAACCGGCCCGTCGAAGGGCACCGTGGTGGTCAACGCTGACGGCACCTACACCTACACGCGTACTTCCGGCCTTGGTCACACCACGACACCGAACGATTCGTTCACCATCAAGGCCACCGACGCCACTGGCAAGTCGGTGATCATCGCCACGATCAACGTCGCCCCGACGGTGAGCAACAGTGCGCCTGTGGCGACGGTCAACGGCAGCTCCGGGACGGTCACGCTGTCCGGTCCGGGATCCAAGACCAACCCCAACGCGGCCGGAGTTCAGACGATCACCGGCCTATCGTTCGTCGCCAGCGACGCCGACTCCGACTCACTGCTGATCAACAACAAGTTCGATGGCACCGGCACGACCTTCGCCCTGGCCAGCGGCGGCACCATCGCCACCGCCAACGGCGGCACCGTGACCGTCAACTCCAACGGCACCATGTCGTACTCGATCAGCCAGAGCGCGGCCTACTTCCACGCCGCGGCCAAGATGGGGGCTACCGCAGCGCAAAAGACGGACTGGTTCAACTTCACCGTCACCGACGGCTACGGCGGCACCAGCACCGTCATGGTGGTCATCCCGATCTACGCCGAAAACAGGGACCCGACTACGAGCGCCGTCAAGGTCGGCAACAGCTGGACATCCATAAAGGCGACCGATCCCGATGGCGAGACGATCTCGACCACGAAACTCAGCGCCCCGCCCAGTGACGCCAACCCCGGCTCGGGCTACATCGTCTCCACCGGGGACTCCCTGACCGGCAGCCTCAACCTCGGCACCGCCGCCCTCACCAAGTTCTCCGGCTTTACCATCACCGTCTACGACGGGTACTGGAGGACCTCCAACGGCGTGGTGACCAGCACGCCGGGCCAGAAGCAGGTCTGATCCATCCTGTCGCGTACGTCACATCGCGCGTCTGGCCTGCGCATATTCAGGCCCGAGACCGCCGGCAGTCGACTAAGCGGACCGTTGACAAGGACGGGCAATAACTCGGGTCCACTCGTGGTTCATACTGTGTGCAGCAGAATCAGGGCAGAGGGCAGGCGGCGAGGATGACGAGGCTGGACACCGTCGAACGGGCGGTTGCCGATATCGCGGCGGGCAAGGCCGTCGTCGTCATCGATGACGAGGACCGCGAGAACGAGGGCGATCTGATCTTCGCCGCCGAGAAGGCCACCCCCGAGCTGGTGGCGTTCATGGTCCGTTACACCTCGGGCTACCTGTGTGTGCCTCTGGACGGCGACATCTGCGACCGTCTGGGTCTGCTGCCGATGTACGCAGTCAACCAGGACAAGCACGGCACCGCCTACACCGTCACCGTGGATGCGAAAAACGGTGTGGGAACTGGTATTTCGGCCTCTGATCGGGCCACCACCATGAGGCTGCTTGCTGATCCTTCCAGCGTTGCCCAGGACTTCACCAAGCCCGGCCACGTCGTCCCATTGCGCGCCAAGGACGGCGGGGTGTTGCGCCGCCCGGGTCACACCGAGGCCGCTGTGGACCTGGCCCGGATGGCCGGCCTGCAGCCGGCGGGGGCGATCTGCGAGATCGTCAGCCAGAAGGACGAAGGCGCGATGGCCCAGACCGACGAGCTGCGCGTCTTCGCCGACGAGCACGATCTGGCCCTGATCTCGATCGCCGACCTCATTGAATGGCGTCGCAAGCACGAGAAGCACATCGAGCGGATCGCCGAGGCGCGCATCCCCACCCGCCACGGTGAGTTCCGCGCAGTGGGCTACTCCAGCGTCTACGAAGAGGTCGAGCACGTCGCCTTGGTGCGCGGCGACATCGCCGGCCCGGAGAACGACGGCCACGACGTGCTGGTGCGGGTCCACTCGGAGTGTCTCACCGGGGACGTGTTCGGTTCGCGCCGATGCGACTGCGGGCCGCAGCTGGACGCCGCGCTGGCGATGGTGGCCCGCGAGGGCCGCGGAATCGTGCTCTATATGCGCGGCCACGAAGGCCGCGGCATCGGGCTGATGCACAAGCTGCAGGCCTACCAGCTGCAGGATGCCGGCGCCGACACCGTCGACGCCAACCTCGAACTCGGCCTGCCCGCCGACGCCCGCGACTACGGCATCGGCGCCCAGATCCTCGTCGACCTCGGTGTGCGCTCGATGCGGCTGCTCACCAACAACCCGGCCAAACGGGTGGGCCTGGACGGCTACGGGCTGAACATCATCGAGCGGGTGCCGTTGCCGGTGCGCGCCAACGCCGAGAACATCCGCTATCTGATGACCAAGCGCGACCGGATGGGCCACGACCTGACCGGTCTCGACGACTACGACGAAGCAGTGCGACTGCCCGGCGACTTGGGCGGAGCCCTGTGAGCGCCGCCAAATGAGCGGGGGCGCAGGCATTCCGGACCTTCCGGAGATGGACGCCTCCCAGGTGTCGCTGGCGATCGTGGCCAGCACCTGGCACGGAAAGATCTGCAACGCTCTGCTCGACGGCGCCCGCCGCGTCGCCGACGACTCCGGTATCGCCGAGCCGACAGTGGTGCGGGTACTCGGAGCCATCGAGATCCCGGTCGTAGCACAGGAACTCGCGCGCACCCATGACGCGGTGGTCGCCCTCGGTGTGGTGATCCGCGGCCAGACACCGCATTTCGACTATGTGTGTGACGCGGTCACGCAGGGCCTGACGAGGGTCTCGCTGGACGCCTCGACGCCGGTGGCCAACGGCGTGCTCACCACCGACAACGAGGAGCAGGCCCTCGATCGGGCCGGGCTGCCCGATTCGGCCGAGGACAAGGGCGCCCAGGCGGCGGCCGCCGCGCTGTCGACGGCGTTGACACTGCGCCATCTGCGCGGAGCATGACCGGATCCACGACCGAGTGGGATGTCGTGCTGCGGCCACGACTCATCCGGATCGTCGCCGTCGTCGCGGCGTTCGTCGTCGCGGTGGCCGGCATCATCGTCGGGCTGCTGTACAAAATCAAGTTCACCGGAGCGTTCATCCAGCCCGCCGACCAGGTGGCCGTCGCAACCCTCGGCGTGGTTCTGGGTGCGGCGATCCTGCTGCTGGCGATGCCGCGGGTGCGGGTCGGCCCTGCCGGAATCGCGGTGCGCAACCTTCTGCTGGAACGTGTAGTGCCCTGGGACGAAGTGGTCGACGTCAGCTTCCCCGAGGGGTCCCGCTGGGCGCGTGTGGACCTCGCCGCCTACGAGTACATCCCGGTGGTGGCCATCCAGGCGGTCGACGGCGAGCGGGCCGTCGAGGCGATGGAGGCCATGCGCTCCCTGATGGCGACCTATCGCAACGGCGTCACGCCAGCCTGAGTCGCATCGCCACCTCGGTGCGGCAACCGTCACCGATCTCGACGAATCCGAAGCCCTCGTAGACCGAACGGGCCACCACGTTGTCGCGCGCCATCCGCAGCGTCACCGCGCGCGCACCGCAGCGGCGGGCCCAGTTCAGCGCGGCCGCGACGAGCTCGCGGCTCAGGCCGCGGCCACGCACCCGCGGGTCCAGCCACAGCGAGTACAGGTACACGGTGCCGGGACTGGCCACGTGGGCGGCGATCAGGCCCGCCGGCCGTTCCGCGACGACCGCGACGAACTGGGCGTGCTCGCGCAACCGCTGGCGCCACTGCGGCGCCGACATCGCCGACTCGCTCAGGTACTGCTCATCGGAGGTGCCCAGCGCGTCGGCCAGCGCCCGCAACCGGAGCTGAGCGAATTGCTCCCAGTCCGACTCGGTGAGGCGGGTGATGCGCGCCGTGGGCACGCCCTCGACGGTACTAACCTGAGAACGTGCCCGATCCCGCGACGTACCGCCCGGCGCCCGGATCGATTCCCGTCGAGCCGGGTGTCTACCGATTCCGGGACCCGCACGGACGGGTTATCTACGTCGGCAAGGCCAAGAGCCTGCGCAGCCGCCTGACGTCCTACTTCGCCGACCTGTCCAGCCTGCATCCGCGAACCCGGCAGATGGTGACCACCGCGGCCAAGGTGGAGTGGACGGTGGTCACCACCGAAGTCGAGGCCCTGCAGCTGGAATACAACTGGATCAAGGAGTTCGACCCGCGGTTCAACGTCCGCTACCGCGACGACAAGTCCTATCCGGTGCTGGCGGTGACCCTCAACGAGGAGTATCCGCGGCTGTTCGTCTACCGCGGCCCGCGCCGCAAGGGCGTCCGCTACTTCGGGCCCTACTCGCACGCCTGGGCCATCCGGGAGACTCTCGACCTTCTCACCCGGGTGTTCCCGGCCCGCACCTGTTCGGCGGGAGTGTTCAAGCGGCACAACCAGATCGGCAGGCCCTGCCTGCTGGGCTACATCGACAAGTGCTCGGCGCCGTGCGTCGGGCAGGTCAGCGCCGAGGAGCACCGCAAGATCGTCGCCGACTTCTGCGACTTCCTGTCGGGCAAGACCGACCGGTTCGCCCGGGAACTCGAGCATCAGATGAACGCCGCGGCCGCCGAGCTGGACTTCGAACGCGCCGCGCGGTTGCGCGACGACATCGGTGCGCTCAAGCGCGCGCTGGAGAAGCAGGCTGTGGTGTTCGGCGACGGCACCGATGCCGACGTTGTCGCGTTCGCTGACGACGATCTGGAAGCGGCGGTCCAGGTGTTCCACGTCCGTGGCGGGCGGGTCCGCGGGCAGCGCGGCTGGGTCGTCGAGAAGCCGGGCGACCCCGGCGACTCCGCCGAGGCGCAGCTGGTCGAGCAGTTCCTCGCCCAGTTCTACGGCGATCAGGCCGAATTAGGCAGTGCTGCAGACGAATCCACCAACCCGGTCCCGCGGGAGGTGCTGGTGCCGTGTCTTCCGCCCAACGCCGGGGAGCTGGCCGACTGGCTGTCCGGGCTGCGCGGGTCGCGGGTGACGTTGCGGGTGCCGCAGCGCGGCGACAAGAAGGCACTCGCCGAGACGGTGCACCGCAATGCCCAGGATGCGCTGCAGCAGCACAAGCTCAAGCGGGCCGGGGACTTCACCGCGAGATCGGCTGCCTTGCAGAACATTCAGGAATCCCTCGGGTTGGCCGCGGCGCCGCTGCGTATCGAGTGTGTCGACATCAGCCACGTGCAGGGCACTGATGTGGTGGCATCGCTGGTGGTGTTCGAAGACGGGCTGCCTCGCAAATCGGACTACCGGCACTTCGCCATCAAGGAAGCTGCGGGGGAGGGGCGTTCCGATGACGTCGCCTCCATCGCCGAGGTAACCCGCCGCCGGTTCCTGCGCCACGTGCACGACCAACAGGACCCCGACCAGATGACCGCAGAAGGCAAGTCCCGCAAGTTCGCCTATCCGCCCAACCTCTATGTCGTGGACGGCGGCGCCCCGCAGGTCAATGCGGCGCAGGCGGTGCTCGACGAACTCGGCGTCGACGACGTCGCGGTGATCGGGCTGGCCAAGCGGCTCGAGGAGGTGTGGGTGCCGGCCGAAGCAGACCCGCTGATCATGCCGCGCAACAGCGAGGGTCTGTATCTGCTGCAGCGGGTCCGCGACGAGGCGCACCGTTTCGCGATCACCTACCACCGCAGCAAGCGCTCCAAGCGGATGACGGCCTCGGCGCTGGACTCGGTGCGCGGCTTGGGCGAGGCTCGCCGCAAGGCGCTGGTCACCCACTTCGGATCGCTGGCCCGGTTGCGTCAGGCCACGGTCGACGAGATCACCGCGGTGCCGGGTATCGGGGCCACCACTGCAGCGGCGGTACTGGAAGCGCTAGGGGTGTCGGTGGATTCGCCGGTATCGGCTGCAACCACCGACCCGGTCGACGATGATCGGACTGCGCAACAGGCATCGCGATGACCGAAGACGACACAGCTGAAGACAGGCGGATCCCGGTGGTGGCCGAACCCGATGCGGGTATCGACGTAGTGCTGGTGACGGGCCTGTCCGGCGCCGGGCGGGGAACTGCCGCCAAGGTCCTCGAGGACCTTGGCTGGTATGTGGCCGACAACCTGCCCCCGGAGCTCATCGCGCGGATGGTCGACCTGGGGCTGGCTGCAGGGTCGCGGATCACCCAGCTCGCTGTCGTCATGGACGTGCGTTCCCGTGGCTTCACCGGCGATCTGGACTGGGTCCGCAACGAACTTGCCACCCGCGGGATCCATCCGCGGGTCCTGTTCATGGAAGCTTCCGACGACATCCTCGTGCGCCGGTACGAGAACAACCGGCGCAGCCATCCGCTGCAGGGCAACCAGACTCTGGCTGAGGGCATCGCCGCCGAGCGGACCATGCTGGCCCCGGTGCGCGCGACCGCCGACCTGGTGATCGACACCTCGACGCTGTCGGTGCGGGCGTTGCGGGAGAGCATCGAGCGGGCGTTCGGGGGTGAGACGATCGCCCAGACCAGCGTCACCGTCGAATCGTTCGGTTTCAAGTACGGCCTGCCGATGGACGCCGACATGGTGATGGACGTCCGGTTTCTGCCGAACCCGCACTGGGTCGACGAGTTGCGCCCGCAGACCGGTCAGCATCCGGCGGTCCGCGATTACGTGTTGAGCCAAGCGGGCGCCTCGGAGTTCCTGCAGACCTACCATCAGCTGCTGGAGCTCGTCGTCGACGGCTACAGCCGAGAAGGGAAGCGATACATGACGGTGGCGATCGGCTGCACGGGTGGTAAACATCGCAGCGTCGCCATGGCCGAGGCATTGGCGGGCCTGCTCGACGACAACCGGCAACTCTCGGTCCGGGTCCTGCACCGGGATCTGGGACGCGAATGAGTGTGACGACCGGCGAGGTCAGCCCTCGCATCGTCGCGCTCGGCGGCGGACACGGCCTGTACGCGACCCTGTCGGCGGCGCGTCGTATCACCCCGCACGTGACGGCGGTGGTCACCGTCGCCGACGACGGTGGTTCGTCGGGGCGGCTGCGCAGCGAGCTCGATGTGGTGCCCCCGGGTGATCTGCGAATGGCGTTGGCCGCCTTGGCTTCTGACAGTCCGCACGGCCGACTATGGGCCACCATCATCCAGCACCGGTTCGGCGGCAGCGGTGCCCTTGCCGGCCATCCGATCGGCAACCTCATCCTCGCCGGGCTCAACGAGGTGCTCGCCGATCCCGTGGCCGCGCTCGACGAACTCGGCCGGGTACTCGGGGTCAAGGGGCGGGTGCTGCCGATGTGTCCCATCGCGCTGCAGATCGAGGCTGACGTCGCCGGGCTGGAAGGCGATCCCCGGATGAGCCGGGTGATTCGGGGTCAGGTCGCCGTGGCCACCACGCCGGGCAAGGTGCGCCGGGTGCGCCTGCTGCCCGGTGATCCGCCGGCCACCCGGCAGGCTGTCGACGCGATCATGGCCGCCGACCTCGTGGTGCTCGGACCGGGCTCCTGGTTCACCAGCGTCATCCCGCATGTGTTGGTCCCTGGTCTGGCCGCGGCGCTGAAGGCCACCACCGCGCGCCGCGCCGTGGTGCTGAACCTGGCCGCCGAGCCGGGGGAGACCGCGGGCTTCTCGGCCGAGCGCCATCTGCACGTGCTGGCCCAGCACGCCCCGGGCTTCGCGGTGCACGAGATCGTCGTGGACGCCGCTTCGGTGCCGTCGGACCGCGAACGTGAGCAACTTCGCCGCACCGCGAGCTTGATAGAAGCGTCAGTTCAGTTTGCCGACGTGTCCAGACCTGGTACACCTTTACATGACCCGGCGAAGCTGGCCGCAGCGCTCGAAGTTGTGCGCACACGGGGAACCGTTCCCGCGACACAGACGCTTCCTGCCGCTGCCCCCATGCGAGCCGGGGTGCCGCGACAGGGGGACGGGGTGGAGGGAACGAGTGAAAACGTACCGAGAGGTGACGACCCGTGGCGATGACTGCCGAGGTGAAGGACGAACTGAGCCGGCTGGTGGTCAACTCCGTAAGCGCTCGCCGGGCCGAGGTGGCTTCGCTGCTGAGGTTCGCCGGCGGACTGCACATCGTCGCCGGCCGGGTGGTCGTGGAAGCCGAAGTGGATCTGGGCATCATCGCCCGGCGCCTGCGTAAGGACATCTACGACCTCTACGGCTATAACGCGGTGGTGCACGTTCTTTCGGCCAGCGGTATCCGCAAGAGCACCCGCTATCTGGTTCGCGTTGCTAAAGACGGTGAGGCGCTGGCCCGGCAGACCGGTCTGCTGGACATGCGCGGCCGTCCGGTGCGTGGCCTGCCCGCCCAAGTGGTCGGCGGCAGCGTCGGCGACGCCGAGGCGGCCTGGCGCGGAGCGTTTCTGGCGCACGGATCGTTGACCGAGCCCGGCCGCTCGTCGGCGCTGGAAGTCAGCTGCCCGGGACCCGAGGCCGCACTGGCACTCGTCGGGGCCGCGCGGCGCCTGGGTGTCAGCGCCAAAGCCCGCGAGGTGCGCGGAACCGACCGGGTCGTGGTGCGCGACGGCGACGCCATCGGTGCGTTGTTGACCCGGATGGGCGCCCAGGACACCCGGTTGATCTGGGAGGAGCGCCGGATGCGCCGCGAGGTGCGCGCCACGGCGAACCGGCTGGCCAACTTCGACGATGCCAACCTTCGTCGCTCGGCACGCGCCGCGGTGGCCGCCGCCGCCCGCGTCGAGCGGGCACTGGAAATCCTGGCCGACACGGTGCCGGAGCACCTGGCCGCGGCGGGCCGGCTGAGGGTCGAACACCGGCAGGCCTCGCTAGAGGAACTCGGCCGACTGGCCGATCCGCCGATGACCAAAGATGCTGTGGCAGGACGTATTCGACGACTGCTATCGATGGCAGACCGCAAGGCCAAGCAGGACGGGATCCCCGACACCGAGTCGGCGGTCACCCCGGACCTGCTCGAAGACGCCTGAGCGTCAGCTCGAAAGCTGTTCGGCTGCAGTCACTTCCGGCTGGTTTGCGGCAAGGGCCCAGCGAATCGTGCCCACCAGTGCGCGGCCGGCGAAGCGAATCCCGGTGGCCTCTACCGGGGGCAGGTAGGGCAGCCGCAGCGGCAGCCGCGCCCACGCCGGCAGCATCGCCACCGATGCCGCGGCCAGTACGCCGTAGGGCATCCGCGCGACGAGCGGCAGCGGCGGGGTGAGAAGTAGGAATCGGGCCGCGTCGCGGGCGGCCTCGGTGCTGTGCAGCTCGGGGCGGAACGCGGCGATGCGCTCGGCCAGTTCGGCCTCGTTGCGCGGCGGGTTGGGGACGCCGAGTGCTTCGGCGGTGCGGGCGGTGTCGGCGACGTAGCCGTCGCGCCCCTTCTGGTCGAGCGGGGCGGCGCCGTAGAGCTGATGGGCCAGCAGGAAACTGTCCACCTCGGCAATGTGGACCCACTCCAGAAGATGCGGGTCGTCGGCACGGTACGGCCGGCTGTCGGCGGCGGTGCCGTGCACCCGCCGGTGGATTCCCCGCACCCGGTCGACGGCCCGCTGGGCGTCGTCGGCGGTACCGAACGTGGTGACCGCCAGGAACGTGCTGGTGCGCTGCAACCGGCCCCACGGGTCGCCGCGGTAGTCGGAATGCTGGGCGACACCGGCCATCGCCAGCGGGTGCAGCGACTGCAGCAACAGCGCGCGCAGGCCCCCGACGAACATCGACGCGTCGGCGTGCACCTGGCGGATGGGCCGGTCGGCCGCGAACCAGCGCGGTCCCGGGGTGTTGTGGATGCGGTCGCGGTTCTGCGGGCCGTCCGGTCCGGCAACCATCGCGAACAAGCCCTGCCCGAGGCGTTTCCGGACCGGGCCGAGGTCCGGGGTGATCGCCATGTGCGCGACGGTACGCGTCGCCGGAAGCGGCTGTCGATCCTGCGCGAGGTTCGTTACGGTTTCGCCATGACCGGCGGTGAAGGCGTGTTGCGCGTCGGGGCGGCGTTCCCCGATCCGCCGTTCAACTCGGCGGGTGATGACGGCCGCGGCGGCCTCGACGTCGATCTGATCGAGGCGATCGGCCACAGGCTGGGCCGCGCTGTGGAGTTCATCGCCTACCGGGGGCGCGATTTCAACGGCATCTTCGATGCACTGGATTCGGGCGAGTTCGACTGCGTCACCTCGGGCACCACCGTCACCGGTTCCCGCGCGCTCAAAGCATCGTTCTGCGATCCCTACCTGATCTCGGGCCAAGCCCTGGCCGTCGACACCTCCCGACTGCCCGGGGTGCACTCGGTCGACGATCTCGAGGGGCTGACGATCGGTGTTCAGCAGGGCAACACCAGCCAGCCGATCGCCAACCGGCTTGTCGCCGAAGGCAAAGCCGCCCGGGTTCGGGTCTACGACTACAGCAGTATCCGCACCATCGTGCGCGACCTGACCACCGGACGCTGCGATGCCTTCATGAAGCTGGCGCCGGTGCTCACCGACGTCGTCGCGCCGCTGCCCGGCGTCGAGGTGGTGCAGCGCGGGATCACCGCCGAGAAGATCGCGATCGCCGTACCCACCAGCGACGCGGCACTGTTGGCGCGGATCAACGTGGCGCAGGCCGACCTGGAACGGGACGGGACGCTGCCGTCGATCCGGCAGCGGTGGACCGGGTCGGACAGGCTCGACCAGACCGGCGCGTGAGCCGTATCGAACGGACATCGCAACCGGTCGCGCACGCTGTCGGTGTCGCTACTAGGCTGAGCCCGAGCACTGGAAGCGACTCAAGGAGACAGACGTGACGATCCGGGTTGGCGTTAACGGCTTCGGCCGCATCGGACGCAACTTCTACCGGGCCCTGGCGACGCAGCAAGCCGAAGGCAAAGCCAAAGACATCGAGATCGTGGCGGTCAACGACCTCACCGACAACACCACCCTCGCGCACCTGCTGAAGTTCGACTCGATCCTGGGCCGGCTGCCGGAGGATGTCAGCCTCGAGGGCGAGGACACCATCGTCATCGGCAACACCAAGATCAAGGCGTTCGAGGTCAAGGAAGGTCCGGCGGCTATCCCGTGGGGTGACCTCGGTGTCGACATCGTGGTCGAGTCAACGGGCATCTTCAACGACGCCCGGGCCCGCGGACACCTGGAGTCGGGTGTAAAGAAGGTCATCATCTCCGCGCCGGCCAAGGACGAGGACATCACCATCGTCATCGGCGTCAACGACGACAAGTACGACGGCAGCCAGAACGTCATCTCCAACGCCTCGTGCACCACGAACTGCCTCGGCCCGCTGGCCAAGGTCGTCAACGACGAGTTCGGCATCGTGCGCGGTCTGATGACCACCATCCACGCCTACACCGGCGACCAGAACCTGCAGGACGGCCCGCACAAGGATCTGCGCCGTGCCCGCGCGGCCGCGGTGAACATCGTGCCCACCTCGACCGGCGCCGCCAAGGCCATCGGGTTGGTGCTGCCCGAGCTGAAGGGCAAGCTGGACGGCTACGCGCTGCGGGTGCCGATCCCCACCGGCTCGGTCACCGACCTGACCGTCGAGCTCAGCAAGCACGCAAGTGCGGCCGACATCAACGCGGCGCTCAAGGCCGCGGCCGAGGGCAAGCTCAAGGGCATCCTGAAGTACTACGCGGCGCCGATCGTGTCCAGCGACATCGTCACCGACCCGCACAGCTCGATCTTCGATTCCGAGCTGACCAAGGTCATCGACAACCAGGCCAAGGTGGTGTCCTGGTATGACAACGAGTGGGGCTACTCCAACCGCCTGGTCGACCTCGTCGGCCTGGTCGGCAAGTCGCTCTAACAGCGATGACTGTCAAGACTCTTTCCGACCTGCTCGCCGAGGGTGTGGAGGGTCGGGGCGTCTTGGTGCGCTCCGACCTCAACGTCCCGCTCGACGACGGTGTGATCACCGATCCGGGCCGCATAATCGCCTCGGTGCCGACGTTGAAGGCGCTGGCCGAGGCCGGTGCCAAGGTCATCGTGACCGCGCACTTGGGCCGGCCCAAGGGCGGGCCGGATCCGAAGCTCTCGCTGGCCCCGGTCGCTGCGGCGCTGGGGGAGCAGCTGGGCCGCCACGTCCAGCTGGCTCGTGACGTCGTCGGCACCGACGCGCTGGCGCGCGCCGAAGGCCTCACCGACGGTGATGTGCTGCTGCTAGAGAACATCCGCTTCGACCCGCGCGAGACCAGCAAGGACGACGCTGAACGGCTGGCATTGGCCAAGGCGCTGGTCGAACTGGTCGGGGAAGACGGCGCGTTCGTCTCCGACGGGTTCGGGGTCGTGCACCGCAAGCAGGCCTCGGTGTACGACGTGGCGACGCTGTTGCCGCACTATGCGGGCACTCTGGTGGCGGCCGAGGTCAAGGTCCTCGAGCAGCTCACCTCCGCCGGCGAGCGGCCGTATGCGGTGGTGTTGGGCGGCTCGAAGGTGTCCGACAAACTCGCCGTGATCGAGAACCTGGCCACCAAAGCCGACAGCCTGATCATCGGTGGTGGCATGTGCTTCACATTCCTTGCTGCGCAAGGGCTTTCGGTAGGAAGCTCGCTGCTCCAGGAAGAGATGATCGACACCTGCCGTCAGCTGCTGGAAACCTATGGTGACGTGATCCACCTGCCGGTCGACATCGTCGTGGCGGCGGCGTTCGCTGCGGACTCACCGGCGGAAACCGTTGCGGCTGACAAGATTCCGGCCGACAAGATGGGCCTGGACATCGGGCCGGAGTCGGTCAAGAGGTTCAGCACACTGCTGTCGAACGCGCGCACCATCTTCTGGAACGGGCCGATGGGCGTGTTCGAGTTCCCGGCCTTCTCTGCGGGGACCAAGGGCGTGGCCGAGGCCATCATCGGCGCCACCGCGAAGGGTGCGTTCAGCGTGGTGGGCGGCGGCGACTCGGCGGCGGCCGTGCGTCAGCTCGGTCTGCCGGAGGACGGCTTCTCGCACATTTCCACCGGCGGCGGCGCATCGCTGGAATACCTTGAGGGCAAGTCACTGCCCGGTATCGAGATTCTGAATTAGGAGTCCTGTGTCCCGTAAGCCGCTGATCGCCGGCAACTGGAAGATGAACCTCAACCATTACGAGGCCATCGCTCTTGTCCAGAAGATCGCATTCTCGTTGCCCGACAAGTACTTCGACAAGGTCGACGTCACGGTTATCCCGCCGTTCACTGATCTGCGCAGTGTGCAGACCCTTGTCGACGGCGACAAGCTGCGGTTGACCTATGGAGCCCAGGACCTGTCGCAGCACGACTCGGGGGCCTACACCGGCGACATCAGCGGTGCGTTCCTGGCAAAGCTGGGATGCACGTTCGCCGTCGTCGGTCACTCCGAGCGGCGCACCTATCACCACGAGGACGACGCACTGGTGGCCGCCAAGGCCGCCGCGGCGTTCCGGCACGGCCTGATCCCGATCGTCTGCATCGGCGAGCACCTCGACGTGCGCGAGGCCGGCAATCACGTGGAGTACAACGTCGAGCAGCTGCGCGGCTCACTGGCCGGGCTGACTAATGAGCAGCTGACCAACGTCGTCATCGCCTACGAGCCGGTGTGGGCGATCGGCACCGGCCGGGTGGCCAGCGCGGCCGACGCGCAGGAGGTCTGCAGTGCGATCCGCGCTGAGCTGGCCAACATCGCAACTCCCCAGATCGCTGCGGGTGTACGCGTGCTCTACGGCGGCTCCGTCAACGCCAAGAACGTCGGCGAGATCGTCGCCCAGGAGGACGTCGACGGTGCCCTGGTCGGGGGTGCATCCCTGGATGGGGAGCAGTTCGCAATCCTCTCGGCGATCGCTGCGGGCGGGCCGCTGCCGTAACCGAGGCGCGAACCCGGTATTCTGGCTGCCATGGTTTTGACCCTGCAGATCATCCTGGTGGTCACCAGCGTCCTGGTGGTCCTGTTGGTGCTGTTGCACCGCGCCAAGGGTGGCGGCCTGTCGACCCTGTTCGGCGGCGGCGTGCAGTCCAGCCTGTCCGGTTCTACCGTGGTGGAGAAGAACCTCGACCGCCTGACGTTGTTCGTCACCGGCATCTGGGTGGTGTCCATCATCGGCATGGCGCTGCAGATCAAGTACTCCTGACCGGAAACCATCGGCCGTCGTAGACGGTCCCCAGCACCGGGATCGTGTTGATCGCCCCCGGGTTGACTGCGTAAGGGTCCTCGGCGAGCACCGTGAAGTTGGCCATCTTGCCCACCGTGATGCTGCCCAGCTGGTCTTCCATCCGCCACGAGTAAGCGGCCTCGATCGTGACGCCCCGCAGCGCGTCGTGCACCGAGATCCGCTGTTCGGGTCCGGCTATTCGCCCATCCGGCGTCCGGCGATTGACGGCGCACCAGGCCAGCGTCAGCGGCGCGGCAGGCCCCATAGGGAGGTCGGAGTGCAGCGACAGGGGAATGCCGCGGCGAAGGACCGATGCCGCACGCACCATCGTGTCGGCCCGTCCGGGGCCGAGTCCGTGGCGGGCGTACTGGTCGGCGAAGCCGACGGGGTAGTAGGGGTTGGCTGAGACGATGCAGCCCAACTCGGCGATGCGGTCGACCTGTTCCTCTGTCGAGTTGGCGAAGTGCACTATGACGGTCCTGTGATCGGCACGAGGATGAGCGGCCTGACATTCGGCAATGGTGTCGAGAACAAGGTCGAGCGCGGCGTCACCGTTGACGTGGATGTGCAGTTGCCAGTCGGCGTGCCAGTAGGCCTTCGCGAATGCGCGAAAGGTGTCGGGCTGCATCATCCACTCGCCGTGATGGCACAGGTCGGGGTGGCCCGCGTCGTCGAGATACGGGTCGCGCATCTGCATCAGCTGGCTGATGATCGCGCCGTCGGCGAACAGCTTCACCTGTTTGGGAAGCAGCCGCACCTTGCCCGCGGAGGCGCGAGCCACTTGGCGTTCGGCGTCCGCCACCGCATCACCCGGATCAAGCCCCGAGTCAGCCTGACTACGGGCGTCAACCAGAAACGTTGACAGGAAAGGGGTTTCGTCGTCCGCGAGGAGCTCCTGATACAGCGGCCACGGTTCGATATCCCACATGATGCCGGGCTCGTTGATCGCGGTGACCCCGTTGCGGTGCAGGTAGTCCACCAGCTGGCGTAGCCCCGCGGTGAGCCGCTCAGCATTCATGAACACCGGCGACAGCCGTGTCAGGAGCAGATTCATCCCCATCTCCCACCAGTGCCCGCCATCGAAGTCGACCATCTCGCCGGCTGGGCCCTGGTCGGCCATGTCGGCGGCGGTGAGGCCGAGCGCGTCGATGGCGGCGCTGTTGAGGAACCACTCGTGGCACGAGCGCTGCCACACCGCAATCGGGCGGGTCGAGCTGATGGCGTCGAGCGCCGCTCGGTCCAGCGGCCCGTGCCAGAGTTTGTGGTAGCCCCAGCTGAACAGCCACTCGGCAGGATCGGCCAGTCCCTGGTGGGCCACGGCGAGGCGAGCCCGGTAGCTCTCCGGCGACGTCGCGGCCGGACAGCTCCGTCCCGGGAGGTCCCAGTCTTCGATGGCGATGACCTCTGTGGTCAGCGTCGTCGCTCCGAGGATCGGATGCAGGTGCTGGTCGATCAGGCCTGGGCAGACAATCGCATCGGCGAACGCGTCGTCGACCTCGCCGGAGCCGCGTAGTTCGTCAACCTCGCCGACGGCGACGATCCGGCCGCCGGCCACGGCTACCGCGGTGGCCTCCGGATGCGCCGGATCCATCGTGATGACCCGTCGCGCAATGAATACCGTCGTCGAATCGCCCTGCACACCTGCGATCCTGCCCCGCCTCACGGGGAGTCGCCCCCGTCTTCGAGTAATCGCTCGGGGTGGTGGACCTCGTTGACCCGCGGGGGACCGGTGCCGTCCGACCACGCGATGCGTCCGTCCCCGGTCACCGTCGTGTCGTACACACCGTCGGTCGCCGCGTCGTGGTCGCCGTAGCAGCCGAAGTACAGGTTGTCGGCATCGGTCGGCCCGCCCGCTCGCCAGGCCCGTGCGTGATGCACTTCGCAGTCGTATCCCCGCACGAAGCAATTCGGTTTGGTGCAGCCGCCGTCTCGGGCGTGGCAGATGATCCGATGGTCCGGCGTTGCCAGGCGTTTGGAACGGCCAAGGTAGAGCGGTCGTGCCGAGTGGTCCTCGAATACCGCGAGATAGTGGACGGACCCACTGGCCATGCGGATCAGATCGCGCATCGGAAGCCGGCCGGTTCCCCCGGTCCGCGCCGGCGGCGGCATCGGCACGTCGGGATCGTTGACCGCACGCGCGGCCTGGTCGAGTTCGGACAGGGTGGTCGTCACGACAACGGTCACCGGCATTCCCCGATGCTTGCCCAGGGCACCTGACCCGATCGCCGCTCGCAGGGCCAGCTTCAGCGCGTCGTGGCCGCGTTGTTCGCAGCTTCGGGTGTCGCGCTCGTCGCCGTCGGGCTGATGGCGCCCGGGGCGCACCGCCGCGATCACCGCCTCCAGGTAGGAGCGGGCCTCGGGGTCGAGCCAGCCGGACAGTCGGCTCATCCCGTCGGCGCCCTGGCGGCCCAGCCGCAGGCTGCGGCGCCGGGCGCGATCCTCGTCGGTGAAGTTGCCGTCGGGATTGAGGCAGTCCGCGATCGTCGCGCCGACCACGGTGACGAACTGTGAATCCTGTTCGCGGGCATGGCGTACCAGCGCCCGCTCCGCCCTCTCCTTGTCGCGGGCTGACACCGACGCAGGCAACAGGTCCAGCGCCCGGCAGACGGCGCTGATGTGGTCGTCGCCGACGTCGCCCGCGTGCACCGCGGCGGCCAGCTCGGGCAGTTCAGGTGCGAGCGGTGGCCCGGTCAGCGATCGGCGGGGCCGGATCCGTGCCGCGACCCGGAAGCGTCGGCGCACCTCGCCGCCGGTCAGCCGAAGCCGGGCGGCCAGCGCGTCGCGCATCTTGACCCCGACGGGTAGCCGTCCGTCGTCAGGACCGTCCATCGGCTCGGCGATCTCGCCGAACATCCGGTAGGACAGCCCCCGGTTGGTTCGCTGCTGATATTCCAGCCGTTCGGCCATCTCGATCCGAAAAGCATTGCCCACCAGGTCAGTACATGTCGTCCGCAGCCGGGTGTAAGCACCCTCGATCGCATCGAGCTCGGCGCGAACCACCTCCTGCACCGCCTCGGCGGTCAGCGGTTCGCACGCGGTCATGAACCCACGTTATCGAACATATGTTCCCACTTGGCGGGCAAGCGGCCGGGCTGTGGATGAATCGGGATCTGTGGATGGTCTGGCGCCCCTCGTCCTGCGGGCTGGCCACCCCGCGCCGATACTGGACACATGGCAGAGGTCTCTGATGTGACGCTCGAACCGATCGGTGCCGTGCATCGCACCCAGGTCGGGCGGGAGGCCACCGAACCGATGCGCCGCGACATCCGCCTGCTCGGCGCGATCCTCGGCGACACGGTGCGTGAACAGAACGGCGAGGAGGTTTTCGACCTCGTCGAACGGGCCAGGGTGGAGTCATTCCGGGTCCGCCGCTCCGAGATCGACCGCACTGAACTGGCCCGGCTCTTCGACGGAATCGACATCCACCGGGCTATCCCGGTCATCCGCGCCTTCACCCACTTCGCCCTGCTGGCCAACGTCGCCGAAGACATCCACCGGGAGCGTCGCCGCGCCGTTCACGTCGCGGAAGGGGAGCCGCCGCAGAACAGCACGCTGGCCGCCACCTACCGCAAGCTCGAGGCGGCCGAACTCGACGCCGACACCGTCGCCGCGGCGTTACGCGGGGCGCTGGTCTCGCCGGTGATCACCGCCCACCCGACGGAGACCCGCAGGCGCACGGTGTTCGACACCCAGCACCGCATCACGCAGCTCATGCGGCTGCGGCTGCACGGCCAGGACGAGACAGAGGACGGCCGGCCCGTCGAAACCGAGCTGCGGCTGCAGATCCTCACGCTCTGGCAGACGGCCCTGATCCGGTTGTCCCGCTTGAAGATTCAAGACGAGATCGAAGTCGGCCTGCGCTACTACCCGGCGGCATTCTTCGAGGTGATCCCTAAGGTCAACGCCGAGGTGCGCGACGCGCTCCGCGCCCGGTGGCCGGGCGCCGAGCTGCTGCCCGAGCCGATCCTGCGCCCGGGGTCGTGGATCGGCGGCGACCGCGACGGTAATCCGAATGTCACCGCCGACGTCGTGCGGCTGGCGACCGGCAGCGCCGCCTACACCGCGCTGGCGCATTACTTCGCCGAACTGACCTCGCTCGAGCAGGAGCTGTCGATGTCGGCCCGGCTGGTCAAGACCTCTGACGAACTGCAGGAGCTGGCTGCAGGACTGGACGAGCCGGCCCGCTCCGACGAGCCCTACCGCAGGGCGTTGCGCGTGGTGCACGCCCGGCTGACCGCCACCGCCGCGAACATCCTCGACCGCCAGCCCGAGCACATTCTCGACCTGGGGCTGCCGCCTTACAGCACACCGGCGGAACTGCTGGCCGATCTCGACGTCATCGGTGATTCGCTGGGGCGCAACGGAAGTGGCCTGCTGGCCGATGACCGCTTGGCGCGCCTTCGCGACGCGGTGGACGCCTTCGGGTTCCACCTCAGTGGGCTGGACATGCGGCAGAACTCCGAAACGCACGAGCAGGTGGTCGCCGAGCTGCTGGCGTGGGCAGGCGTGCACGCGGACTACGCGTCGCTGCCCGAGCCGGAGCGGGTGGAGCTCCTGGTCGCCGAGCTGGCCACCCGCCGCCCGCTGATCCGCGACGATGCCGAGCTGTCCGAGCTCGCGCGCAAGGAGCTCGACATCGTGTTCGCCGCAGCGCGGGCGGTGCGGGTCTTCGGCGCTGCGGCGGTGCCCAACTACATCATCTCGATGTGCCAGTCGGTATCAGACATGCTCGAAGCGGCGATCCTGCTCAAAGAAGCAGGACTGCTGGATGTTTCGTCGGAGCAGGTGTACGCCCCCGTCGGGATCGTGCCGCTGTTCGAGACCATCGACGACCTGCAGCGCGGATCGTCGATCCTGGAGTCGATTCTCGACCTGCCGCTGTACCGGGCGATGGTGCACGCCCGGGGCGAGAGTCAGGAGGTCATGCTCGGCTACTCCGACTCGAACAAGGACGGGGGCTACCTCGCGGCCAACTGGGCGCTCTACCGGGCTGAGCTGGACCTGGTCGAATCCGCCCGCAAGACCGGAATTCGCCTACGGCTGTTCCACGGCCGCGGCGGCACCGTGGGACGCGGCGGCGGGCCGAGTTACGACGCCATCCTGGCCCAGCCGCCGGGCGCGGTCAACGGCTCGCTGCGGCTGACCGAACAGGGTGAGGTGATCGCCGCCAAGTACGCCGAACCCCGCATCGCGCACCGCAATCTGGAGACGCTGCTGGCCGCGACGCTGGAGTCGACACTGCTCGACGTCGAGGGTCTCGGTGACGCCGCCGGGCCCGCCTACGAAGTGCTCGACGACCTCGCCGCACGCGCGCAACGGGCATACTCCGAATTGGTCCACGAGACACCGGGATTCGTCGAGTACTTCAAGGAGTCCACCCCGGTCAGCGAAATCGGCTCGCTCAACATCGGCAGCCGCCCCACCTCCCGCAAGCCCACTACGTCGATCTCCGATCTCCGGGCGATTCCGTGGGTGCTGGCCTGGAGCCAGTCGCGGGTGATGCTGCCCGGCTGGTATGGCACCGGCACCGCCTTCGAGGAGTGGATCGCCGGCGACGAGTCCAGGCTCCACGTGCTGCAGGACCTCTATGCCAAGTGGCCGTTCTTCGCCACCGTGTTGTCCAACATGGCGCAGGTGCTGGCCAAGGCCGACATGGGGCTGGCGGCCCGCTACTCCGAACTGGTCGCCGACGCCGAACTGCGGCAGCGGGTCTTCGACAAGATCCTGGCCGAACACGACCGCACCATCCGCATGCACAAGCTGATCACCGGCCACGACGACCTGCTGGCCGACAACCCGTCGCTGGCCCGGTCGGTGTTCAACCGGTTTCCCTACCTCGAACCGCTGAACCACCTTCAGGTGGAATTGTTACGTCGATACCGCTCCGGGGACACCGACGAACTGGTGCAGCGCGGCATCCTGCTCACCATGAGCGGCCTGGCGACCGCCCTGCGCAACAGCGGCTAGCCGAACGTCGCGGAACCGGCGGCCGCCGGGCACCGTCGAAGTCGGTATGACGCAACCCGGTGAGGTCTCGATGGACAACACAGCCGAGCTGATCGGCCCTCTCCCGTTGGTGCCACCCCCGGTTCTGGCCGACTGGAGCGTGGCCGATCCGGCCGACGGCTGGTGGTGACCCCGGCGGGTCGAGGTTTGCCAGATTCTGCCATCCGGGTGTCATGGTTACGTTCGGTGCTCTTCGCCTGAGACACAACATTTTTGGTGGGCCGCGACATCGGCAATATTTGGGTATTGTCCGGGCCGGAACTATGACATCATTCAGCGGCCACCGGTGTCGCCGGCTGGGTGTCGCATCGCTGACCGGAGGCTCATTGACTGTGACCCACGTGCTGTTCGTCGCAGCGCCACACGCATCGGCCCGCGCCTTGGCCGAATCCATGCTGCAGTGTTTCGGTATCAACGCGGCGACGATCGCCGTGGCGGACCAGTGCACGGCCCAGACCGCGTCCGCGGCCGTCGGCCTACCGCTCGGCGTCGACTATCACGCCTTTCGCGGTCCGGAACTTCCCGCCAGGGTCAGCGCGATCAGCTTGACCGGTAGTTACCTGCGCAAGGTTCGCGAGGAGTTTGCCCACGTGCCCGAGTTGCCGACACTTCTGTTCGGCGCGACCCATGTCGTCCGGGTCGTTCACGACCTGGCCGAGGCTGCGGCAGAGACGGCGATCAACGGCTTCGGCCGGCACCACCGCATCCGTCGCCTCGAGGTCGAGAAGCTGCCGGGCTAGCGCTCAGTGGGCGGCGCGACGCACCGCGTTGACCATGCCGCGCACCGCCGATTCGGTCGCCGCCAGCGGTGACATCACCGCTTCGCCGATTCCGACGATCCGCTCCACTCGCGCGACGACGCCCTCCATCCGCGCGACGACGGCGTTGAGCCGCGGTGCCAGTTCGTCGATCCTGGTCAAGGTGGTGTTGAAGACGCCCAAGGTTTCCTCGAAGTACTCCATGGTGCCGTTCATCCCGCTCAACGTCTTGTTCAGATCGGTGAGGGCCTCACTCATGCCGACCAGGATCGTGTCGAGTTGATCGACGGTCACATCGGCGTTCAGCGCCGCCTGCGCGAGCGTCTTGATCCGGTCGCGGCCGCTTCGGGGCGGCGGCGTCTTGTCAACCATCAGGTCAGTGTGTCAGCTTGCTCGCGGCCGTGGCGTCGAGTAGCCAGACCGTCGCCTCGCGCCCGATCGCGCCTGCCGCCGGGATGTCCGCCGGTTGCGCACCGCCGATCGCCTCGGCCACTGCGTCGGCCTTGGCCTCGCCGGAGACCACCAGCCACACCTCCCGCGAGCGCTGCACCGCAGGCAACGTCAGCGTGATGCGCCGCGGCGGCGGCTTGGGGGAGTCGGCCACACCGACCACCAGACGTGTCGTCTCCAGGGTGGCCGCCGAGTGCGGGAACAACGAGTTGACGTGTCCCTCGCCGCCCATGCCGAGCAGATGGACATCGAAAACCGGTGCCGGCTCGCCGGGTTCGGCGATCGCGGCCAGGACGTTCGCATAGTCGGCTGCTGCCGCGTCGAGGTCGTCGCCGAACTCGCTGTCGCTGGCTGCCATCGGATGGACGTTGGCAGCCGGGATGGCAACATGGTCGAGGAGCGCTTCGCGGGCCTGCTTGGCATTTCGCTCGTCGTCGTCGGCAGGCACGTAGCGCTCGTCACCCCAGAACAGATGGACCTTGGACCAGTCGACGTCGTCGTCGTGGGCGCCGACGTGCTTGAGCAGCCCGATGCCGGTGCCCCCGCCGGTGAGCACGATCAGGGCCCGCCCGCGGGCGGCGATGGCGCCGGTGATCGCCCCGACGAGCCGGTCCCCGGCGGCGGCCACCAGGGCGTCGGTGTCGGGGTAGGTTTCGACGATTCGGGTCATGTCGGTGTCAGGCCCCTCACGAGTAGTTCACGTTGTCGATGCCGGCCAGCGCCTCGTGGTAGATCTCGTCCGCGTCGAGACGACGCAGGTCCTCGGCCAGACAGTCGCGGGTCTCCCGGCGTGGCAGCGGCAGCAGCGCCTGGGGCCGGGCCGTGCGGCTCAGCGTGGCGGTGACACCGTCCTGCGGGCGGCTCAGTGTCACCGTCTCCGACGGCCGGACCAGTTGGACCTTCAGTTCGCCGGTGGTGCGTGTGACGGTGCCATCTATCCGGCTGGCCAGCCAGCCGGCCAGGATGTCCAGTGCCGGTTCACTTTCCAGGCCGGACACCACGGCCGAGGTCACCGGCTCGTACGGCGGCTGGTCGATGGCAGAGGCCAGCAGCGCCCGCCAGTAGGTGATCCGGCTCCAAGCCAGGTCGGTGTCGCCATCGGTGTAGCCCGCGAGCCTGCTCTTGATCGAGGCCAGCGGATCTGCTGCTCCCGTGGCGTCGGTGATTCGGCGAATGGCCAAGCGGCCCAGAGGATCCTGGGCGGGCACGGCGGGCGCCGCCCCGGGCCACCAGGCGACCACCGGGGTGTCTGGCAGCAGGAACGGCAGCACCACGCTGCTGGCATGCGCCGACAACGGTCCGGAGATCTTCAGCACCACAACCTCGCCGGCACCCGCGTCGCCGCCCACCCGCAACTGGCCATCGAGGCGTGGCTCGGCGGCCAGGCGGTCGTCGGGCACCACCACGATGATGCGGCAGGGATGCTCGCGGCTCGCCGACACTGCCGCCTCGATCGCGTCCTCGACCTGATCGAGGCTGTCCGGGGCGACGACCAGGGTCAGGACGCGGCCCAGCGTGATCGCGCCGCCCTCCTCGCGCAGCGAGGTGATCCGCTTGTTGAGGTCATTCGTCGTGGTGGCAGGGAAATCGACGATCATGGCCGCCTCCATTCCCGGCCAGAGCGCTGCAGCATCTCGAAGGACGACTCCGGGCCCCAGGTGCCTGACTCGTACGGATCCGGCTTACCGTGTGACGCCCAATAGTCGAGCACCGGATCCAATATCTCCCAAGACAATTCGACCTCGGCGTTGCCGGGGAACAGTGAGGGTTCGCCCAGCAGCACATCGAGGATCAACCGCTCGTAGGCCTCCGGGGAGTCCTCGGCAAAGGCCGACCCGTAGGAGAAGTCCATGTTGACGTCACGCACTTCCATCGCACTGCCGGGCACCTTGGAGCCGAACCGCAACGTGATTCCCTCGTCGGGCTGGACGCGGATCACCAGGGCGTTCTGCCCGAGCTCCTCGGTCATGGTGGCGTCGAACGGTAGGTGCGGCGCCCGCTTGAAAACCAGTGCGATCTCGGTGACCCTGCGCCCCAACCGTTTTCCGGTTCGTAAGTAGAACGGCACCCCTGCCCACCGTCTGGTGTCGACGTCGAGGGTGATCGCCGCGAACGTCTCGGTGGTGGAGTCCTTGGAGAAGCCCTCCTCGTCGAGCAGCCCGACCACCTTCTCGCCCCCCTGCCATCCCGCAGTGTACTGCCCGCGCGATGTGGTCTGATCCAGCGGCTGGGCCAGCGAGGTGGCCGAGAGCACCTTGATCTTCTCGGCCCGAACCTCTCTGGGGTGGAAGCTGACCGGTTCTTCCATCGCCGTCAGCGCCAGCAGCTGCAGTAGATGGTTCTGGATCACGTCGCGCGCCGCGCCGATGCCGTCGTAGTAGCCGCCCCGGCCGCCCAGGCCGATGTCCTCGGCCATCGTGATCTGGACACTGTCGACGTAGTGGCTGTTCCAGATCGGCTCGTAGAGCTCATTGGCGAACCGCAGCGCCAGGATGTTCTGCACGGTCTCCTTGCCGAGGTAGTGGTCGATGCGGAACACCGACTCCTCGGGAAAGACGCTGTTGACCAACGAGTTCAGTTCGATCGCGCTCTGCAGGTCGTGGCCGAACGGCTTCTCGATGACCACCCGGCTCCAGCGGCCCTCCTGCTGGCGGGCCAGCCCGGACTTCTTCAGCTGCTCGCACACCTGGGGGAAGGCCTTGGGCGGAATAGACAGGTAGAAGGCGTGATTGCCACCCGTGCCGCGGTCGACGTCGAGCTTCTCCAGCGTTTCGGAAAGCCGGACGAAAGCAGCGTCATCGTCGAATGTCCCGCAGACGAACCGGATCCCCTCGGCGAGCCGGTCCCACACCTCCTGGCGGAACGGGGTGCGGGCGTGCTCTTTGACGGCGTCGTAGACGATCTTGCCGAAATCCTCGTCGGCCCAGTCCCGCCGGGCGAAACCGACCAGGGAGAACGACGGTGGTAGCAGCCCGCGGTTGGCCAGGTCGTAGATCGCCGGCATCAGCTTCTTGCGCGCCAGATCGCCGGTCACACCGAAGATGACGACCCCGCACGGCCCGGCGATACGGGGCATCCGCTTGTCGCGCTTGTCGCGAAGCGGGTTGCGCCACCCCGCCGGGGCGGGCGCAACCACTCCGGGGACCGGCTGCTGGTCGTCGCTCATTTCGCGGCGTCGAGCTGGCCCTGTGTCGCGTCGAGCAGTTCCTGCCACGACTTCTCGAACTTCTCCACGCCCTCGTTCTCGAGTGTCAGGAAGACGTCGCGAATGTCGATGCCGATGGCGTCGAGGTCGTCGAAGACCTTCTGCGCCGCCTGCGCGGTACCGGTGATCGTGTCGCCGGTGACCACGCCGTGGTCGGCGACGGCGTCGAGGGTCTTCTCCGGCATCGTGTTCACGGTGTTGGGTGCGACCAGTTCGGTCACGTACAGGGTGTCGGAGTAGTCCGGGTTCTTCACCCCGGTCGACGCCCACAGCGGTCGCTGGACCCAGGCACCGGCCTCGGCGAGCGGCTCGAACCGCTTGCCGCCGACGAACACCTCCTCGTAGGCCGCGTAGGCGAGGCGGGCGTTGGCGACACCGGCCTTGCCGCGCAGTGCCAACGCCTCCGGCGAACCGATCTTCTCCAGGCGGGCGTCGATCTCGGTGTCGACCCGGGAGACGAAGAACGACGCCACGGAATGAATGGTGTTCAGGTCGTGGCCGGCCTGCTTCGCGGCCTCGAGGCCGGCGAGGTAGGCGTCCATGACCGCGCGGTGGCGCTCCACTGAGAAGATCAGCGTCACGTTCACCGAAATGCCTTCGGCCAGAACGGCGGTGATCGCGGGTAGGCCCGCCTCCGTGGCCGGGATCTTGATCAGCAGGTTGGGCCGGTCGACGATCTTCCACAGCTCGATGGCCTGCAGGATGGTCTTGTCGGCGTCGTGGGCCAGACGCGGATCGACCTCGATGGAGACCCGGCCGTCGACACCGTCGGAGGCCTCCCACTGCGGACGCAGAACGTCGCACGCCTCCCGCACGTCGTCGGTGGTGACGGTGCGGATCGTCGCGTCGACGTCGGCGCCACGCTCGGCGAGCTCGGCCACCTGCGCGTCATAGGCGGTGCCCTTGGACAGGGCGGCCTGGAAGATCGACGGGTTGGTGGTGACACCGACGACACTCTTGGTGTCGATCAGTTCCTTGAGGTTGCCGCTCCGCAACCGGTCCCGGGACAGGTCGTCGAGCCAGACGGAGACGCCCGCGGCGGCCAGCGCCGCGAGGTTGGGATTCTGTGCCATGGCAGGTTCCTTGTGTGTAGTCGTCGGTCAGTTGTCGATTGCGCGTTCCGCGGCTGCCGCAACGGCTTCGGGGGTGAAGCCGAACTCACGGAACAGCGTCTTGTCGTCGGCGGATTCGCCGTAGTGCTCGATGGAGACGATCTCGCCGGTGTCTCCGACGTACTTGTACCAACTCTGGGCGATACCTGCCTCGACCGCGACGCGGGCCGAGACATCCGGCGGCAGCACGCTGTCGCGGTACTCCTGCGGCTGTGCCTCGAACCACTCCACGCAGGGCATCGACACCACGTAGGCGCGAATGTCCTTCTCCGCCAGGATCTTCTGCGCCTCGACAGCCAGCTGAAGCTCCGATCCGGTGGCGATGATGATCACGTCGGCGTCATCGGCGGGCTTGCCGCCGCCCAGCACGTAGCCGCCGCGGGCGACACCCTCCGAGCTGGTGCCCTCCAGAACAGGGATGCCCTGACGGGTCAGGATGAAACCAACCGGGCCGCTGCCGTTGCCGCGGGCGATGATCGAGCGCCACGCATAGGCGGTCTCGTTCGGGTCGCCGGGCCGTACCACCGACAGCTTCGGGATGGCCCGCAACGCCGCGAGGTGCTCGATCGGCTGGTGCGTCGGGCCGTCCTCGCCGAGCCCGATCGAGTCATGCGTCCAGATGTAGATGGTGTCGATGTCCATCAGCGAGGCCAGCCGCACCGCCGGGCGCATGTAGTCGGAGAACTGCAGGAACGTCCCGCCGAACGCCCGCGTCGGTCCGTGCAGCACGATGCCGGACAGGATCGAGCCCATGGCGTGTTCGCGGATGCCGAAGTGCAGCACCCGGCCGTACCAGTCGGCGGTGTAGTCCTTGGTCGAGATCGACGGCGGGCCAAACGATTTCACGCCGTTGATCGTGGTGTTGTTGCTGCCGGCGAGGTCCGCCGAGCCGCCCCACAGCTCGGGGAGCTTGGGTGCGACGTCGTTGAGTACCTGACCGAACGCCGCTCGGGTGGCCAGCGGTTTGGAACCCGGCTCCCAATGGGTGATGTCGGCGTCCCAGCCCTCGGGCAGCTCCTGGGCCAACAGCCGGTCCAGCAGCGCCTTGCGTTCCGGCTCGCGCGCGGCCCAGGCGTCGAAGTCGCCCTGCCACTTCTCGTGCGCCTCGCGGCCGCGGTCGACCAACTTGCGGGTGTGGGTGATCACCTCGTCGCTGACTTCGAAGGTTTTGTCCGGATCGAAGCCCAGCACCTTCTTGGTGGCGGCCACTTCTTCCTCGCCGAGCGCCGAACCGTGCACGCCGCCGGTGTTCATCTTGGTCGGGGCCGGATAGCCGATGATGGTGCGCACCGCGATGAACGACGGCTTGTCGGCGACCTTCTTGGCCTCGGCGATCGCGGCCTCGATACCGACGACGTTCTCGCCCCCGTCGACTTCCTGGACATGCCAGCCGTAGGCCCGGTAGCGCTCCAGAGTGTCCTCGGACAGCGCGATGTTCGTGTCGTGCTCGATCGAGATCTGGTTGCGGTCGTAGAAGACGATCAGATTCCCGAGCTGCTGGGTGCCCGCCAGCGAGGACGCCTCACTGGTGACGCCCTCCTCGATGTCGCCGTCGGAGGCGATCACGTAGATGTAATGGTCGAACGGGCTGGTGCCCGCCGGGGCGTCCGGGTCGAACAGCCCGCGTTCGTAGCGGGCGGCCATCGCCATCCCGACCGCCGATGCCAGGCCCTGCCCGAGCGGTCCGGTGGTGATCTCCACACCGAGGGTGTGGCGGAATTCCGGGTGCCCCGGGGTCTTGGAG
The DNA here is from genome assembly GCF_011694515.1 of Mycobacterium sp. DL592. NCBI lineage: Bacteria > Bacillati > Actinomycetota > Actinomycetes > Mycobacteriales > Mycobacteriaceae > Mycobacterium > Mycobacterium sp. DL592. The sequence continues at coordinate 2,662,839 of NZ_CP050192.1, read as the reverse complement.
CCCCAGGTGCGCAGCGACTCGATATCGGACAGTTCCAGGCCGAACCCGCCCAAGTACAGCTGCAGATACAGCGTCAGGCTGCTGTGCCCGCACGACAGGACGAACCGGTCGCGGCCGAGCCAGTGGGTGTCGCTGGGGTCGTGGCGCATCACCCGCTGGAACAGCGTGTAGGCCAGCGGCGCCAGGCTCATCGCCGTCCCGGGGTGGCCGTTGCCGACCTTCTGCACCGCATCGGCGGCCAGGACCCGGACCGTGTCGACGGCACGCGAGTCGACCTCGGTCCAGTCTTCGGGATGGTGCGGTTCGGTCAAAGCGGAAATCTCGTCGAGCGTGGTCACTAACTCACTCCTGGCGTCGTCAGGTTGGCTGGCAAGCTGGGCCTCCTTTCACCCTAGTGCCGGATGACGGATTGCCGCACAGTGCCGCTGCCAGCAGCGTTACCAGTAGACGAAGATTTACTCGTTCGATTGCCTCGCGGCGGTGAAATCGCCGTGAATCGCCCCTTGAGTTCCGGCGCAGGGGTGCCTCGGTCTACCATCGCCTGTAGTAGATCGTTGGCGTCGCCGCCGGTTGTCAGGAGTCAGTTGCGTGAGAGTTCGCGAAGTGCACCTCGTCGAAGGGGCGCCGGTCCGGTTCCGCGACAGACTGCTGGGCTACTTGGCCCTGACCAAGCCACGGGTCATCGAACTTCTCCTGGTCACCACGATCCCGGCCATGCTGCTGGCCGGCCGGGGCACCGTTGACCCGCTGCTGATCGCCAACACCCTGTTCGGCGGGATGCTGGCCGCCGCGGGAGCCAACTCCCTGAACTGCGTGGCGGACGCCGACATCGACAAGCTGATGAAGCGCACCGAGCGCCGGCCGCTGGCCAGGGCCACCGTGCCGCGCAGCCATGCGCTGGTGTTCGGCCTGGCGCTCTCGGTGGCCTCGTTCTTCTGGCTGTGGTGGACCACCAACATGCTCTCGGCGCATCTCGCCGCCGCGACCATCGCGTTCTACGTGCTCGTCTACACCCTGCTGCTCAAGCGCCGCACCTCGCAGAACGTGGTGTGGGGCGGTGCGGCAGGCTGCATGCCGGTGATGATCGGCTGGTCGGCGGTGACCGGCACGATCGGCTGGCAGGCGCTGGTCATGTTCGCGATCATCTTCTTCTGGACACCGCCGCACACCTGGGCGCTGGCGATGAAGTACAAGGACGACTACCGCGCCGCCGGTGTGCCGATGCTGCCCGTGGTCGCCACTGAAGAGCAGGTGACCAAGCAGATCGTCATCTACACCTGGTTGACGGTGCTCGCGACGCTGGCCCTGGTGCCCGCCACCGGCTGGCTGTACGCCTCGGTGGCCACCCTGGCCGGAGTGTGGTTCCTGGTGATGGCGCACCGGCTGCACGCCGGGGTGCGCCGCGGTAACCCGGTCAAACCGCTGCGGCTGTTCCTGCAGTCGAACAATTACCTTGCGCTGGTGTTCGTCGCGTTGGCCGTCGACTCCGCGCTGGCCCTGCCGACCCTGTTCTCCTAGGGCAGCCCATCGCGTAGCCCCGCCTCAGACGGGTCATTCCGAGGAGACGGTGAGGTAGACGAGGCCCGAGTTGCCGTCAATGGCTACTTCGCTGCCGTTGACCACTCCCGCGGCGGTAGCCCGGATGCCGCTCACCGCCGGGATGCCGTATTCACGCGCCAGGATCGCCCCGTGGGCCAGCATGCCCCCGGTCTCGATCACCAGACCGGAGAGCAGGGGAAAGACGCTGGTCCATCCAGGGTCGATATTCGGTGCTATCAGGATGTCACCGGCTTGTACGTTGCCCAGATCGCGTAGCGAGGCCGCGATCCGAGCTGTCCCGCGCGCGGTTCCCCGGCTGATCCCGGTTCCCCGCAGCGCCCCCACAGGCACATCCACATCGTCGTGCGAGGTGTCGACGATCTCGGCCTCGACGTCGTCGAAGAGGAATGTGGCCGGTGTCCGGCGCAGATAGATGGCGTAGTCGGCGCGGCGACGGTCCACGGTGGTGGCCAGGTCGCTGTCGACAGGTCCGCCGTCAGCGAGGGTGGTGAATTCGTCTTTGGTCAGCAGGAACACGTCCTCGGGACTGGCCAGGACGCCGCTCTCTGCCAGTCGCCGACCCTGTGCCATGACCAGCGACCGCATATGGGTGATGAGGTAGTCCAGAAAGTAGCGTTGATTCTCCCGATAGCGGGTGTACTGCCGGACGGTCTCGGTCAGTCGTTCGAGGATCAGCCGCCGCACACGGCCCACGGGGCCCCGACCGAGTGCGGCGACCATCGCGTGCTCGGCGTGAGCCCTGCGTAGCCGCGCGATATGTTCGCCAGCTCGGGAGCTGTCGAGTTCCGGTGAACGTAGTCTCGCTCGAACCAGTTCGAGGACCACTTCCGGTTCCTCGAACCAGCGCGGGCTGGCGATGTCACGGCTGGCCGAGCGGTGACCGTGTCGGCTGATGAACCCGTCGTAGCGCTGCCAGAACCCGTCGTCTTCGAAGCGCGACCGTAGTGAACGGTAGTCTTCGCCATCTGCGATCGCCGAGCACAGCGCACCGGTTGTCCTGGATTGTGCTGCAAGCGCGACAATTTCGTTGTTCAATGCGGCCGTGCGGGTGTCGTCGAGCCCACCGATCAGGTGTTGATACAGTTCGCCGCCGTCGTCGGAGCACCACGTCCTGAGCAGCTTGGCCAGCGCCGCGTGCAGGAAGGTGTTGTAGATCGTCATACCCCAACGCACCACGCGGAAGTGTTCGCGTCCGAGCGCCTCGCCCTGGCGGAACTGGAGCTGCCACTCGGCGGGTCCGAGAGCCGAATAGTCCTGGCTCAGCAGGGGAGCGATGTCACGCTCTATCAGAGCGCAATGCTGTTCCAGCGCAATCAGATTGCGTTTCAGCCCGCTATGCTGTCGATCCCGAAGTGGTGCCAGCAGAGCAAGTACCGTCAGTCGGGGCCGCCAAGGCTCGCTGTCGACCCACTCGTCAACCTGCGGCGGAAACCATTCGCTGGCTGTGGTCCTACGCATGGATTTCGGGAGCATCTGAAGTCCCGCCACGTAGTAGCGCGCGCTGAAGTAGGAGTAGCCCTGATAGAGCCGGACGGGCTGGCTAGCGGCCAGATCGGGTCGGCCCTGTAGCCCGGCCATCTCCTGAAAGGCCGCTTCGGTGATCCAGGGCACCATGAGTTCGCCGGGCAGTGGGAGATTGCATTCGGATAGATACTCATCGCCAAACCGCCGTGACCAGATGTCGGCCGGATTCCTGCTGGGCAGGTTTGTGATCGGGCGGTCCTGCAGGACGTAGAGCGTGCCGTCGGCGATGGCCCACTCGATGTCCCGATTCGAGCCGATGGTGCCGTCTGTCTGTTTGGCCACCTGCCACAGATCGCGAATCTGTCCGTCCGTCAGGCACGCCTGTTCACGTTGAGCGCCGTCGACTTCGCGTTCGACGATGCCACCGTCCCATACGATCTCGTGGCGCTTGTCACCGATCCGTCGCTCCAGAATCGCCCCGGTCGTCCGGTTCAGCCGAATGTGATCGGGATCGGTGTGACCGGACACCACCGCTTCGCCCAGCCCCCAGGCGGCATCGATGACGATCTCGTCTGCGAACGGGGCCAGAGGATTGGCACTCAGCAGTACCCCCGCGACCCGCGGGCGCACCATGCGTTGGATTATCAGGGCGATGCCGGTTCCATCGCTGGTCTGGTGCGCGCAGCGGTAGGTCACAGCGCGGGTCTTCGCCAGGGCGGCCCAGCATCTGTTCACGGCGTCGCACAGTCTGGCCAGTGAGTCGATTCCCAATACCGTTTCGTAGACCCCAGCGAACGAGGCATCCTCGAGATCCTCAGCCACCGCGGAACTGCGGACAACCCACAGTTGCCCGCAGTCATCCTCGCCGAGTTGCTCCCACCATGTCGGCAATGCGTCGGCCAGCAGTGACTGGCGCGCAACGTGATCCAGCGAAACGGCGGCGTCGATAGACCAGGCCTCCGGTACGGTGAACCCGGCTCGCATCAGTCGGATTAGGCCGGTTGCCTTGCCGCCAACTGTCGCAATGTCCGCGTTGGTGTCGGCGTGCAGTCGGGTGATCATTGCCGACCTGCCCTGATCGCGCCGATCAACACGGGTGCCAGCCGTGGCGCCCACCTCAAGGTCTCGAAAGCGCTTGCATGCCAAGTATGTTCGACGATGCCCGCACCACCGAGTCGCAGGCCGTCGACCTGAGCTTCGAATCGGGCATGGGTTTCGTCGAGCAGCATCCCACTCTTGAACAGCGGGATGTCACCGGTGACGGCTCCGGTGAGTTGATAATGGCAACCCTGGACGTCGCGGATCGTCAGACGCAGACCGGCCACTCTGTGTGGGCTCTGCCAGGACCGTTCGAGGTCAAAGGAATCGATACCGACACATCGCCCGTCCCGATAAACGAACCCGGATTGGGTTTGTGCACCGGGTTCCCCCGTCTGTGAGGCGGTCACGGCGAAGCGCCCGTCGAACTGGGCCGAGATCCAATCCCAGCCGGTGATGGTTCCCCAGTCGCGCGGCCCCCACGACTTGTCACGGGTGCCGAATCCGGCGATGCGGTATTCGCGCCCTCCTAGCCGGGTCGTACCTGTGACGGAACCGGGATGCTCGAAGTGGCGAGCGGCCAGCACATGACCTCCACCTGATTCGGCGAAATCAAACGGCGAAGCCAGTGCTGTCCATGTCAGGTCCAGGCTGTCTCGGCCGTTGAGGCCGATATGCCACGTCTGTAGTGGTTGTTCCATCCGGAAGGTCAGTCGGCCGACCCGAAAGCCCTCCCGCATAGACGTCGGCGCGGTGACCTTTTGGTTGACTGCGCCGTAGACGAATTCTCGCTGCCCGCCGCGCATCGTGATCACGACCGCGTCGGCGGTGCCTGCGTCGGCCCGGTAGCCGAGTCGCGCGAATCCCACGCTGTCCTCGGCGACCCAGTTGAAGTAGAAGCTTTCCTGCCAGTGGTCCTGCTCTCCGGGTGGGTGGAGTTCTTCGTCGCCGTCGGTGAGGGGAGTGAGCATGCTCACATTAGAATGTAAGTAAATGCTCGCTTTCAACTTGCATCCGGGCTAGCGTTCGAGCATGGCCTCCGTTCTGCGCAAACAGCCTCGGCAGCGCCGCGCCCAAGCCACCATCGAACGCATTGTTGATGCCGGTGCTCGCGTTCTGGTCGAGTACGGCTACGACGGCGCCTCCACCAACCGCATCGCTGAGGAAGCGGGCCTCAGCCCAGGCTCGGTCTATCAGTACTTTCGCGACAAGGACGCGATCGTGCTGTCCGTCATGCAACGTCTCAACGACGACCTGACCGGCAGGATCGCCGCGGCCGTCCCGCTGACCACCGCGCTGTCGCTCCACGAGTTGGCCCGCTCCGTCGTGACGTCCCTTCTCGACGCGCTGGCATCCCAATCGGATCTTCTGGCGGCATTCCTCGACAGGGTGCCCCGGATGGCGTCCGGCAGCCCCTTCGGTGATCTATTGAGCCGTGCCGGTGAACTGACTTACCTGCAGCTCGTTGCCAACCGTAATTGGGTTCGTCACGAGGATTTCGAAGTGACGACGTGGTTCATCGTGGAGACCACCTCACACCTGGCGTTGCGCTACGTCGTCGACAAGCCGGCGATCCCGCGGGACCGGTTCATCGACGAACTCACGGCGCTTCTGGTCGGATACGCATACCGACCCACCGATCCCGCTTGAGGCCGGTCTCAGGGCAGCAACACGATCGAGCCGGTGGTCTTGCGGCCCTGCAGATCGCGGTGCGCCCGCTCTGCCTCGGCGAGCGGATAGTGCCCGCCGACGGTGATGGTGATCGACCCGTCGGCAATCGCATCGAGGAGTTCGCCTGCCCGCCAAGCGAACTCATCGGGCGTGCGGGTGAAGTGCCCGAGGTTGGGCCGCGTCAGGTAAACCGAGCCGGCGGCGTTGAGCCGCTGCGGGTCCACCGGTGGCACCGGGCCACTGGAGGCGCCGAAGAGCGCCAGCGTGCCGCGCACGGCCAGGCTGGCCAGGCTGGCGTCGAACGTCGACTTGCCGACGCCGTCGTAGACGGCGGCCACCCCGTGACCCCCGGTCAGATCCCGGATCCTGGCGGCGAACTCGGCGGGATCCTCCGGATAGTCGAGCACCTCGATCGCACCGGCCTGCCGGGACAACTCGGCCTTGTCGGGTGTCGACGCGGTGGTGATCACCCGCGCTCCCAGGCTGGTCGCCCACTGGGTCAGGATCAGCCCGACGCCACCGGCGCCGGCGTGCACCAGCACCGTGTCGCGAGGTTGCACCTGGTACACCGACTTGATCAGATAGTGCGCCGTCATCCCCTTCAGCAGGGCTGATGCCACCGCGTCGGACTGCACCGCATCGGGAACATAGGCGACGAAATCTGCTGGCGCCGTGCAGAATTCGGCATAGGCACCGGCGGCGTTCGCCGTCACCACCCGGTCGCCAGGGGTGATCGCCACGACCTCCGCACCCACCGCGGCCACCGTCCCGCACACCTCGCTGCCCAGGACGAACGGCACCTCCCGCGGATACAGCCCGGACCGGAAGTAGGTGTCGATGTAGTTGACACCGATCGCGTCGGCCTGGATCAGAACCTCACTCGGGCCGGGGGAGGGCTTGTCCTTCTCGACATAGCGCAGGACCTCGGGACCGCCCGTCTCAGAGACTTCGATTGCGTGCATGTCACTATCATCCCCGGTGTGAAGCCGCCCGTGACGCTGGCACGTCCAGATCTGTTCCATCCCAAGATCGTGCTCGCCGGGTGCCCGCAACTCGTCGCCGGCGACGGCGATGACGACGGGCTGATCGCCGCGTTGCGCGCCCGCGGCCTGCACGCGCACTGGCTGTCCTGGGACGACCCGCAGACCGAGGCGGCGGATCTGGTGATCATGCGCGCCACCTGGGACTACGCCGAGCGGCGCGACGAGTTCCTGGCCTGGGCCACCCGGGTGCCCAACCTGTTGAACGCACCGGCGGTGGTCGCCTGGAACAGCGACAAGCACTATCTCGACGACCTGGCCGGCGCCGGTGTGCCGACACTGCCGTCGTCGTTCTTCGCTCCCGGAGAGAAGGTGCGGCTGCCCAAGGGCGAGGTCGTCGTCAAGCCGGCGATCGGGGCCGGCTCGATCGACACCCGCCGGTTCACCGATCGGTCGGCTGCCCGTGCGCACGCGGCCGCGCTGCAGGACAGCGGACGCTCGGTGCTGGTGCAGCCCTACGACGCCCGCGTGGAGGCCGGCGAGACCGCCCTGGTGTTCCTGGGCGGTGAGCAGTCGCACGCGTTCACCAAGGGACCGATGCTGCCGCCGGAGGGCAAGCTGCCCGAACTCGACGAGTCGGGCACCTTCGCCCAGGAGTCGCTGGCGGCCGCCGACCCGGACTTCGCGATGTGGGATGTCGGGTATGCCGCACTCGAGGCGGCCGCCCGGCAGCTGGGCATCACGCCCGCTGAGCTGCTGTATGCGCGGGTTGACCTGATCGGTGGCCCCGATGCGCCGGTGCTGCTCGAACTCGAGCTGATCGAACCCTCGCTGGGCTGGCGTCAGCTCGGCGAGGAGGCCAGAAGCCTGCAGCAGCGCACATTCGCGCTGTGCGTGGAGTCAGCGTGCGAGCGTCTTGGGCTCGGCCCGCTGTCGCATCGACGCCCATAACGCGGCGGTGGCCGCGGTGCAGGCGGCCGCGCCCGCGACGTGCAGAGCCACCAGGGCCGCAGGCACCCCGGTGAAGAACTGGACGGCCCCGAGCAAGCCCTGAGCGATCACCAGAGCGATCAGCACCGCCAGCCGCCGGATGATCAGGCGTGGCGCGTAGACGGCGACCAGGCCGGCACCCAGGCCGATCAGCAGCGACAGGTAGATGAACAGGAACGTCGAGTGGGCGTGGACCAGCGTGGTGATCTCCACCTCGAGACGTGGGACGACCCGCTGCGGGCTCTTGTCGCCGGCGTGCGGTCCGGCGCCGGTGACGGTGGTGCCGGTGACGAGTGTGGCGGACAAGGCCAGCGCGCTCAGTAAAGCTAAGTGCCGCAACGGTTTCGGAACCAGTGCGGTCGGGATGCCGTCGTCGGGCTCACCGATCTTGACGTAGAGCAGGGTGGCCAGCCAGACCATCAGCATCGAAGTCAGCATGTGGATGGCCACGGTCCACCACAGCAGACCGGTCAGCACGGTGATCCCGCCGATCACCGCCTGCAGCACTGTCGAGGCCGGCATCAGCCATGCGTAGACGAGCACCTCGCGCCGGCGCCGGGCCCGGGTGACCGCCAGCACCGCGAGGATCGCCGTGATCACGACGAGGAAGGTGATCATCCGGTTGCCGAACTCCACCGCCTGGTGGATGCCGGGCACTTCCGGGTGCGGTTGGGGGGTGAAGCTGCCGGGGAAGCACTGCGGCCAGGTGGGGCAGCCGAGCCCCGATGCGGTCACCCGCACGATGGCGCCGGTGACCGCGATGCCGGCCTGGGTCAGCAGCACCGCGGCGGCGATGATGCGCTGGGTGCGCAGGCTGGGCAGCGGAAGCAAGTCCACCAACCGCAGGAATAACCGCACGGCCCGATCGTAGAGGACTGCGAACTACGGCCCGTAGTAGGGCTGGGCTCAGGTGAAGCGGAACCAGCGCAGTGCCGCGACCGCCGACACCGCACCCCAGACCGCGAGCACCGCGATCCCGAACCAGTCGACCGACAACGACATCGCCCGGGTCAGCGCTTCGGTCAGCGCCCCCGACGGTGTAAGTCGGGCCACCCAGGAGACCGCACGCGGGATGGCCTGGGTCTCCAGGGTGAGCGCGCCGAGCCCGGCGAAGACGAACCACAGCAGGTTGGCCACGGCCAGCACGATCTCGGCCCGCAGCGTCCCGCCGAGCAGCAGACCCATCGCGGCGAAACCCGCGGTGCCCAGCGCGATGATCACCGCACCGAGCACCAGGCCGACCGGGTGCGGGCGCCAGCCCAGCGCCAGGCCGATCCCGCCCAGCAGCAGCGCCTGCAGGAACACCACCGTGACGACGGCAAGCGACTTGCCCGCGATGATGCCCCACACCGGCAGTGCGGTGGCGCCGAGACGTTTGAGCGCGCCGTAGCGCCGGTCGAAGGCCACTGCGATCGCCTGGCCGGTGAACGCCGTCGAGATCACCGCCAGCGCCATGATCATCGGGACGAACACGTCCACCCGGTGGTCGCCGAATGACCCCAGCGGCAGCAGCGTCAGACCGACCAGCAGGGTGATCGGGATGAACATCGTCAGGAGCAGCTGTTCGCCATTGCGCAGCAACAACTTCAGCTCCAGGCCGTACTGGGCGGCCAGCATCTTCGGCACCGTGTTGGGCCGCGGATCCGGGCGGAAGGTGCCTGCGGGGAAAAGGTCGGTCACGATCGCAGCTCCTTACCGGTGAGCTCGAGGAAGACGTCCTCGAGGCTGCGCTGCTCGACGCGAACATCGGTGGCCAGCACGTTGAGCCGGGCGCACCACGCGGTCACCGTCGCCAGGACCTGCGGGTCGATGTCACCTTCGACGAGGTATTCGCCGGGGGAGACCTCGGTGGCTGTGTAGTTCTCCGGCAGCGCACTGATCAGCAGGGTCAGGTCGAGACGGCGCGGTGCGGTGAACCGCAGCTGCCGCTCGGCGCCGCTGCGCATCAGGTCGGCAGGCGTCCCCGAGGCCACCGAGGCGCCATGGTCGATGATGACGATCCGGTCGGCCAGTTCCTCGGCCTCTTTGAGCTGATGCGTCGTCAGCACCACGGTCACGCCGTCGCGGCGCAGGGCGTCGATCAGCTCCCACACCACCAGCCGGGCGTGGGCGTCCATCCCCGCGGTGGGTTCGTCGAGGAACACCAGCTCGGGCCGCCCGACCAGGGCGCAGGCCAGTGCGAGTCGCTGCTGCTGGCCGCCCGAGAGCCGGCGGTAGGTGGTGCGGGCGGCGTCGGTGAGCCCGAGAGTGTCCAGCAGCCAGGCGGGGTCGAGCGGATCGGCGGCGTAGGAGGCGACGAGCTTCAGCATCTCGCCGGCCTTTGCCGCCGGGTAGCCGCCGCCGCCCTGCAGCATGACCCCGACGCGTTCGCGCACCCGCGCATTGTCGGCAACCGGGTCCAGGCCGAGCACCGAGATGGTGCCCGAGTCGGGGCGGACGAAGCCCTCGCACATCTCGACCGTGGTGGTCTTGCCCGCGCCGTTGGGACCGAGCAGTGCGAGCACTTCGGCGGCGTGCACATCGAGGTCGAGGTTCGAGACAGCTGTCGTCGACCCGTAGCGTTTGGTGACCCCGCGCAGCCGCACGGGGATTTCGGAGCCGGAACTCACGGGGACTCAGCGTAGGCGTCCGGCGCCGGACGTGGCGTGGCCGGTTGCGTCAGCGGGGGATAAGGCTCCTGACCGCTGAACGTTTCGGTGGTGCCCGGCACCTTGCGCCAGGGCAGCTGGTGGAGCGTCACGGCGATCAGCAGCACCACGATCACGGTGCTGGCCACCGTGGCATCGACGATCTGGAACAAGGCGAAGCGGTCACCGTTGGCGGTGGGCCCGAAGATACCGACGATCAAGGTCACCGCGATGGTGGCGATGCGGAAACCCGGGCGGGTGGCCCACGCGGCGAGCGGGATGATCGCCCACAGCAGGTACCAGGGCTGCACGACGGGGAACAGCAGCACCGTCGCCCCGAGCGCGACGCCGAGCCCGCCGACCGGGTGCAGCCGGCCGCGTAGAACGGCCAGCAGCAGCCAGGTGACGGTGATGGTGATGATCAGCACACCCATGGCGCGAGTCAGCGAGAGTACGGCGGTGGTGTGGTCGCCAAGGCCGAGCAGAATCCCGACCTGGCCGGTGCCCAGCGCCAGCAGCGTCGGCGGGGACATCCAGCTGCGCACCACGTTGGCGGTGCCGAGGGTGAAGATCCAGCCGAATCCCAGCCCGCTGACCCAGCCGATGACGGCCATCACCACCAACGAGATGCTCAGCATGAATGTGCTGGCGAGCAGGAAGGGTTTGACGGTGCCGCCCCAGCGGTGCGCCAGTGCCATCGCCACGAAGCCCAGGGCCAACAGCCCCGGCAGCTTGACTTGTGACGACATGGTGATCAGCACTGCACCGGTGAGGAGCATGGCCAGCGGCACCCAGGCCGCCCAGCCGTCCCGTCCGTGCGGCCAGTGCAGCGGGCGCGGCAGCAGCGTCTTGGCCGAGTCGATGCCGCGCAGCGCGAATTCGGTGCCGGTCAGCATCAAGCCGAGCATGAGTGCCTCGTTGTGGATCCCGGCGACCAGGTGCATGAGTAGCAGCGGATTGGCTGCGCCCAGCCACAGGGCGCTGACCTCGGCGACACCGCACCGGTGTGCCAGCCGCGGCACCGCCCACACGATCAGGCTGACCCCGATCAACACCACCACCCGATGACTGAGCACGGCGGTGACGATGTTCTCGCCGGTCAGCGCGGAGATGCCGCGGCCGATCCACAGGAACAGCGGGCCGTAGGGCGCCGGGGTCTCCCGCCAGAGGCTGGGCACCGACAGCGTGAAGACGTGGTCCAGCCCGAGCCCGGGTGCCGGGCCGACCTTGTACGGGTTGAGCCCGATCCGGGAGATCTGGCTCTGGGCCAGGTAGGAGTAGACGTCCTTGGAGTACATCGGCGGCGCGATCAGCAGCGGCACCATCCACAGCAGCAGGGTGTGGTCGAGCTGGCTGCGCGACATCCGCCGCGGCCCCAGGGTGAACCGGCCCAGCATCAGCCAGGCCAGCGCCATCATCACCGCACCGGTGGTGGTCATGGTCAGCGAGACGGTCTGGATGCGTGAGGGCAGGTTGAGCAGCCGCACACCGAAGGTGGGGTCCTGGACCACCGGCCGGGCCCCGGCGCCGAGCGCGCCGATACCCATCAGCACGGTGCCGGTGGCGCCGAAGAGCCGGGTGCGGCGCATGGCGCGCTCTTCGGCGGGATTCAAGGGCGGCGCCACGGTCCGTTCGTCGCCGTGCAGGCGGGCGATCGAGATACTCAGAGAGCGTTGGCGGGCTGCCACCACAGCACTCTAACCGCCGGGCGTTTCGCCACCCGAAGCCGCTGAGGGTGCCCTTGCTGGACACCGCCCGCCGAATTGCGTCACACTGGTGTTGTGAAAATCCCGTCCGACGTCTCCCCGGTGCCCGCTGCGGGTCCGGCGGCGCACGACGGTCAGACGCGGCGCGCCATCGTGCACCTGCTGCTGGAGTCGGGATCGATCACCGCCGCTGAGATCGGGCGCCGGTTGGGCATCTCCGCGGCCGGGGTGCGCCGGCACCTCGACGCGCTCATCGAAGGCGGGGACGCCGAGGCGCAGGCCGCGGCGGCCTGGCAGCAGGTCGGCCGGGGCAGGCCCGCCAAGCGCTACCGGTTGACCCCCGCCGGGCGCGCCAAACTCGAGCACACCTACGACGACCTGGCGTCGGCGGCGATGCGGCAGCTTCGGGAGATCGGTGGCGAGGAGGCGGTGCAGACGTTCGCGCGCCGACGCATCGACAGCATCCTGGCCGGAGTCACCGGCGGCCCCGACGATGTCGAGTCGACGGCCGAACGGGTGGCCGGTGCGCTGAGCAAGGCCGGCTACGTCACCACCACGACCAAGGTGCGCGGACCCATCCAGGGCATCCAGATCTGTCAGCATCACTGCCCGGTATCCCATGTGGCAGAAGAGTTTCCGGAACTGTGCGAGGCCGAGCAGCAGGCCATGTCGGAGATCCTCGGCACCCATGTCCAGCGGTTGGCGACGATCGCCAATGGTGACTGTGCCTGCACCACCCATGTGCCCCTGAACCCGGCACAACCCTAGAGCTTCACCTTCGGCGCACAGCCCCGCGTCGAAGCCACCACAACGCCGAAGGAGCGTCGCCATGACACTCACCCCGGACACCAAACCGGCCGAGCAGCTGACTCAGGACGAGGCCATCGCCTCGCTGGGCAACTACGGCTACGGCTGGTCGGACTCCGACGTCGCGGGCGCCTCGGCCAAGCGCGGCCTGTCCGAGGCCGTCGTGCGCGACATCTCGGCGAAGAAGAGCGAGCCGGAGTGGATGCTCGACATCCGCCTCAAGGCCCTGCGGACCTTCGAGAAGAAGCCGATGCCCAACTGGGGTTCCAACCTCGAAGGCATCCACTTCGACAACATCAAGTACTTTGTGCGCTCCACGGAGAAGCAGGCCGCGACCTGGGATGACCTGCCCGAGGAGATCCGCAACACCTACGACCGGCTCGGCATCCCGGAAGCCGAGAAGCAGCGCCTGGTCAGCGGCGTCGCCGCGCAGTACGAATCCGAGGTGGTCTACCACCAGATCCGCGAGGACCTCGAGGCGCAGGGCGTCATCTTCCTCGACACCGACTCGGGCCTGCGGGAGCATCCGGAGATCTTCCGGAAGTACTTCGGCACAGTGATCCCCGCCGGGGACAACAAGTTCTCCGCGCTGAACACCGCGGTGTGGTCGGGTGGCTCGTTCATCTATGTGCCGCCGGGTGTGCACGTCGACATCCCGCTGCAGGCCTACTTCCGGATCAACACCGAGAACATGGGTCAGTTCGAGCGCACGCTGATCATCGCCGACGAGGGCTCCTATATCCACTATGTGGAGGGCTGTACCGCGCCGATCTACAAGAGCGACTCGCTGCACTCCGCGGTCGTCGAGATCATCGTCAAACCCGGTGCGCGAGTGCGCTACACGACCATCCAGAACTGGTCGAACAACGTCTACAACCTGGTCACCAAGCGGGCCCGCGCCGAGGCCGGCGCCACCATGGAGTGGGTCGACGGCAACATCGGCTCGAAGGTCACCATGAAGTACCCGGCGGTCTGGATGACCGGTGAGCACGCCAAGGGCGAGGTTCTGTCGGTGGCGTTCGCCGGGGAAGGCCAGCATCAGGACACCGGCGCCAAGATGGTCCACCTGGCTCCGAACACGAGCAGCAATATCGTCTCCAAGTCAGTGGCCCGCGGCGGCGGCCGCGCCTCCTACCGCGGCCTGGTCCAGGTCAACAAGGGTGCGCACGGATCGCGCTCGAGCGTGAAATGCGATGCGCTGCTTGTCGATACGATCAGCCGCAGCGACACCTACCCCTATGTCGACATCCGCGAGGACGACGTCACCATGGGGCATGAGGCCACCGTGTCGAAGGTCAGCGCCGATCAGTTGTTCTACCTGATGAGCCGCGGCATGACCGAGGACGAGGCCATGGCCATGGTGGTGCGTGGCTTCGTCGAGCCGATCGCCAAGGAGCTGCCGATGGAGTACGCCCTGGAACTCAACCGGCTGATCGAGCTGCAGATGGAAGGTGCCGTCGGCTGATGAGCAACCTCAGCGAGGCGGTCGAGGGTTCGCGCCTCACCGCCATCAACTCGGGCTCAACGTTGGCTGCCGCCAACAAGGGCGAGCAGTTCGCCTCTTTCGACGTCGACGCCTTCGAGATTCCCGGCGGCCGCGACGAGCTCTGGCGGTTCACCCCGCTCAAGCGTCTCCGCGGACTGCACAACGGGTCTGCCCCGCCCACCGGCGACGCACAGATCGCGGTGGCCGAGCAGCCCGGTGTGACCGTCCATGCCGTGCGCCGCGGCGACGAGCGGCTCGGCCAGGCGGGTGTGCCCTCCGATCGTGTTGCCGCGCAGGCGTTCTCGTCGTTCAACGAGGCGACCATCGTGACCGTCGGGCGGGCAACGGTCCTCGAGGCCCCAGTCGAGATCGTCGTCACCGGTCCCGGTGAGGGTGCCACCGCCTACGGCCACCTGCAGATCCGGGTCGAGGAACTCGCCGAGGCCGTCGTGGTGATCGACCACCGGGGCAGCGGAACCTACGCCGACAACGTCGAATTCGTCGTCGCCGATGCCGCTCGGCTGACCGTCGTGTGGATCGCCGACTGGGCCGACGACATGGTGCACGTCAACGCCCAGCACGCCCGCCTCGGCAAGGATGCGGTGTTGCGCCACGTGGCCGTCACCCTCGGTGGCGAGGTGGTCCGCATGGCTGCCACCGTCCGCTACGACGCACCCGGTGGTGACGCCGAACTGCTCGGCCTGTACTTCGCCGACGACGGTCAACACCTCGAGTCGCGGCTGCTCGTCGACCACGCGCGGCCGAACTGCAAGTCCAACGTGCTGTACAAAGGTGCGCTGCAAGGCGATCCGGACTCCAAGAAGCCCGACGCCCACACGGTGTGGGTCGGTGACGTCCTGATCCGCGCCGAAGCCACCGGAACCGACACCTTCGAGGTCAACCGCAACCTGGTGCTGACCGACGGCGCCCGCGCCGACTCGGTGCCCAACCTGGAGATCGAGACCGGCGAGATCGCCGGAGCCGGACACGCCAGTGCCACCGGCCGTTTCGACGACGAGCAGTTGTTCTATCTGCAGGCCCGCGGCATCCCCGAGGACCAGGCCCGCCGGCTGGTGGTCCGCGGGTTCTTCGGCGAGATCATCGCCAAGATCGCCGTGCCCGACATCCGTGACCGCCTTACCGACGCCATCGAACGCGAACTCGCCATCAGCGAAGAGAGAACACAGTGAGCACTCTGGAAATCAAGGACCTTCACGTCAGCGTCGCTAACGAGGACGGCTCCGCCAAGGAAATCCTCAAAGGCGTCAACCTGACCGTGAACTCGGGGGAGACCCATGCGGTGATGGGCCCCAACGGATCCGGCAAGTCGACGCTGTCCTACGCCATCGCAGGGCACCCCAAGTACGACGTGACCTCGGGGTCCATCACGCTCGACGGCGAGGACGTCCTGACGATGAGCGTCGATGAACGGGCTCGTGCCGGGCTCTTCCTGGCGATGCAGTACCCGGTGGAGGTGCCGGGTGTGTCGATGTCGAACTTCCTGCGCACCGCCGCCACCGCCGTGCGCGGTGAGGCGCCCAAGCTGCGGCTGTGGGTCAAGGAAGTCAAGGCCGCCATGGCCGACCTCGGCATCGACCCGCAGTTCGCCGAACGCAGCGTCAACGAGGGATTCTCCGGCGGCGAGAAGAAACGCCACGAAATCCTGCAACTGGGACTGCTCAAGCCCAAGATCGCCATCCTCGACGAAACCGACTCCGGCCTCGACGTCGACGCGCTACGCGTGGTCAGCGAAGGGGTCAACAGGTACGCCGAAGCCGAGCACGCCGGTGTCCTGCTGATCACCCACTACACCCGCATCCTGCGCTACATCCAGCCGCAGTTCGTCCACGTCTTCGTCGACGGCCGCATCGTCGCATCCGGTGGGGCCGAGCTCGCCGACGAACTCGAAGAGAACGGCTACGAGCGCTTCACCCAGCAGGCCGCACCAGCGGGAGCATGACGTGACCGCCTCGGTAGATCTTGACGTCACCAACCTGGCCAAGATCCGCGCTGACTTCCCGATCCTGAGCCGGGTGATGCGAGGCGGACACCAGTTGGCGTACCTGGATTCCGGGGCGACCTCGCAGAAGCCGCTGCAGGTTCTCGACGCCGAACGTGACTTCCTCACCCAGCACTACGGCGCTGTGCACCGCGGAGCCCATCAGCTGATGGAGGAGTCCACCGACGCCTACGAGCAGGGCCGCGCCGACATCGCATCTTTCGTCGGTGCCGCCCCTGACGAGCTGGCCTTCACCAAGAACGCCACCGAGGCGCTCAACCTGGTGTCATATGTGTTGGGCGACAGCCGGTTCGAGCGGGCCGTGGGTCCGGGCGACGTCATCGTCACCACCGAACTGGAGCATCACGCCAACCTGATCCCCTGGCAGGAACTGGCGCGGCGCACCGGCGCCACGCTCAAGTGGTATGGCGTCACCGATGACGGCAACGTCGACCTGGACTCGCTGCAGCTCGACGAGCGGGTCAAAGTTGTTGCCTTCACTCACCAATCCAACGTCACCGGTACGGCACCCGCGGTCGCCGAGATGGTCGCGCGGGCCAAGGCGGTCGGTGCGCTGACGGTTCTCGACGCCTGCCAGTCGGTGCCGCACCAGCCCGTCGATTTCGGCGCCCTCGGCGTCGACTTCGCCGCGTTCTCCGGCCACAAAATGCTGGGCCCCACCGGAATCGGCGCCCTCTACGGTCGCGCCGAGCTGCTGAACAGCCTGCCGCCGTTCCTCACCGGCGGATCGATGATCGAGACCGTCACGATGGAGGGCGCCACCTACGCCCCAGCACCGCAGCGGTTCGAGGCCGGCACCCAGATGATCTCGCAGGTGGTCGGATTGGCCGCTGCCGCACGCTATCTCGACGCCATCGGCATGCAGGCGGTGGCAGCCCACGAGCATCGGCTGGTGGCCGCGGCGCTCGAGGGCCTCGCCGCCATCCCCGGGGTGCGGATCATCGGACCCACCAACGCCGAGCATCGGCACTCGCCGGTGGCGTTTGTGGTCGACGGTGTGCATGCCCACGACGTGGGTCAGGTACTCGACGACGACGGTGTCGCGGTGCGGGTGGGCCATCACTGTGCCTGGCCGCTGCACCGGCGCTTCGGCGTCGCCGCGACCGTGCGCGCCTCGTTCGCGGTCTACAACACCCTCGACGAGGTGGACCGGCTGGTCGCCGGCGTCCAACGAGCCATCGAGTTCTTCGGCAGCTAAGACGACGTGAGACTGGAGCAGATGTACCAGGAAGTCATCCTGGACCACTACAAGCACCCGCACCATCGCGGGCTGCGCGACCCGTACGGCGCCGAGGTCTACCACGTCAACCCCACCTGCGGCGACGAGGTGACGCTGCGGGTGGCGCTCTCGGCGGACGGTGAACTCGTCGAGGACGTGTCCTATGACGGCCAGGGCTGTTCGATCAGCCAGGCCGCCACCTCGGTACTGACCGACCAGGTGATCGGCCAGAGCGTCGGCGACGCATTCAAGACAGTCGCCGCGTTCACCGAGATGGTCTCCTCGCGCGGCACCATCGAGGGAGACGAGGACGTGCTCGGCGACGGCGTGGCCTTCGCCGGAGTGTCGAAGTATCCCGCACGAGTGAAATGCGCGCTGCTGGGCTGGATGGCGTTCAAAGACGCGGTAGCCCAGGCGTCGCACCGACAAGACGTGGAGGACAAGAAGTGAGCGAAGAAACAAGCGCAACGGTCTCCGAGGAGCTGCTGGCCGACATCGAGGAGGCCATGCGCGACGTCGTCGACCCCGAACTCGGGATCAACGTCGTCGACCTCGGCCTGGTGTACGGCATGAACGTCGAGAAGGGCGACACCGGCACGGTGGCCCTGATCGACATGACGTTGACCTCGGCGGCCTGCCCGCTCACCGACGTCATCGAGGACCAGACGCTGACCGCGCTGGTCGGCGCCGGACTGGTCAACGAGGCCAAGATCAACTGGGTGTGGAACCCGCCGTGGGGCCCGGACAAGATCACCGAGGACGGCCGCGAGCAACTGCGCGCACTCGGTTTCACGGTCTAGGCGGCCGTCGCGGTGAGTGCGCCGGCGTCCATCGTCGCGACCCGCCGTCAATTGCACGGGGTCGCCGAGAGTCTGGTCGCCGGTCCGCAGTATCGCAGCGCAGGCACCATCCGCCTCGCGGTGCGCCCCGATGGCTTCACCGCCACCGCGGTAGCGATCGAGGTGCACGGCACCACGTGGTCGTGGCCTGACGGTTCGGCGCCGCTGGCCGGTCCGGTGCGAACGCTGGTCGCGGCCTCCGGGCTCGACTTCGGCCCGCCGCCCGACGACATCTACCACTCGGTCGCGTCGCTGGAGCTCGACACCGTTCTCGATATCGACGCCGCCGCCGCCGAGGTGCTCTACCGCAGCCTCTACGCCGGCGGTTTCGCCATCAAAACCGTTTTGCCCGAA
Source organism: Mycobacterium sp. DL592 (assembly GCF_011694515.1). Classification (NCBI taxonomy): domain Bacteria; kingdom Bacillati; phylum Actinomycetota; class Actinomycetes; order Mycobacteriales; family Mycobacteriaceae; genus Mycobacterium; species Mycobacterium sp. DL592. Next base: position 2,644,078 of record NZ_CP050192.1, on the reverse strand, counting down.
GCGCATCCGGTGCTGTGGCCGGAACACTTCGACGTCGCCGCGACCGACGACGAAGTCAACTACGGGGTATCGGCCGGCGACGACGGCCATCCGCTGCCGTATGCCTACGTGGGCCCATGGGATTTCTCGGAGAACCCGCGCACCGGTGCGGTGTGGAACGCCACCTTCGGGGCCCTGCATCCCTTGGACCTCGACGCCGACGTCGATGCACTGGCAGCCCAGATCACCGACTTCTTCCGTGTCGCACAGTCACGCCTCTAGGCCACTAGCATCTGCAGTCGATGATGACAGCCGCGGACGAGTCTGCTCTGATCGCGGCGCTGCGCGCCCGCGACCAAGCGGTGTTCGCCCGGCTCGTCGACCAGCACACCCCGGCGCTGCTGCGAGTCGCCCGCGGCTATGTACCCAGCCGCGAGATCGCCGAGGAGGTGGTGCAGGAGACATGGATCGCTCTGGTCAAGGGGGTCGACAAGTTCGAAGGCCGGTCGTCGCTGCGCACCTGGCTCTTCGCGGTGCTGATCAACATCGCCAAGGCCCGCGGTATCCGGGAGCGCCGCAGTGACGACGCCGAGATCGCCGCGTTCACCGGCTCGACCGTCGAGGCGTCCCGCTTCCGCCCACCGGGGCAGCGCTGGGCAGGCCACTGGAAGAGCGGCGAAGAGCCGTCGCCGTTCCCGGACACACCCGAGGGGTCGGTCCTGGGCCGCGAACTCGCCGATGTCGCACGAGCGGCGCTGGACTCCCTGCCCGAGCGGCAACGGCAGGTGGTGACGATGCGCGACATGTTGGGCTTCGATTCCACCGAGGTCTGCGAGCTCCTCGAGATCAGTGCCGCCAACCAGCGGGTGCTGTTGCATCGCGGCCGGGCCGTCGTTCGGCAGGCACTCGAGACCTATCTGTCGGAGCGCCCATGACGCCGTTGAACTGTGATGAACTCGTCGAGCTGGTCACCGCCTACCTCGACGGGGCATTGGACCCCGACACCCGGGCCCGGTTCGACCTCCACCTCGCCGAGTGCGACGGATGCGAGAACTACCTGCAGCAGTTCCGCGCCACGGTGAGCACCCTGGGGCGCATCGAGCGCGACGACCTCGACCCCGATTTCCGCGACCGGCTGATGCAGGCCTTCCGGGATTTCACCGACTGACCGTCAGCCCCGGGAATGGCGCCCGCCACTACGCGTGTTGACTAGCCACATGACCGAAGACGCTCGAGTGCAGGAACTGTTCGCCCCGCTGACCGTCGGCTCGCTGACCCTTCACAACCGCTTCGCGATGGCCCCGATGACACGGGCGGCCTCACCCGGCGGAATCCCCGGCTCGAACGTCGCGGAGTACTACGCGCGCCGCGCGGCAGGCGGAACCGCACTCGTCATCACCGAGGGGGTGCGGATGCCGCACCCGGCCGCAGGCTGGCCCGACGCCATTCCCGAGCTTGACGGCGCCGAGGTGCTGCGCGGCTGGCGGGCGGTCACCGACGCAGTGCACGCCGAAGGCGGCGCCATCGCCGCGCAGCTGTGGCATCAAGGGGTGGCCCGCGGCGAGCACGACGGCGACACCCCCGAGCAGCTGCCGGTCAGCCCCTCAGGTCTGGATGTTCAGGGCAATCCGGTCGGCCGCGCACTGGCGACCGACGAACTGCCCGCGGTGGCACAGGCCTTCGCCCTCGGCGCGCGCAACGCCCGCGACGCCGGGTTCGACGCCGTGGAGATCCACGGTGCACACGGGTACCTGCTCGACCAATTCCTTTGGGCGGAAACGAATCACCGCACCGACGGCTACGGCGGTTCGCTGGCGGCCAGGACCCGGTTCCCCGCCGAGGTCGTCGCCGCCGTGCGTGCCGCGGTGGGGCCGGGCTTCCCGATCATCTACCGGTTCTCGCAGTGGAAGATGAACCGCTACGACGCCGCGATCGCCCAGAACGCCGCCGAACTCGAGCAGGTGCTGGCCCCGCTCGTCGACGCCGGCGTCGACGTCCTGCACCCGTCCACCCGTCGCCACTACCTGCCCGGCTTTCCGGAGGAGGACCCGCAACTGAGCCTGGCCGGTTGGACCAAGAAGGTCACCGGGCTGCCAGTGATCGCGGTCGGGTCGGTCGGCCTGGAAACCGAATTCAAGCCCGGCGAGCCCGGCGGTCTGATCCCGCCGGCGGCCGTGGACCGGCTGCTCGACCAGTTCGACGCCGGCGAGTTCGACATCATCGCCGTCGGGCGCGCGCTGCTGGCCGACCCCGCCTGGGTCAACCACCTGCGCGAGGGTGCGCTTGGCGAGTTCGCCGGATTCGATGCGGCGACCGCCCTGTCCCGTTTGTACTGATTCCCACAGGGAACACACCGGATCTACCTGACGTTAGGATTTTCGTGGCTACTCGAGACCTCACCGCAGACGAATTCAACGACACCATCACCGGCAACGACATCGTGCTTGTCGACTTCTGGGCGTCCTGGTGTGGTCCGTGCCGCGCCTTCGCGCCGACGTTCACCGCTTCCTCCGAGAAGCACCCCGACGTCGTGTTCGCCAAGGTGGACACCGAGGCCGAGCAGCAGCTGGCCGCGGCCGCCGAGATTCGCTCGATCCCGACGCTGATGGCCTTCAAGAAGGGCAAGCTGGTGTTCAACCAGGCCGGCGCACTGCCGCCCGCCGCCCTCGAAGACCTGATCCGGCAGGTCAAGGAATTCGACATCGACGCTGCCGTCGCTCAATCCGAAGCCGAGGACGTCTAACTATCTCGGTTCGGCACGCGATAGCGTGCAACGGTGATTCGTGACTCTGGCTTCGTCCTCGTCGAACAACCGCAACCGCACGTCGCGCTCGTCACCCTGAACCGCCCGGAGCGGATGAACTCCATGGCGTTCGACGTGATGGTTCCGCTCAAAGAGGTGCTCACCGAGCTGACCTACGACAACTCGGTGCGCGTGGTCGTCCTCACCGGGACCGGGCGGGGCTTCTCCTCGGGTGCCGACCACAAGTCGGCGGGCTCGGTGCCGCATGTGGCGGGCCTCACCCGCCCCTCCTACGGTCTGCGGTCGATGGAACTGCTCGACGATGTGATTCTGGCCATGCGCCGGCTGCACCAGCCGATCATCGCCGCGGTCAACGGCGCGGCGATCGGCGGTGGGCTGTGCCTGGCGCTGGCCGCCGACATCCGGGTCGCCGCCAGCGACGCCTACTTCCGCGCGGCCGGCATCAACAACGGCCTGACCGCCAGTGAACTGGGGCTGAGCTACCTGCTACCTCGGGCGATCGGCTCATCGCGGGCCTTTGAGATCATGCTGACCGGTCGTGACGTCGACGCGGCCGAGGCCGAGCGGATCGGTCTGGTGTCGCGGCAGGTGCCCGCCGAGGACCTGCTGCCGACCTGTTACGAGATGGCTGCCCGGATCGCGGGGTTCTCCCGGCCGGGTACCGAACTGACCAAGCGCACGCTGTGGACGGGTCTGGACGCCAGTACCCTGGAAGGGCACATGCAGGCCGAGGGCCTCGGGCAGCTCTACGTGCGCCTGCTTACCGCCAACTTCGAAGAGGCGGTTGCCGCGCGTGCCGAGAAGCGGGCCCCGGTCTTCACCGACGAGAAGTAGAGCCCTGAGCGCAGCGACCCGGGGAAGGTAGAGGAGACACGCAGCGTGATAACCGCAACGGACCTGGAGGTCCGCGCCGGCGCGCGCACGCTGCTGCTCGCCGAGGGCCCGGCGCTTCGGGTGCAGCCCGGTGACCGGATCGGCCTGGTCGGGCGTAACGGTGCGGGCAAGACGACGACGATGCGGATCCTGGCCGGCGAGGGTGAGCCCTACGCCGGGACGGTGGTGCGGTCGGGGGAGATCGGCTACCTGCCACAGGATCCGCGCGAAGGTGACCTCGACATGCTGGCCCGCGACCGGGTGCTCTCGGCACGTGGCCTCGACACGCTGCTCGCCGACTTGGAGAAGCAGCAGGTCCTGATGGCCGAGGTGGTCGACGAGGCGGCCCGCGACAAGGCGGTCCGCCGCTACGGCCAGCTCGAGGAGCGGTTCGCCGCGCTCGGCGGGTATGCCGCCGAATCCGAGGCTGGTCGGATCTGCGCGAGCCTCGGTCTGCCGGAACGGGTGCTGACCCAGCCGTTGCGGACGTTGTCCGGCGGGCAGCGCCGCCGCGTCGAATTGTCCCGCATTCTGTTCGCCGCCTCTGATACAGGTTCCGGATCGGCGACCACGCTGTTGCTCGACGAGCCGACCAACCACCTAGACGCCGACTCCATCGGCTGGCTACGCACCTTCCTGCAGAACCACACCGGTGGGCTCGTGGTCATCAGCCACAACGTCGAACTCCTTGCCGAGGTGGTCAACCGGGTGTGGTTCCTCGATGCGGTGCGGGGCGAGGCCGACGTCTACAACATGGGCTGGCAGAAGTACCTCGACGCCCGCACCACCGACGAGCAGCGCCGTCGCCGCGAACGTGCCAACGCCGAGAAGAAGGCCTCGGCGCTGCGTACCCAGGCCGCCAAGATGGGCGCTAAAGCCACCAAAGCTGTTGCCGCACAAAACATGCTGCGCCGTGCTGAGCGCATGATCTCCGAACTCGACGCAGAGCGGGTGGCCGACAAAGTAGCCAAGATCAGGTTCCCCACTCCGGCGGTCTGCGGGCGGACGCCGTTGGTAGCCAAGGGGTTGACCAAGACGTACGGCTCGTTGGAGATTTTCACCGGCGTCGACCTGGCGATCGACAAGGGTTCGCGCGTCGTCGTGCTCGGTCTCAACGGTGCGGGCAAGACCACGCTGCTCCGGATCCTGGCAGGCGTGGAAAAAGCCGATGCCGGCGCCATCGAACCGGGTCACGGGCTCAAACTCGGCTACTTCGCGCAGGAGCACGACACCATCGACGGCGGCGCGACCGTCTGGGAGAACATCCGCCACGCCGCGCCCGACACCGGCGAGCAGGAGTTGCGTTCGCTGCTGGGCGCGTTCATGTTCACCGGCCCGCAGCTCGACCAGCCCGCCGGCACGCTGTCCGGCGGTGAGAAGACCCGGCTCGCGCTCTCGGGCTTGGTCGCCTCCACGGCCAACGTGCTGCTGCTCGACGAACCGACCAACAACCTGGATCCGGCCTCCCGCGAGCAGGTGCTCGACGCCCTGCGCAGCTACGTCGGCGCGGTGGTCCTGGTCACCCACGACCCCGGTGCGGCCGAGGCGCTCGACCCGCAGCGGGTGGTTCTGCTGCCCGATGGCACCGAGGACTATTGGTCGGACGACTACCGGGACCTCATCGAGCTCGCCTGACAACGGGCGCAAACCATTTCGGTCAATCCGGCCACATCCTCGACCGGCACTTCTACGCTGTGGGGCGTGGGGGCTGATGAACCGGGGAGGGTGTCGATGAGAAAGCCGAACCAAGCTCGTGACCAGATGGTCCACGACTTGCGCCATGCGTATGAGGGCGGTGCCAGTATCCGGACCCTGGTGGCGTCCACCGGCCGGTCCTACGGCTCCATCCATGCGATGCTGCGCGAGTCGGGGGCCGCGATGCGCAGTCGCGGCGGCCCCAACCACCGAACCCGCGCTCGCTAGCTGTCAGCGCGCACCGACGCCTCGACCACGTCGAGCACTGCCGACAGCCGGGCCGGATCCTCGCCCGCGGCCAGCCGGGCCACCAGCCCGTCGAGCACCAGATCCAGGTAGCACTGCAACACGTCCCTGGGCACGTCGTCGCGGAGTCGGCCGGCCTGCTTCTGCCGGTGCAGCCGGTCGCTGGTGGCCGCCGACAACTCCGCGGAACGCTCTGCCCAGCCCTGGTTGAACACCGGGTCGTTGCGCAGCTTGCGGGCGATCTCCAAACGCGTTGCCAGCCAATCGAATTGGTCTGGCGCGGCGAGCATGTCGCGCATCACCTGGATCAGGCCCTCGCGGGAGGCGACCTCGGCCATCCGCTCGGCGTCCTCGCGGGCCAGCTCGAAGAACAACGTGTCCTTGTCGCGGAAGTGGTGGAAGATCGCGCCACGTGACATTCCGATGGTCTGTTCGAGCCGGCGCACGGTCGCCTTGTCGTACCCGTACTGGGCGAAGCAGCGTCGTGCGCCGGCGAGGATCTGGCGGCGGCGGGCCGCCAGATGATCCTCGCTGACCCGGGGCATCTCCTTGTCCGATCGAGGTCCGGTCTAGCCGGCCCGCAACATGTTGCGCAGCACGTACTGCAGAATGCCGCCGTTGCGGTAGTAGTCGGCCTCACCTGGGGTGTCGATGCGCACCACCGCGTCGAACTCCACTGCACCGCCATCGGCCTTGGTTGCCTTGACGTGCACCGCCTTCGGCGTCTTGCCCGAGTTGAGGGCGTCAATCCCGGTGATGTCGAAGACCTCGGTGCCGTCGAGCTTGAGCGAGGCCGCCGACTCCCCGGCGGGGAACTGCAGCGGGATCACACCCATGCCGATCAGGTTGGAGCGGTGGATGCGCTCGAAGGACTCGGTGATCACAGCGCGCACGCCCAGCAGGCTGGTGCCCTTGGCCGCCCAGTCACGCGACGAGCCGGACCCGTACTCCTTGCCGCCCAACACCACCAGCGGGATTCCCGCCTTCTGGTAGTTCTGCGAGGCGTCGTAGATGAACGCCTGGGGCCCGTCGGGCTGGGTGAAGTCACGGGTGTAGCCACCGGAGACATCGTCGAGCAGCTGGTTCTTGAGGCGGATGTTGGCGAAGGTGCCGCGGATCATCACCTCGTGGTTTCCGCGCCGCGAGCCCAGCGAGTTGAAGTCCTCCGGCTTGACGCCGTTGGCTTCCAAGTACTGCGCGGCGGGGGTGCCTTTCTTGATGCTGCCGGCCGGCGAGATGTGGTCGGTGGTCACCGAATCACCCAGCAGGGCAAGGACTCTGGCGCCGGTGATGTTCTTGACCGGCTCCGGGTCGGCGGGCATGCCGTCGAAGTAGGGGGCCTTGCGCACATAGGTCGAGGCGTCATCCCACTCGAAGGTGTTGCCCGACGGTGTGGGCAGGTTGCGCCAGCGTTCGTCGCCCTTGAAGACGTCGGCGTAGCTGCTGGTGAACATGTCACGGTTGATCGAGGAGGCGATGGTGTCCGCGATCTCCTTCTGGGTGGGCCAGATGTCCTTGAGGAACACGTCGTTGCCTTCGGTGTCCTTGCCGAGCGGGTCGGACTCGAAGTCGAAGTCCATGGTGCCCGCGATGCCGTAGGCGATGACCAGCGGCGGGGACGCCAGGTAGTTCATCTTGACGTCGGGGGAGATGCGGCCCTCGAAGTTACGGTTGCCCGAGAGCACCGCGGTCACCGAGAGGTCGTTGTCATTGATGGCCTTCGAGATCTCCTCGGGCAGCGGGCCGGTGTTGCCGATGCATGTCGTACAGCCGTAGCCGCCCAGGTAGTAGCCGAGCTTCTCCAGGTACGGCCAAAGGCCGGCCTTGGTGTAGTAGTCGGTGACCACCTGCGAGCCGGGCGCCATGTTGGTTTTGACCCACGGCTTGGAGGTCAGCCCCTTCTCGACGGCCTTCTTGGCCAGCAGCGCCGCGCCGAGCATCACCGACGGGTTGGAGGTGTTGGTGCACGAGGTGATACCGGCGACGACGACCGCGCCGTGGTCGAGCACGAACTCGCCGTGCTCAGCCGTCTTCACCAGGACCGGCTTGGACGGCCGGCCCGAGGACCCGTTGGCGGCCGACGGCCGCGCGTCGACGGCGCCGTCGTCGGCGAAGGACAGCGACACCGGGTCGCTGGCCGGGAACGACTCCTCGACGGCCTCGTCGAGCTTGGTCTCCGGCGCCGGGTGGTTCTCCTCGACGTAGTTGTGGATGTCCTTGCGGAACGCCGTCTTGGCATCGGTGAGTTCGATGCGGTCCTGCGGGCGCTTCGGCCCGGCGATCGAGGGGACGACGGTGGACAGGTCCAACTCGAGATACTCGGAGAACACCGGCTCCTTGGCCGGGTCGTGCCACATGCCCTGCTCTTTGGCGTACGCCTCGACCAGCGCCAGTTGTTCCTCGGTGCGCCCGGTCAGCCGCAGGTAGTTGATGGTCTCCTCGTCGATCGGGAACATCGCTGCGGTGGAACCGAATTCGGGACTCATATTGCCCAGGGTGGCGCGGTTGGCCAGCGGCACCTCGGCCACGCCCTTGCCGTAAAACTCGACGAACTTGCCGACCACACCGTGCTTGCGCAGCATGTCGGTGACGGTGAGCACGACGTCGGTGGCGGTGACGCCCGGCTTGATCTCGCCGGTCAGCTTGAAGCCGACGACGCGGGGGATGAGCATCGACACCGGCTGGCCAAGCATGGCCGCCTCCGCCTCGATACCGCCCACACCCCAGCCGAGCACGCCCAGGCCGTTCTCCATCGTGGTGTGGCTGTCGGTGCCGACGCAGGTGTCCGGATAAGCAACCTGGATCTGTTCCCGCCCAGCTCCGCCCGCCCGACCGCGCGTCATCACGACGCGGGCCAGGTATTCGATGTTGACCTGGTGCACGATGCCGGTGCCCGGGGGGACGACCTTGAAGTCGTCGAACGCGCCCTGGCCCCAGCGCAGGAACTGGTAGCGCTCGCCGTTGCGCTGGTACTCGAGTTCGACATTGCGCTCGAACGAGTCTGCGGCGCCGAAGAAGTCGAGAATCACGGAGTGGTCAATAACCATCTCGGCGGGGGAGAGCGGGTTGACCTTGTCCGGGTCGCCGCCGAGTGCGGTGACGGCCTCACGCATGGTGGCCAGGTCGACGATGCACGGCACACCGGTGAAGTCCTGCATCAGCACGCGGGCGGGGGTGAACTGGATCTCGATGCTCGGCTCGGCCGAGGGATCCCAATTGGCGATCGCCTGAATGTGGTCTTTGGTGATGTTGGCGCCGTCTTCGGTGCGAAGCAGGTTCTCCGCGAGCACCTTGAGGCTGTATGGAAGCTTCTCGGTACCGGGTACCGCGTCGAGACGGTAGATCTCGTAGCTGTTGTCGCCGACCTTCAGGGTGTCGCGCGCTCCAAACGAATTCAGTGAATCATTGCTGCTCACATCAACTCCCGGCGTTGTCTTCGATGTCGACGGGCTGTGTCGACACCGGTCTCCATACTAACAGTACGGTTGTCCTGCAAAGCGGGCGGACCCCTTGCCGGTCCCGGCAGTGGTGCCTGGTATCAGTCTTGTCGCACTCGGCGCGTGGTGCCACCCCTGACAGTGCCGCGCGGTACGGTCTGGGATCGTGACGATTCCGCACGCGCCGACATATATACCGGTGGATGTGTGCAGCACCGTGGGCCTGGCCCCGGTTACGCCGCTCGAGCAGTGCATGGCCGCTGTGCAGTCCGAGGTGAAAAAGGGCGGGGTTGCCGCCCCGGGCGCGGATACCCCGGCCCTGCAGAAGATCGTCACCGCAGCCAACGAGAGGGGCATCGACCTCAAGGTCGTGGTGATGCCGACCAGCCCGCCCATCGACACCCCGTTGCGCGATATCGCCACCGAGATCGGCCACGCGAATCCCGGCGCGACGGTGCTGGTCCTTAGCCCCGGCTGGGCCGGTACGTACAGCCCCTCGTTCGATCGGGTGATCCTCGAGGCCGGCCAGGACGTGGCCAAGACCGCGCCCAACCCGGTGATCGGTACGCAGGCATTCGTCGACCAGTTGGAAACGCCCGATTTCTCCTGGATGGGATTAACGGTCGCATTGGTCGTCGGGGTCGCCGCAGCGGCGGTTTTGACCCGAGTTCTGCAGCGTCGGGCGGCGCATACGCGAAATAGCGAAAGTGCTGCTGAGCTGCAGAAATAGCCGACTCTGGCAAATCAATAAGATTACTTTTCGGCAACATCCCGTAAATGACAAAGATGTAATTCTTGCGTGAAGTTTCCCTTGCGACAAATGTGACGTACGGTGCAACTGTCGCCATTGTTATTGATGAGGCTCATGTGACATCTGTTGCTGGCGTGACTGTGTGTGTGGAGTAAAGGGGACCAGAGTCGAATGAGAAGTACCGATCGCGGCTCTCTCTTCCGGCCGGCGTTTCGTATCACGAAACCGATGTGCCCGCTGGTGCTCAGCGTCGGGCTGATGCTGAGCATGCCGGGGATGGCGCAGGCCGAGCCGAGCCCGGGGCCTAATTCGATGGCCGCGCTCATCGCCGACGTCGCCCAGGCCAACCAGCGCCTCGACGACATCGGCGCCCAGGTCCAGCAACAGCAGGAGAGCGTCAACAAGGCGATCGTCGCCGTTCAGGACGCACGGGACGCCGCCGCAACCGCCCAGCAGCAGGTCACCGCCAGCCAGGATGCCGTCAAGGCGGCTGATGCCGCGATCGGCGACGCCCAGAAGCGCTTCGACACCTTCGCCGCGGCCAGCTACATCAACGGGCCCTCGGCCTCGTTGGTGATGGCCACCAACCCCGACCAGATCATCTCCAGCGCCGCGGCCAGCCAGACCCTGGCCGTCAGCGCCGAGCAGGTCATGACCGACCTGCAGCGGGCCCGCACCGAAGTGGTGAACAAGGAATCCGCGGCGCGACTGGCCAAGCAGAAGGCCGACCAGGCCGTGATCGACGCCGAGTCCAGCCAGAACGCGGCCGTCACCGCGCTCACCGAGGCGCAGAAGACGTTCCGGACCCAGCAGGCCCAGATCGACCAGCTGGCCGCCGAGCGCAGGACCGCACAGCAGAAGCTCGACGCCGCCCGGCAGTGGTCGGCTCCGGCCGCTTCCGGGGCGGGTGCGCCCGCCGCGGTGCCACAGGCGGCGGCCCCGGGCGCAGGTGGCTCGGGGGACCGGTGGGATCCGGCCGCGCCGGGTTCGGCCGCGGCTCCCGGTGACGCCAAGGTGCCCTACGGCAACGCCTCGGAGTGGGATCTCACCCTGCCGGCGGTGCCCAGCGCTTTCGTCTCCGGTGACCCGATCCAGATCATCAACGCGGTGCTGCAGATCGCGTCGAGTTCCCTGCAGACCACCCAGCAGCTCGGCAAGAGCTTCCTGCAGAAGCTCGGCATCCTGAAGCCGGACGACACCGGGATCACCAACGGTGCCATCCCCTACGTCTATGGCTCACAAGCCATCGAATACGTCATCAAGCGAGGGATGTCGCAGATCGGTGTGCCGTACTCGTGGGGCGGTGGCACCGCCAACGGCCCCAGCAACGGCATCGACAGTGGTGCGGGCACAGTCGGGTTCGACTGCTCCGGGCTGATCCTCTACTCGTTCGCCGGGGTCGGCATCAAGCTGCCGCACTACTCGGGATCGCAGTACAACATGGGCACCAAGATCCCGACGTCGCAGATGCAGCGCGGTGACGTGATCTTCTACGGCCCCGGTGGCAGCCAGCACGTCACCCTCTACCTGGGTAACGGCCAGATGCTCGAGGCGCCCTACACCGGCTCGACGGTGAAGATCTCGCCCGTGCGCACCAGTGGCATGACGCCCTACGTGATCCGCTACATCAATTAGGGACGGAGTAAATCCCATGTCTCGCAATGCCTCTCGACGCCTTCACGCCGTCGGGACGATCCTGACCGTGCTGGCTCTGGCACTGGGTTTCGCCAGTCCGGCCCAGGCGGACCCGGGCGAGTGGGATCCGACGTTGCCGAAAATTCTGAGCGCCGGAGCGCCCGGTGATCCGGTCGCCGTCGCCAACGCGTCGCTGCAGGTGACTCAGCAAGCTGCCCAGGCCACGATGGACCTCGGTCGCAAGTTCCTCTCCGGCCTCGGGTTCGGTGGCGGGTCGCCCACCGCGCTGGCCGGCGGCAGGGTGAGCGGGCCGCAGGCCATCGAATACGTCATCGCCCGCGGCGCCTCCCAGCGTGGTGTCCCGTACTCGTGGGGCGGCGGCGCGGTCAACGGACCCAGCGCCGGCGTGGAGCAGGACGCCGGAAAGATCGGCTACGACTGCTCGGGCTTCGTGCGCTACGCATACGCCGGCGTTGGTGTCCTGCTGCCCAAGTACTCCGGCGACCAGTACACCGCGGGCAGGCACATTCCGCCCTCGCAGGCCAAACGCGGCGACTTGATCTTCTACGGCCCCGACGGCACCCAGCACGTCACCATCTACCTCGGCAACGGCCAGATGCTGGAGGCGTCGTCGGCCGCCGGGCAGGTCACCGTCAGCCCGGTCCGCACCGCGGGCATGACCCCGTATCTGACGCGCATCATCGAGACCTAGGCGCCGACTCCGGGCCCGGTCCCCGACGCGCCAGCAAGCGGGCACATCGACGGATTCAGGAACGCCTGGAATAGTTGTGTCAGGGCGCGCCCGTGCACAACGGTGGCGCCCGAGTAATCCAACAGCTGTGGAGGAAGTTGATGACGTCACCAGGTGGGTCGGTCCCGGGTTCTCCTGCCCCCGGGGGTTTTGCCGGCCCGAGTGGATCCCCGGCCGCGCCGCCGCCGAGCGGTAATGGGCTGGCCGGTGAGGTGCACACCCTGGAACGGGCGATCTTCGAGGTCAAGCGCATCATCGTCGGCCAGGACCAGCTGGTCGAGCGGATCCTGGTCGGGCTGCTCGCCAAGGGCCATGTGCTCCTCGAGGGTGTGCCCGGCGTGGCCAAGACGCTGGCCGTGGAGACCTTCGCCAAGGTCGTCGGCGGCACCTTCGCCCGCATCCAGTTCACCCCCGACCTGGTGCCCACCGACATCATCGGTACCCGCATCTACCGTCAGGGCCGCGAGGAGTTCGATATCGAACTCGGCCCGGTGGTCGTCAACTTCCTGCTCGCCGACGAGATCAACCGTGCTCCGGCAAAGGTCCAGTCGGCCCTGCTCGAAGTGATGGCTGAGCGCAAGATCTCCATCGGCGGCAAAACCTACCCGCTGCCCAAGCCCTTCCTGGTGATGGCGACGCAGAACCCGATCGAGAACGAGGGCGTCTACCCCCTGCCCGAGGCGCAGCGCGACCGCTTCCTGTTCAAGATCAACGTCGACTACCCGTCGCCGGAGGAAGAGCGCGAGATCATCTACCGGATGGGTGTCACCCCGCCGGAGCCCAAGCAGATCCTCGAGACCGGTGACCTGCTGCGGCTGCAGGATGTGGCCGCCAACAACTTCGTGCACCACGCACTGGTCGACTATGTGGTGCGTGTGGTCACCGCGACTCGGCGCCCCGAGCAGTTCGGGCTCAGCGACGTCAAGGCATGGATCGCTTTCGGCGCCTCGCCGCGCGCCTCGCTGGGCATCATCGCTGCCGCCCGGGCCCTGGCTCTGGTGCGTGGCCGTGACTACGTCGTCCCGCAGGACGTCATCGACGTCATCCCCGACGTGCTGCGGCACCGGCTGGTGCTGACCTACGACGCGCTTGCCGACGACGTCAAGGCCGAGACGGTGATCAGCCGGATCCTGCAGACCGTCGCGCTGCCCCAGGTGAATGCCGTTCCGGCACAAGGACATTCGGTGCCACCGGTGGTTCCCGCCGCGGCAGGTTCTAACGGTCGGTGAGCGAGTCCGAGACCGTCCACCCGCCGTCGTTCCAGCGCGGTGAGATCGGTGACGCCAAGCTGTCGGCCGCATTGCGGACCCTCGAGCTCACCGTCAAGCGCAAGCTCGACGGGGTGCTGCAGGGCAACCATCTCGGCCTGATCCCCGGCCCCGGTTCGGAGCCGGGGGAGTCGCGGATGTATCAGCCCGGCGACGACGTCCGGCGGATGGACTGGTCGGTGACCGCCCGCACCACCCACCCGCACGTCCGGCAGATGATCGCCGACCGCGAACTGGAGACCTGGCTGGTGGTCGACATGTCGGCCAGCCTCGACTTCGGCACTGCAGGGTGTGAGAAGCGCGACCTCGCCGTCGCGGCGGCCGCGGCGATCACCTACCTCAACAGCGGCGGCGGTAACCGCATCGGCGCCATCATCGCCAACGGCGACCAGATCGTGCGGGTGCCCGCGAAGTCCGGCCGGCAGCACGAGCAGACGCTCCTGCGTGCGATCGCCACCTCGCCGCGGGCCCCGCTGGGCGTCCGGGGCGACCTGGCGTCGGCGATCGACGCCCTGCGCAGGCCCGAACGCCGCCGCGGGATGGCGGTCGTGGTCAGCGACTTCCTCGGCCCGATCAACTGGATGCGCCCGTTGCGTGCCATCGCCGCCCGGCACGAGGTGCTGGGTATCGAGGTGCTCGACCCGCGCGACGTGGAGCTGCCCGACGTGGGCGACGTCATCCTGCAGGACACCGAATCCGGTGTCACCCGCGAGTTCACCATCGACGCCCAACTGCGTGACGACTTCGCAAGGGCCGCCACGGCCCACCGCGAGGAAGTCGCGCGCACGCTGCGTCGGTGCGGGGCGCCGATGATGACCCTGCGCACCGACCGTGACTGGATCGCCGACATCGTGCGGTTCGTCGCGTCCCGGCGCCGCGGCGCCCTGGCGGGCAGCCAGTAAGGCGAATCAACAATGACAGGTCTGATATGACATTGCCGTTGCTCGGGCCGATGACGCTGTCCGGCTTCGCACACCCGTGGTTCTTCCTGTTCCTGCTGCTGGTGGCGGGTCTGGTCGGGCTCTACGTCGTCGTCCAGTTCGCCCGGCAGCGCCGCATTCTGCGCTTCGCCAACATGGAACTGCTGGAAAGCGTTGCGCCCAAAAGGCCTAACAAGTGGCGGCACCTGCCCGCGATCCTGCTGGTGGCCTCGCTCGTGCTGCTGACCGTGGCAATGGCCGGTCCGACTCACGACGTGCGCATCCCGCGTAATCGCGCCGTGGTGATGCTGACCATCGACGTCTCGCAGTCCATGCGCGCCACCGACGTCGAGCCCAGCCGGCTGGCCGCCGCACAGGAAGCCGCCAAGCAGTTCGCCGACCAGCTGACACCCGGTATCAACCTCGGCCTGATCGCCTACGCCGGTACCGCCACCGTACTGGTGTCACCGACGACCAACCGCGAGGCCACCAAGGCCGCGATCGACAAGCTGCAGCTGGCCGACCGCACCGCGACCGGCGAGGCGATCTTCACCTCCCTACAGGCGATCGCGACCGTCGGCGCTGTCATCGGCGGCGGCGACACCCCGCCGCCGGCCCGCATCGTGCTGATGTCCGACGGCAAGGAAACCGTGCCGTCCAACCCCGACAACCCCAAGGGTGCGTTCACTGCGGCGCGCACAGCCAAGGACCAGGGCGTGCCCATCTCCACGGTGTCCTTCGGTACCCCGTACGGCTACGTGGAGATCAACGACCAGCGCCAGCCCGTGCCCGTCGACGACGAGACGCTCAAGAAGATCGCCGAACTCTCCGGCGGCACGTCCTACAGCGCGTCCAGTCTGCAGCAACTCAAAGAGGTGTTCACCTCGCTGCAGGACCAGATCGGCTACGAGACGATCAAGGGTGAGGCCAGCACCGGTTGGCTGCGGCTGGGTTCGCTGGTCCTGGCGCTGGCGGCCCTGGCGGCACTGCTGATCAACCGGCGCCTGCCCGGCTGAGTTCCGGCGATTTCGGCGCGCTTGTGTTGGGTGAGCGACCACAAGCGCACCGAAATCGCCAATTTTAAGGAATGAGAGCCGAGGCATTAAGTTGACGGGCATGAGCGATAAGGCTGTCGGAGGTAGACCCCCGTTCGTCTCGCGCTCGGTGCTGGTCACCGGCGGCAACCGGGGTATCGGGTTGGCGATCGCACAGCGGCTGGCCGCCGACGGGCACAAAGTGGCTGTCACCCACCGCGGCTCCGGAGCCCCCGACGGACTTTTCGGCGTGGTGTGCGACGTCACCGACAACGAGTCCGTCGACCGCGCCTTCAAAGAGGTCGAAGAACACCAGGGTGCGGTCGAGGTGCTGGTGTCCAATGCGGGCATCTCCAAGGACGCCTTCCTCATGCGGATGACCGAAGAGCGGTTCACCGAGGTCATCGACACCAACCTCACCGGTGCGTTCCGGGTGGCCCAGCGCGCGTGCCGCAGCATGCAGCGCAGCCGGTTCGGCCGCATCATCTTCATCGGCTCGGTCTCGGGCATGTGGGGCATCGGCAACCAGGCCAACTACGCCGCGGCCAAGGCCGGCCTGATCGGCATGGCCCGCTCGATCTCCCGCGAGCTGTCCAAGGCCGGCGTCACCGCCAACGTGGTGGCCCCCGGCTACATCGACACCGAGATGACCCGCGCTCTCGACGAGCGGATCCAGGCCGGCGCGCTGGAGTTCATCCCCGCCAAGCGGGTCGGCACCGCCGAGGAGGTCGCCGGAGCGGTCAGCTTCCTGGCGTCCGAGGACGCCACCTACATCGCCGGTGCGGTGATCCCGGTCGACGGCGGTATGGGAATGGGCCACTGAGGCCCCGGGCGTCAAACGTCACAGCGTCACCGCGTCACTAGAGGATAAGGACGGACATGGCAGGGCTTCTCGAAGGTAAGCGCATCCTGGTCACCGGGATCATCACCGACTCGTCGATCGCATTCCACATCGCCCGCGTCGCCCAGGAGCAGGGCGCGGAGATCATCTGTACCGGCTTCGACCGGCTGCGCCTGATTCAGCGCATCATCGACCGGTTGCCGAGCCCGGCGCCGCTGCTGGAGCTCGACGTGCAGAACCAGGAGCACCTCGACTCGCTGGCCGGCCGGATCTCCGAGGTGATCGGGGAGGGCAACAAGCTCGACGGCGTGGTGCACTCCATCGGATTCATGCCGCAGACCGGGATGGGCATCAACCCGTTCTTCGACGCCCCCTACGAGGATGTCGCCAAAGGCATCCACATCTCGGCCTACTCGTATGCCTCGCTGGCCAAGGCGACCCTGCCGATCATGAACGCCGGCGGAGGGATCGTCGGCATGGACTTCGACCCGACCCGCGCGATGCCGGCCTACAACTGGATGACAGTTGCCAAGAGCGCACTGGAGTCGGTCAACCGCTTCGTGGCCCGCGAGGCCGGCAAGTACGGCGTGCGGTCCAATCTCGTTGCCGCAGGACCCATTCGGACCCTGGCCATGAGTGCGATCGTGGGCGGTGCCCTCGGTGACGAGGCCGGCGCCCAGATGCAGCTGCTCGAAGAGGGCTGGGATCAGCGTGCCCCGCTCGGCTGGGACATGAAGGATCCCACCCCGGTGGCCAAGACCGTCTGCGCGCTCATCTCCGAGTGGCTGCCCGCCACCACCGGCACGATCATCTACGCCGACGGCGGCGCCAGCACGCAGCTGCTCTAGCGGATGGCCGAGAACTTCGACGCGCTGCTGGTCCTGTCCTTCGGCGGTCCCGAAGGCCCGGATCAGGTGATGCCGTTCCTGGAAAACGTCACCCGCGGCCGGGGGATACCGCCAGAGCGCCTCGCCGGTGTCGCCGAACACTATCTGCACTTCGGTGGCGTCTCGCCGATCAACGCCATCAACCGTGCCCTCATCGACGAGATCGTCGCCGAACTCGCCGACCGGGGCGAGAACATTCCGGTGTACTTCGGCAACCGGAACTGGCATCCATTCGTCGAAGACACCGTCGCGACAATGACATCCGACGGAGTGCGCCGGGCGGCGGTGTTCACCACGTCGGCCTGGGGCGGCTACTCCGGTTGCGCGCAGTACCAGGAGGACCTCAGCCGCGCCCGCGCCGCCGTCGGCAAGGGTGCACCGGAACTGGTCAAGCTGCGGCAGTTCTTCGACCACCCGCTGCTGGTCGAGATGTTCGCCGAGGCGATCGCCGACGCGGTCGCGACCCTGCCCGAATCATTGCGCGCGGATGCGAGATTGGTGTTCACCGCGCATTCCATCCCGCAGCGCGCCGCCGACCGGTGCGGACAGGATCTCTATGCCCGCCAGGTCGCCTACTGCGCAGGCCTGGTCGCGGCGGCAGCCGGATACGACGACTACGACCAGGTGTGGCAGTCGCGGTCCGGGCCGCCGCAGGTGCCGTGGCTGGAACCCGATGTCGGCGATCACCTTTCGGCGTTGGCTGCGTCCGGTACCAAGGCCGTCATCGTGTGCCCGGTGGGCTTCGTCTCCGACCACATCGAGGTCATCTGGGATCTTGACAACGAATTGCGCGAGCAGGCAGACGAACTCGGCGTCACGCTCGCCAGGGCATCGACTCCCAACGCGCAACGGCGCTTCGCGCGCCTGGTGCTCGACCTGCTCGACGAGGCACGTGAGGGCCGGGCACCCCGCAGAGTCGCTGGCGCCCAGCCGGTTGCGGGCTACGGTTCGAGTGTCAACGGCCAGTTCTGCACGGCGGACTGCGTGGCCAGCGCCGCCGCGGCGGCTGCTGCCGGTCGCCCCACTACTGCCAGGCCGACTCCAGAATCGCGGTGACCGCGGCGATCCGGGCCGAGCGCACCACCGCGGCCAGCGGCCGCAGCGCCTCGTTGGCGATCTGAGCTTCCGACGCACTCTGGATGCCGATCGGCATCAGTCCGGAGCTGACCGTGATGATGGCGTCAACGCGGGCGGCGTTCTCCAAGACCCGTAGCGCCCGGGTCGGGGCATGGTCGGGGGCGCGGTGGTGCTGGCTGGTCTCGAGCACCTGCTCGACCAGTCCGCGCGGGTCGTCTACTCCGCCTGCCGAACCCAGCTCCAGAGCACCGAGGGCTTCAGCGGCCGAGCGCACCGCCGAACGCAGCGCATACTCGGCCTCGCCGAGGTCGAGGTGATCGGGTGTGGGACCGGCAGGCAGCGAGTACACCGTCCAAGACAGGGCGCACAGTTCGGGGAACCGGTCGCCGTCGGGAAGCTCGTCATCGGCGTCGTCGTACTCGAAATCTGGGACCAGGCCCACGGCCTCGCCGTCAGGCCCGGTGATGATGATCGCCTCGCCGGAGGCCAGTGCGTCTCGCTGGAACTGCGTACCGGCCGCCAGGCCGCGCACGTCGCCGGGCACCGGTAGCGCCACGGTGATCGAGGGCCGCGAGGGCCAGGCGACATCGGTTCGGCGGCCGGCGATGCTGCGGACCGTCTGCAGCAGCGACACCGCACCCGCGTCATCGACGTCGGGCCACGGCAGGCCGGTGCGGCCGGCGGCGACCGAGTCGTATGCGGTGACCGAATGTGTTGGCGCCCAAGAAGATAACGCGTCCAAGACATCGTCGGGCGCGGCCTGGCCGGCCAGCCAGGCGTTGGCCCACATCGATAGCGAAACACTGGGACACCACATGATGTTGGAAGTGTAGTGGGTCTACCTTGAACTGGCCTTCTTCAACCGCCCGTTCGGATTCCCGCGTATCCTGCAGGTATGCCCGCGGCGCTGATCTGGCTCATTGTCGCCCTGGGTCTTGCCGGTGCCGAGGCGCTCACCGGTGACATGTTCTTGCTGATGCTTTCCGGTGGTGCGCTTGCCGCCGCCGCGTCGAGCTGGCTTCTCGACTTGCCGGTGTGGGCCGATGGCGCGGTGTTCCTGGTGGTGTCGATCCTGCTGCTCGCCCTGGTGCGCCCGGCGCTGCGGCGAAAACTGACGCCGGGCGAGGGGATGCAGGATCCGGTCAAAGCGCTCGAAGGCAAGAATGCGCTGGTGCTCGACCGGATAACGCAGCATGAAGGCCAGGTCAAGCTCGATGGCGAGGTCTGGACGGCCCGCCCCTACAACGACAACGATGTGTATGAACCCGGCGACCACGTCACCGTCATGCACATCGATGGCGCCACCGCGGTCGTCTGGAAGAACGCGTGAGACATCAGGACCACACCCTGTAAGGAGAATCTCCAATGGACGGTGCCATAGCCGGTCTCGTATTGCTGGCGGTGCTGGTGATCTTCGCCGTCATCATCGTCGCCAAATCCGTCGCGCTGATCCCGCAGGCCGAAGCCGCGGTGATCGAACGGCTGGGCCGATACAGCAAGACGGTGTCGGGTCAGCTGACGCTGCTGGTGCCGTTCATCGACCGCATCCGGGCCCGGGTCGACCTGCGGGAACGGGTGGTCTCGTTCCCGCCGCAGCCGGTGATCACCGAGGACAACCTGACGGTCAACATCGATACCGTCGTCTACTTCCAGGTGACCAATCCGCAGGCCGCGGTCTACCAGATCAGCAACTACATCGTCGGTGTCGAACAGCTGACCACCACCACCCTGCGTAACGTCGTCGGCGGCATGACGCTGGAACAGACTCTGACCTCACGCGACCAGATCAACGGCCAGCTGCGCGGTGTCCTCGACGAGGCCACCGGCCGCTGGGGCCTGCGGGTGGCCCGGGTGGAGTTGCGCAGCATCGACCCGCCACCGTCGATCCAGGACTCGATGGAAAAGCAGATGCGGGCCGACCGCGAGAAGCGCGCCATGATCCTGACAGCCGAAGGCACCCGGGAGGCCTCGATCAAGCAGGCCGAGGGTCAGAAGCAGGCGCAGATTCTGGCGGCTGAAGGCGCCAAGCAGGCGGCGATCCTGGCCGCCGAGGCCGACCGGCAGTCGCGCATGCTGCGCGCCCAGGGTGAGCGGGCCGCCCAGTACCTGCAGGCCCAGGGCCAGGCCAAGGCCATCGAGAAGACCTTCGCGGCGATCAAGGCCGGCCGGCCCACACCGGAGCTGTTGGCCTACCAGTACCTGCAGACCCTGCCGTTGATGGCCAAGGGTGAGGCGAACAAGGTGTGGGTGGTGCCCAGCGACTTCGGTTCGGCGCTGCAGGGCTTCACCAAACTGCTCGGTGCGCCGGGCGAAGACGGGGTGTTCCGCTACACGCCGTCACCGGTGGACAACGACCTGCCCAAGCCCGAGGACGACAGCGACGAGGTCAAGGACTGGTTCAACACCCAGACCGATCCGGAGATCGCGCAGGCGGTGGCGGCGGCGGTCGCCGATGCCCGCTCCAGCGATATCAGCGCGCTGACGGCGGCGCCGGTGGACCCGCTGCCCCCGATGCAGTATCCGCCGCTGTCTCAGCAGCAGGCCGATTCCTCGGGTCCGCGCCACGGGTCGACGGAGAGCTAACTGGTCGGCGCCGGTTCGGTGTCGGACTCCAGGTCCGCTGCCGGTTGCGCAGGGCGGTGGTGGCGCCGGTAGTGCCGGGTCTCGTAGATCAGCCCTGCGATCCCGACGGATGCCGTGCACAGCGAGACCAGCACGAGCAGCGGACTGACGTTGCCGGTCAGGGCATCCCCGAGGATCACCACCGCGGCAGTGCCCGGCAGCAGGCCGATGAACGTGGCCAGCAGATAGGGCCCGAGCCGCACGGCTGAGGCTCCCGCCGCGTAGTTGAGCACCGAGAACGGAACAGCCGGAATCATCCGCAACGACAGGATCGCGGGCCAGCCCCTGGCGCGCAGCCGCGCGTCGACAGTGGCGACCGCCGAATGGTTGACCACGCTGGTGAGCTGCCAGCCCAGGGCGCGCACCAGCAGCAGCGCGATCACCGCGCTGCACGTGCTGGCCGCCACCGCGATACCCACCCCGAGCGCCGGGCCGAACAACAGGCCGGCCGCCAGGGTGAACGCGGTGCGGGGAAACGGGAACACGGTGACGACGATGTGGGCGCCGAGGAATGCCAGCGGGAACCACGGGCCGACCGAGGTGGCCCAGTCGCGAAGTTGGACGGCGGTCGGCAGCGGAACCAGTACCGCGATTGCGACGAGAATCACAATGGCGGTGAGGGTGACGACGATGCGGGTGGCAGACACCTGACGCGCGGTGGCGACCAGCGCGGAGGTGACGTTGCGCAGCGTGGTGCGGGCGTTCGACGTCACGTTTACCAAGATTACGGGCAGTTTGTGCCCGGCCCGCGGACGAGAAGCCAGTTCCGTGCCGCGGGTGGCGACGCGCCGACGCCAACGCTCAAGCCATCATTTAGCCTGAGTAGCTGATGGTGCGTCCCGCCACGGGCCGCCACATGCTGCGACAACAGGAGTTGCCGGTGTCGGTGAAGGTGGACGAGGAGCGCGCCCGCTGGCGCACTGCGGTGGCCGGTGTGCTCGCCAAGAGCAGCCGTCGGGATCCCGCTGATCTGCCGGCCGAACCGGAACGCCTGCTCGACTCGCCGACGTACGAGGGGTTTGCGATCCGCCCGTTGTACACCTCGCTCGATGAGCTGCCCGAGCCGCCGCTGCCGGGGGTCTGGCCGTTCGTCCGCGGCGGTGACGCACACCGGGACGTGAACGCGGGATGGAAAGTGGCCGAGGCGTTTCCGGCGGCCGATGCTGCCGTCGCCGACGGTAACGCGGCGGTGCTCGACGCCCTGGCCAACGGGGTCAGCGCACTGGTGCTGCGCGTCGGCGCCGCCGGGGTGACGCCGGCGGATCTCGATCGGCTGCTCGAGGGTGTCTACCTGGATCTGGCGCCTGTCATCCTCGACGCGGGTGCGGACTTCACCGCCGCGTCGGACGCCGTGCTGGCGTTGGTGGCCGGCGCTGATGATTCCAAGCGAGCCACGATGTCGATCGACCTGGGCGCCGACCCGCTGACCGCACCGCTGAGCGGGCGCGCGGCCGCGGCCGTCGAGGACGTCGTGAGCGTCTCCGCGAACCTGGCAGGCAAGCCGGGCGTGCGTGCGATCACCGTCGACGGCGCGGCCCTGCACAACCGGGGCGCGAACGCGGCCTGGGAACTCGCCGGCGCGGTGGGGGCCGCGGTGGACTACGTGCGGTTGCTGACCGACGCCGGTATCGATCTCGCCGCCGCCCTGCGGCAGCTCAGCTTCCGCCTGGTGGCCGACGACGACCAGTTCATGACGATCGCGAAGTTCCGCGCGGCCCGTCAGCTGTGGGCTCGCGTCGCCGAGGTGCTCGGCGCACCGCATAGCGGTGCGACGGTACTGCACGCTGTCACGTCGCTGCCGATGATGACCCAGCGGGACCCCTGGGTGAACATGCTGCGGACCACGCTGGCCGCCTTCGGCGCAGGCGTCGGGGGAGCGGACACCGTGCAGGTGCTCACCTTCGACGTGGCGATCCCTGGCGGATTCCCCGGCGTGGGCCCCGATTTCGCCAGGCGTATCGCGCGAAACACCCAGCTGCTGCTGCTCGAAGAGTCCCACATCGGCCGCGTCCTGGACCCCGCGGGCGGGTCCTGGTACGTCGAGGATCTCACCGAAAGCCTTGCCGCCCAGGCATGGTCGCACTTTCAGGACATCGAGGCCCGCGGCGGATTCGTCGCCGCCCGGGACCACGTCGCCGAGCAGGTCGAGCAGGTCCGCGCGCGGCGCGCCGACGACATCGCCCACCGGCGCACCGCCATCACCGGCGTCAACGAATTCCCGAACCTCACCGAACCTGTTCTGCCGCGCAGTGACTCGTCAGCGGCCGTGCAGCGTTACGCCGCCGGATTCGAGGCGCTGCGAGACCGGTCCGACGCCTACCTGGAGCGCACCGGATCACGCCCGGCCGTGGTGCTGCTGCCGCTGGGTCCGCTTGCCGAGCACAACATCCGGGCCACCTTCGCCGCCAACCTGCTCGCGTCGGGTGGCATCGACACCGTGAACCCGGGAACCGTCGACGCCGCCGGGGTGGCTGCCGCGGTCGCCGACGCCGGCGCGTCCGTCGCGGTCATCTGCGGCACCGACGCCCGCTACGGCACCGACAGCGCCGCGGTCGTCCAGGCCGCACGGTCAGCCGGACTCGAGCACATCCTGCTGGCCGGTCCGGAGAAGGCGGTCGCGGACAACCCCGCCGACGCCAGACCCGACGGGTATCTGACCGCGAAGATCGATGCCGTCGAAGCGCTTTCGTCCCTGCTCACCCGATTGGGGGCCTGACTCCTATGACTCAGTCCGAAGTCGCCAACACCACGGCTGCGGTACCCAGCTTCGCCGACGTGCCGCTGCACGGTGACAAAACCGTCACGCCACCGACCGAAAGTGATGTGTCGCAGCACATTTCAACAGCCGCGGCTGCTCACGGCTATGTCGCCGAGCAGCTCCAGTGGCAGACCCCAGAAGGTATCGCGGTCAAACCGGTGTACGTCGGGGCTGATCGTGATGCGGTGGTCGCGCAGGGGTATCCGCTCGACAGCTTCCCGGGTGAGCCGCCATTCATCCGCGGCCCGTACCCGACGATGTACGTCAACCAGCCGTGGACGATCCGCCAGTACGCCGGGTTCTCGACGGCTGCCGACTCCAATGCCTTCTATCGCCGCAACCTCGCTGCCGGCCAGAAGGGCCTGTCGGTCGCCTTCGACCTGGCCACCCACCGTGGCTACGACTCAGACCACCCGCGCGTGCAGGGCGACGTCGGGATGGCCGGGGTTGCCATCGATTCCATCCTGGACATGCGGCAACTCTTCGACGGTATCGACCTGTCAGCGGTGTCGGTGTCGATGACCATGAACGGCGCGGTGCTGCCGATCCTGGCGCTGTACGTGGTCGCGGCCGAGGAACAGGGTGTGCCGCCCGAGAAGCTGGCCGGGACCATCCAGAACGACATCCTCAAAGAGTTCATGGTCCGCAACACCTACATCTATCCGCCCAAGCCATCGATGCGGATCATCTCCGACATCTTCGCCTACACCAGCGCCAAGATGCCGAAGTTCAATTCCATCTCGATCTCGGGCTATCACATCCAAGAGGCCGGTGCCACAGCCGATCTCGAGCTGGCTTACACGCTGGCCGACGGTGTCGACTACCTCAAGGCCGGTTTGGACGCGGGTCTGGATATCGACAAGTTCGCTCCGCGGCTGTCCTTCTTCTGGGGCATCGGGATGAACTTCTTCATGGAGGTGGCCAAGCTGCGCGCAGGCCGTCTCCTGTGGAGCGAGCTGGTCGCCGGGTTCGGTGCCAAGAGCTCGAAATCGCTGTCGCTGCGCACCCACTCACAGACCTCGGGCTGGTCGCTGACCGCCCAGGACGTGTTCAACAACGTCGCACGCACCTGCATCGAGGCGATGGCCGCGACCCAGGGGCACACCCAGTCGCTGCACACCAACGCCCTCGACGAGGCGCTGGCGCTGCCGACCGACTTCTCGGCCCGCATCGCCCGCAACACCCAGTTGCTGCTGCAGCAGGAGTCCGGCACCACCCGGCCGATCGATCCGTGGGCCGGCTCCTATTACGTGGAGTGGCTGACCCACCAGCTGGCCGAGAAGGCCCGGGCCCATATCGCCGAGGTCGCCGCGCACGGTGGCATGGCGCAAGCCATCAGCGAGGGCATCCCCAAGCTACGCATCGAGGAAGCAGCGGCGCGTACCCAAGCGCGCATCGACTCCGGTGCGCAGCCGCTGATCGGTGTGAACAAGTACCAGGTCGCCGAGGATCAGGAGATCGAGGTCCTCAAGGTCGAGAACAGCCGGGTGCGGGCCGAGCAGCTCGCCAAGCTGGTCCAGCTGCGCAGTGAGCGGGACGAGACGGCCTGTCAGGCGGCGCTGGATGAATTGACCAGGGCAGCGGGCGCCTCCGGAAGTGCGGGCGACGATGGTCTGGGTAACAACCTGCTAGCACTGGCGATCGACGCCGCACGGGCCAAGGCCACCCTCGGCGAGATCTCCGACGCGTTGGAGAAGGTATACGGCAGGCATCAGGCCGAGATCCGCACCATCTCCGGTGTATACCGTGACGAAGTAGGGGCGGGAGGAACCATCGCCGGACTATCCGAAGCCACCCGACTGGTGGAGAAGTTTGCCGAGGCCGACGGGCGCCGGCCGCGCATCCTGGTCGCCAAGATGGGCCAGGACGGGCACGACCGCGGACAGAAAGTCATCGCCACCGCCTTCGCCGACATCGGCTTCGACGTCGACGTGGGTTCGCTGTTCTCCACGCCGGACGAGGTCGCGCGCCAGGCCGCCGACAACGACGTCCACGTGGTCGGGGTGTCGTCCCTGGCAGCGGGCCACCTGACGCTGGTTCCCGCGCTGCGCGACGCGCTGGCCGACGTGGGCAGGCCCGACATCATGGTGGTGGTGGGCGGCGTCATCCCGCCGGGCGACTTCGACGAGCTCTACGCCGCCGGAGCCACCGCGATCTTCCCGCCCGGCACGGTGATCGCCGACGCCGCGGTCGACCTGCTGCACAAGTTGGCCGACCGGCTGGGCTACGACCTCTCCTGATGCTCTCCAACGTCGCCGCCCTGGCCGGGGCCATCCGCAGCGGTGACCGGGCGGCCCTGTCCCGGGCCATCACACTGGTGGAGTCGACCCGGGCAGATCACCGCGAGCAGGCCCAGCGCCTGCTTCTGGAGTTGACGCCGGACGCCGGCAAGGCCCTGCACGTCGGTATCACCGGCGTGCCGGGGGTCGGCAAGTCGACCACCATCGAAGCGCTCGGCATGTACCTGATCGAGCAGGGCCACCGGGTGGCGGTGCTCGCGGTCGACCCGTCGTCGACCCGAACCGGCGGTTCGATCCTGGGGGACAAGACCCGGATGGCGCGGCTGGCCGTGCACCCCGAGGCCTATATCCGTCCGTCGCCCACGTCGGGAACCCTCGGCGGGGTGGCCAAGGCGACCCGGGAGACGATCGTGCTCCTCGAAGCCGCCGGCTTCGACGTCATCCTGGTCGAAACCGTCGGGGTGGGTCAGTCCGAGGTGACCGTGGCCAACATGGTGGACACCTTCGTGTTCCTGACCCTGGCCCGCACCGGTGACCAGCTGCAGGGCATCAAGAAGGGTGTCCTGGAGTTGGCCGACATCGTCGTGGTCAACAAGGCCGACGGCGAACACGCCATCGAGGCCAACGCGGCCGCGCGGGAGCTCTCGGCCGCAATTCGGTTGATCTATCCGCGCGAAACACTCTGGCGTCCACCAGTCTTGACGATGAGTGCGCTGCAGGGCACCGGCTTGCGCGAGCTGTGGGACACCGTCCTCAAACACCGCGATGTGCTGACCGCGGCCGGGCAGTTCGACGCGCGCCGCCGTGCCCAGCAGGTCGACTGGACGTGGTCGATGGTCCGCGACGCGGTGCTCGACCGGGTGCTGAGGCATCCCGCCGTGAAGAGCAGGCGCGCCGAGATCGAACGGCAGGTTCGGGAGGGTGAACTGACGCCCGCCCTGGCCGCGCAGCAGATCCTGGATGCCGCCGCACAGTCAAGCTGACGGGCCGCTGCGCACTTAACGAATTGGCAACATTTCGGTGCGGTGCTGCTTAGGCCGGTTAAATTTCTTCCTGTGACACAGGTGACGCGTGAGTCTTCGGTGCTGCCGCGCGGGGTGCAGGGCGCGGCGGACCCGAACTTCGCCTATGCCGTGCGCAGCTTTGCGAGCCTGTTTCCGCATCCGCGCTTCGGCGGCGGGGCACTGGCGGTCTACCTCGACGGCCGGCCCGTGGTCGACGTCTGGACCGGCTGGTCAGACCGCCGCGGACGCGTGCACTGGTCGGCCGATACCGGCGCCATGGTGTTCTCGGCGACCAAGGGTGTCGCCTCCACGGTCATCCACCGCCTCGTCGACCGCGGCTTGATCGACTATGACGCGCCTGTCGCCGAGTACTGGCCGGAGTTCGGCGCCAACGGCAAGGCCCAGATCACCGTGCGCGATGTGATGCGTCATCGCGCCGGGCTGGCCAACCTGCGCGGCGTGCGCAAGCGCGAGCTGCTCGACCACCTGCATATGGAGGAGCGGATCGCCGCGGCCCCCGTCGGCAGGCACTTCGGCAAGCCGGCCTACCACGCGATCACCTACGGCTGGCTGCTGTCCGGCCTGGCCCGTGCCGTCACCGGCAAGGGGATGCGGGAGCTGATCCGAACCGAGGTGGCCGAGCCGCTCAACACTGACGGCATCCACTTGGGCCGGCCGCCACTGGGCGCCCCGACATTGGCTGCGCACATCGTCGGGCCGCAGCTCAACATCCCCAACCCGCTGTTCAATGCGATAGCGCCCCGGGTTGCGGCTCTCGAGGTGTCGGCCATCTTCGGGTCGATGTACTTCCCGGGGATGAAAGCCGTGGTGCAGGGGGACATGCCGCTGCTCGACAGCGAGTTGCCCTCGGCCAATGGGGTGGCCACCGCGCGCAGCCTGGCCCGCATGTACGGCGCGATCGCCAACGGCGGCGAGATCGACGGCCGCCGGTATCTGTCCGCTGACCTGGTCGCGGGCTTGACCGGGCGGCCGAGCCTGGCTCCGGACCGCAATCTGATCCTGCCGATGGCGTTCCATCTGGGCTATCACTCGTTGCCGTTCCCCGGCGTGCTGCCCGGTTTTGGGCACGTCGGACTGGGCGGCTCGCTCGGCTGGGCGATGCCGGACAAGGGTTTGGCGTTCGGGTACGTACACAACCGTCTTCTCACGCCGTTCGTCGTGACCGACCAGGCGGGTTTCGTGGCCACGGCCGCCCTGATCCGCCATGGCGCAGCGGCGGCGCGCAAGCACGGTTTCGAACCTGTCCGGGAGTTCGGTGCGACGTTCGCACCCCGGACCGCAGGGGTCGTTGCGGGCTGACGCCCGCCGCCGAATCGCTCATTCAGCGGCCTCCGGCCGTGTCGCGACATCGGCGTGTCGCGCCCGACTCGCCGTGTCCAGAGGGCTCCGACAGTTCTCATATCTGGCTCACAGCTAACTTCAACCCACCCCTCATACCCCCTTTGACTGCCAGTGACAATCGTCACTCAGAGGCCCTTTCCGGGCGCCTCGGGTGCAATTCCACGAGCGGTATAGTCAATTAATGCCGAATAGCCTGTGGGTTTAGCAAAAAGCATTTGCTGACTCGTCAAAAAGCGCCGGAATTATCCGATAACCGTTGTGTTCTGATCGTCCTGAGTGTGTCCTGAATCACGCATAATGAACAGCTGAGACGTAATTCTCAGGCTACTCTCAGGTCAGTTGCCATCTGTGCTGGCGGTGACAGGAAATCCCAGGTAGCAGTCGTTCAGAAAGCTGAGCCGCAATAGCGGAAACTCTCAGGAATACCTGTGTGGCGCCCCTCACAGGTTGGCCCGAACGGCCGAGTAACCGCGTTATTCATTGGCGCCGGTGGGGGTGTTCCTCCGCCACCATGCTGACGCGTTGCGAAACTCGGATCAAGAATTTGCTGTCGAGGCATATTGTGCGAATTACGCTGACCTTGCGGCAGGTCACCCGCTGCAACGGTGCCCGGGGCCCGGCTGGCGGTGGCTTCCGGCGCCACGGCGCCGCGGCCCGCCCCTCTTTGCTTAGGCAAAATGCCTGCTCAGAGGCTTTTTCCCGGTGGCCGGAACGGGTATTTCGGGGAATTTTTCGCTACGAGTTGCAGAAAGTTCAGCTACCGGATAGCCGTTGCTGCAGGTGGCGGGCTTGTCGAGCACGGTAACATTGCCCAATCCCCAATCAAAATCGAAAAACATTTGTCGCCGTCGTTAGAAAAAGCCGCTAAGCTACCGATCACGTTGGCAACTTCCCTTGACGGTTCTGAACCCGAATCGGGCAGGTTGCCTTGCCCCGTGTTGACGAAGAGTGAGGTGTGAGCGGACGTGCGAGAGACATCTGTCACCCCGATTGCAGTCGTTGGTATGGCCTGCCGGCTGCCCGGAGGGATCGACTCGCCACACAAGCTGTGGGAGGCGTTACTGGAGGGCGCTGACCTCGTCACCGAGATTCCCGCCGACCGGTGGGACGCCGACGAGTACTACGACCCGGAACCCGGCGTGCCGGGACGGTCGGTGTCGCGCTGGGGCGCGTTCGTCGACGACGTCACGGGCTTCGATCCCGACTTCTTCGGCATCAACGAACGCGAGGCCACCGCGATGGACCCGCAGCACCGCATGCTGCTGGAGACCGCGTGGGAAGCCGTGGAGCACTCCGGGCACACCCCTGCCGAGATGTCCGGCACGTCGACCGGTGTCTTCATCGGCATGTCGCACGACGACTACGCGATGCTCACCAGCGCCGCGGGTGCCTACGACCAGGCCTACGCCTTCACCGGCACGCCGTTCAGCATGGCCTCCGGCCGTATCTCCCATGCCCTGGGTCTGCAGGGTCCGGCCCTGACTATGGACACCGCCTGCTCGTCGAGCATGGTGGCCGTCCACGCGGCCTGCCGCAGCCTGCACGAGGGCGAGAGTGACATGGCACTCGCCGGCGGCGTCATGCTCATGCTCGATCAGCGGCTGTACGCTTCGGCCTCCGGCCAGGGCATGCTGTCGCCGACAGGCCATTGCCACGCCTTCGACGTCGCCGCCGACGGCTTCGTCCGTGCCGAAGGCTGCGGCATCGTCATGCTCAAGCGTCTGGACGACGCCGAGCGCGACGGCGACCGGATCCTGGCTGTCATCAAGGGCACCGCCTCCAACCAGGACGGCCGCACCGAGAACATCCTCACCCCGTCGACCGAGGCGCAGGTCTCGGTCTTCAAGGCCGCGCTGGTCGCTGCCGACGTCGATCCCGCCACCGTCGGCATGGTCGAGGGTCACGGCACCGGCACGCCGGTGGGTGACACCAAAGAGTTCAACAGCATCTCCAGCGTCTACGGCATCACCGGCCCGTGCGCTCTGACCTCGGTCAAGAGCAACTTCGGCCACGCCGAGTCCGCCGCCGGCGTGCTGGGCCTGATGAAGGCCGTGCTATCGGTGCATCACGGTGTCGTTCCCCAGAACCTGCACTTCAACCGTCTGCCCGATCATCTGGCCAAGGTCGAAACCGGTCTGTTCGTCCCGACCGAGGCCACCGATTGGCCCACCGGCGAGGGTGCTCCCCGCCGCGCGGCGGTCTCGTCGTACGGCATGTCGGGCACCAACGTCCACGCCGTGCTCGAGCAGGCGCCTGCAGCGGACGCCGCCGATGCTGCCAACGGCACCGACGCCGACACCGGCCTGCTGGTCTTCCCGGTGTGCTCCACCTCCGCCGACGAGCTGCGGCGTACCGCCGAGCGGCTGGCCGACTGGGTGGAGAACAGCGCAGGCGACCTGTCGCTGGGTGACCTGGCCTACACGTTGGCACGTCGCCGCGGACACCGCCCGGTGCGCACCGCCGTCATCGCCTCGGACCGCGCCGAACTGGTCGAGCGGCTCCGTGAAGTCGCCAAGGGCGACGACCCCTACCAGGCCGCCGTCGGACACGACGACCGCGGGCCGGTGTGGATCTTCTCCGGTCAAGGCTCGCAGTGGGCCTCGATGGGGGTGGGGCTGCTGTCCACCGAACCCGTCTTCGCCGCCAAGATCGCCGAACTCGAACCGCTGATCGCCACGGAGTCCGGGTTCTCGATCACCGAGGCCATCACCGCCCCCGAAACCGTCGAGGGCATCCACAAGGTCCAGCCGGCCATCTTCGCGATGCAGGTCGCCATGGCCGCGACGATGAAGGCCTACGGCGTGGCGCCGGGCGCGGTCATCGGCCACTCGCTCGGCGAGGTCGCCGCCGCCGTCGTCTCCGGCGCACTGTCGCTGCAGGACGGCGTCAAGGTCATCTGCCGTCGCTCGCTGCTGTGCTTGCGGCTGGCCGGCGGCGGTGCGATGGCCTCGGTCGAGCTGCCCGCACAGCAGGTGCGTGAGGAACTCGAGAAGCAGGGCATCGAAGACGTCGTGGTCGCCGTCGTGGCGTCTCCGAACTCGACGGTGATCGGCGGCGCCACCCAGACCGTCCGCGACATCGTCGCGGCGTGGGAGCAGCGCGAGATCATGGCCCGCGAGGTCAACGTCGACGTCGCGTCGCACTCGCCTCAGGTCGAGCCGATCCTCGACGAGCTGTCGGAGATGCTCGCCGACATCACCCCGATGGCCCCGGAGATCCCGTACTACTCGGCCACCTCGTTCGACCCGCGCGAGCAGCCGTACTGCGACGCCGACTACTGGGTCGACAACCTGCGCCACACCGTGCGTTTCTCGGCGGCCGTGCAGACCGCGCTCGAGGACGGCTTCCGGGTGTTCGGCGAGCTGGCCCCGCATCCGCTGCTGACCCGCCCGATCGACCAGACCGCCGCGACCCTGGACATCTCGGTGGCCGCCGTCGCCGGCATGCGTCGCGGTCAGGAAGTGCCGCATGGACTCGGTGAGTTCCTGGGCAACCTGTACTCGGCCGGCGCGCAGGTGGACTTCTCGGTGCTGTACCCGGCCGGGCACCTGGTCGACGCACCGCTGCCGACCTGGACGCACCGCAGCATGGTGCTGGCCGCCGAGGGCGGCGACCAGCAGGCCCGCGGTGCCCACCTGGTGGCCACCCACCCGCTGCTCGGTTCCCACGTCCGCCTGCTCGAGGATCCCGAGCGGCACGCCTGGGCGGCCGAGGTCGGCACCGCCGCGCTGCCGTGGCTGGTCGACCACCAGATCAACAACGTGCCGGCATTGCCCGGCGCCGCCTACTGCGAGATGGCCCTGGCCGCGGCACGCACCGCCCTCGGTGAGGGCGCCGAGGTCCGCGATGTGACGTTCGACGCGATGCTGTTGCTCGAGGACGAGACCCCGGTCAGCGCCGTGGCCTCGGCCCGGGCACCCGGTGTCCTGGAGTTCGTGGTCGAGACCGACCAGGACGGCGAGCGGGAACGTCGGGCCAGCGCGGTGCTGCATGCCGCCGACTCCGACGATCAGCCGCACTCCTACGACCTGGATGAACTGCTGGCGGCGCACCCCAACCGTGCCGACGGCGGCGAGGTCCGCACCTGGTTCGACGGCCGCGGCGTGCAGTTCGGCCCGGCGTTCACCGGCCTGGTGGCCGTCAACGCCGGCGACGAGTCGGCCGACACCGTGCTGGCCGAGATCGGCCTGCCGTCCTCGATCCGCAACCAGCAGACCGCCTACGGAGTGCATCCCGCCCTGCTGGACGCCTGCTTCCAGTCGGTCGCCGCCCATCCGGGCGTGCAGTCCTCCGGCACCGGCGGGCTGCTGTTGCCGCTGGGTGTGCGCCGGCTGCGGGTGCACGGCCCGACCCGCAATGCGCGGTACTGCCTGACCAAGCTGTCCTCGCTCGACGGCTCCTCGGTGGAGGCCGACATCGAGCTCCTCGACGACTACGGCACCGTGCTGTTCGGTGTCCAGGGTCTGCGCATGGGCAGCGGCATGTCCGAGGCCAACGAGGGCGACCGGGTGCTCAACGAGCGTCTGCTGGCCGTCGAGTGGCGCCAGCAGCAGCTCACCGAGGTCACCCACGCCAACTCGGCGACCTGGCTGGTCGTCAGCACCTCCGATGCCGCTGACATGCTGGCCTCGGCGCTGACCGACGCGCTCAAGCTCAACGACGCCGACGTGACCACCATGTCGTGGCCGCAGCACGCCGACCACGCCTACAACGCCGAGCTTCTGAGCTCGCACTTCTCCGAAGGCGGCTTCGACAACGTCGTCGTCGTGACCCCGGCGCGCAACGGCTGCCCCGAGGAGCAGCTGCCGCACCGCGGTGGCGAGCAGGTGCGCCACCTGGTGCGCATCGCCCGCGAGCTGGCCGAGACCGCAGGCGAACCGCCCCGGCTCTATGTCGTGACCCGCAATGCCCAGACCGTGCTCGCCGACGAGCGGCCGAACCTGGAGCAGGCCGGCCTGCGTGGTCTGCTGCGCGTGATCGGTGCCGAGCACCCGCAGTTGCGGCCCACCCAGATCGACGTCGA
This sequence comes from Mycobacterium sp. DL592, assembly GCF_011694515.1. Taxonomy (NCBI): domain Bacteria; kingdom Bacillati; phylum Actinomycetota; class Actinomycetes; order Mycobacteriales; family Mycobacteriaceae; genus Mycobacterium; species Mycobacterium sp. DL592. Next base: position 2,610,911 of record NZ_CP050192.1, on the reverse strand, counting down.
CGACGCCACCGAGGCCAAGCTGATGGCAGCCCAGCTGCTCACCGGCAGTGAGGAAGACGAGACCGCGTTCCGCCAGGGACAGTGGTACACCGCGCACCTCTACCCGAGCCCGCTGCGGCCCGACGAGCGCTACACCACCGTGGTCGACCACGCCCGCGACGGCATGCGCCTGGAGATCCGCACCCCCGGTGACATCGAGACCCTGGAACTGGCTGCGTTCGACCGCATCCCGCCGGGACCGGGTCAGATCGAGGTCGCCGTCACGGCCTCCAGCCTCAACTTCGCCGACGTCCTGCTGGCCTTCGGCCGCTACCCGAGCTTCGAGGGCCTGCAGCCCCAGCTGGGTCTGGACTTCGCCGGCGTGGTGACCGCGGTCGGCCCGCAGGTCACCTCCCACCGGGTCGGTGACCATGTCGGCGGCATGTCGACCAACGGCTGCTGGGGCTCCTTCGTCACCTGCGACGCCGATGTGGCAGTGACCCTGCCCGCCGGCCTGCGTGACGATCAGGCGGCCGCGGTGACCACCGCCTCGGCCACCGCCTGGTACAGCCTGCACAACCTGGCGCACATCAAGGCCGGCGACAAGGTGCTGATCCACTCCGCCACCGGCGGTGTCGGGCAGGCCGCGATCGCCATCGCCCGGGCTGCCGGCGCCGAGATCTACGCCACGGCGGGCACCGAGGAACGCCGGGACATGCTGCGCGCCATGGGCATCACGCATGTCTACGACTCGCGTAGCGCCGCGTTCGGCGACCAGATCCGCCGGGACACCGACGGCTACGGCGTTGATATCGTGCTGAACTCTTTGACCGGTGCCTCGCAGCGGGCCGGCGTGGAACTGCTGGCCTTCGGTGGGCGGTTCGTCGAGATCGGCAAGAAGGACATCTACGGCGACACTCGGATGGGCCTGTTCCCGTTCCGTCGCAACCTGTCCTTCTACGGTGTCGACCTGGCTCTGATGGCCAGCACCCACCCGGAGCAGATCCGCGAGCTGCTCGACACCGTCTACCGGTTGACCGCCGAGGGTGTCCTGCCGCAGCCGGAGACCACGCACTACCCGCTGGCCGACGCGGCCACCGCCATCCGCGTGATGGGTGCCGCCGAGCACACCGGCAAGCTGCTGCTCTCGGTGCCCAAGGTCGGCCACAGCAACGTCGTGGTTCCGCCTGAGCAGGCCCAGGTCTTCCGCCGGGACGGCTCCTACATCATCACCGGCGGTCTCGGCGGCCTGGGCTTGTTCCTGGGTGCCAAGATGGCCGCGAACGGTTGCGGACGCATCGTGCTGAACTCCCGCTCGCAGCCGAAGCCAGAGGCACTGGAGGAGATCGCGCGGATGCGCGCCTCCGGCGCCCAGGTCGAGGTCGTCACCGGTGACATCGCGCAGGCCGAGACGGTGGACCGCCTGGTGGCGGCCGCCACCGCGACCGGTCTTCCGGTTCGCGGCGTGCTGCACGCGGCCGCCGTGGTCGAGGACGCCATCCTGACCAACATCACCGACGAACTGGTGGACCGGGACTGGGCGCCGAAGGTGTACGGCGCCTGGCATCTGCACCGGGCCACCACGGCCCAGCCGCTGGACTGGTTCTGCTCGTTCTCCTCGGCGGCAGCCCTGATGGGTTCGCCGGGTCAGGGCGCGTACGCCGCGGCCAACAGCTGGCTCGACGGCTTCACCCAGTGGCGCCGTTCGCAGGGCCTGCCCGCCACCGCGATCGCGTGGGCGGCGTGGGACGAGATCGGTGCCGGCAAGCACCTGGCCGCCGGTGGCGACACCGCGATGATCAGCCCGGAGGAAGGTGCGCACGCCTTCGAGGCGCTGTTGCGTCACGACCGCGCTTACAGCGGTTACGCGCCGCTGATCGGCACGCCGTGGCTCACCGATCTCGCGCAGCGCAGCCCGTTCGCCGAGGCGTTCGCGTCTAGCTCGGACCGGCCGACTGACACCAGCACGTTCCGTGCCGAGCTGCACACGCTGCCGCGCGACGAGTGGCCCACCCGGGTCCGGCGACTGGTCTCCGAGCAACTCAGCCTGATCTTGCGCCGCTCGATCGACCCGGACCGGCCGATTTCCGAGTATGGTCTGGACTCGCTGGGCAATCTCGAACTGCGTACCCGGATCGAAACCGAGACGGGCATCCGAGTGCGGTCGATGGACATCACGACCGTCCGGGCGCTGGCCGAGGGCCTGTGCGAGACGTTGGCCGGTGTGATTTCGTCAGCTTCATCCCGCTGACAGGCGCGAATAGGGGAACAACAGAGTGGTTGCACTCACTGCAATCCATGACTGGGTCGACGCGCCGGGGACGGTCACTTCGTGGAGTCCGTCACCGGCGTGCCTGAAGAAGCTTCAGGACGCCCCGGTCAGCGATGTGCCTGCCAGCTATCAGCAGGAACAGCACATTCGCACATATCGCCAGCATTCGGCGAACGGTCTGGAGATGGCCCGGCTGCTCATCCCTGCCTGGAACATGCCCGGCCGGTGCGACATCCGCGCGATGACCTACGTCATCAACTCCTACCTGCGCCGCCATGACACCTACCACAGCTGGTTCGACTTCGACGACGACGACCGCGTGGTCCGGCACACCGTGAGCAACCCGGCCGACATCCAGTTCGTCGCCACCAAACAGGGGGAGATGACGGCGTCGCAGTGGCGTGAGCATGTCCTGGGTACGCCCAGCCCGCTGCAGTGGGATTGCTTCCGCTTCGGTGTGATTCAGCGTGCCGACCACTTCACCTTCTACGTCAGCATCGACCACCTGCACGCCGACGCCATGTTCATGGTGGCGTTGTTCGTCGAGCTGCACATGAACTACGAGGCGCTTGCCGGGGGCGGTGCGCCCATTAAGCTGCCCGACGCCGGCAGCTACCACGACTACTGCGTCCGTCAGCACGAGTTCACCTCCAAGCTGACGCTGGAGTCGCCGGATGTCCGCAAGTGGATCGAGTTCCTGGAGGACGCGGGCGGTTCGTTGCCGACTTTCCCTCTGCCGCTTGGTGATTCGTCGGAACCCTGCACGGGCGATCTGCTCACCGTCCAGTTGATGGACGATCACGAGACCGACCGGTTCGAGTCGGCCTGCACCGCGGCCGGGGTCCGGTTCATCGGTGGCGTGTTTGCCTGCGCTGCGATCGCGCATCGCGAGCTCACCGGTGACGACACCTACTACGTGATCACGCCGACCACCACTCGCAGCACTCCCGAAGAGTTCGTGACCACGGGCTGGTTCACCGGGCTGGTCCCGCTGTCGGTGCCGGTCGCGGCGCGGTCCTTCGCCGAGGTCGCCAAGGCCGCCCAGGAGTCCTTCGACTCCGGTATGCCGATAGCCAACGTGCCCATCGAGCGTGTCTTCGAGCTGGCCGAGTCGCTGCCACAGATCCGCAAGCCGGGCGCCGGCGTTCCGATGCTGTCCTATCTCGACGTCGGCCTGCCGCCGCTGAACCCGATGATCATGTCGCAGTGGCACGGTCTCAACGGCCGGCTCTACACCGACCTCGGGGCGGCCAACCAGGTCGGGATGTGGGTCAACCGGCGCGCCAACGGCACCATCATCACGGTGGCCTACCCGGACAACCCGATCGCCCGCGAGTCGATCGCGGAGTTCGTCGAGCAGATGAAGTGCACTTACCTGCGGGTGGCCGACGGGCGCGCCGAATCGCTGTCGTCTCCGCGGATACCCAAGGCGACGGTCTGATCCCAGTGGCCGGGGTTTCGGACAATGTGGTGCCCTACACCGACCAGGCGTTGCTCCTGGCTTTGCGCGGAACCGGCGAAGAAGCGGTCATGCAGATCGTCTGGACGTACGAACATCCAGTCGACATGGACGGTCTGCGGCGCTTTCACGCCGAGTTCGGGCAGGGACTGGTCGCGCGGCACATCGAACGCTCGCCCGTCCCGTTCGGTCGGCATCGCTGGGTAGCCGCGCCGGGTCCGCAGTGCGGTATCGACATGGACGACTCGACGCGCCCCCGCGACGAGCTGTTCGCGTGGGTGAACGAACACCTGCAACTGCCCATCGACCCCGAACGCGGTCCGGGCTGGCGGATGGGTGTGCAGCGTTTCGCCGATGGTTCGACGGCGGTCAGCGTCGTGGTGACGCACTGCGTGGCCGACGGTGGCGGCTTCATCGGTAGGGCCATCGACACGATCCAGGGCAAGGACCGCAACCTCGGCTATCCACCCGCGGGTTCGCGGACCCGGCGACGGGCGGTTGTCGCCGATCTGCGCCAGACCGCCAGGGACTTTCCCGAGATCGCCAGAACCCTGGGCCGGGCGGTCAAGGTGGGGCTGGCCCGCCGGCATGAACTGGTGCGGCCCAAGCCGGCCCAGCCGGCCGTCGTCTCCGGCGGTGCGCAGCAGGTTCACGTTCCCAACGTGGCCGTCTACATCGACGGCAAGGACTGGGACGCCCGCGCGGAAAGCCTTGGCGGGAACTCCTATTCGCTGCTGGCGGGGTTCTGCGCGAAGCTGGCCGAGCATCAGGGCCGGGTGCGCGATTCCGACGGTGTCGTCACCCTGATGATTCCGGTCAGCGAACGCCAGGACGCCGACGACACCGGCGGCAACATGGTGTCCATCGCCAACGTCAGCTTCGACCCCACCCAGGTGACCAAGGATCTCTCCGGCGCCCGCGCGGCGATCCGGCAGGGCCTCAAGACTGCCCGCGACGTGCCCGACGAGATGGTGGCCCTGCTGCCGCTGATCCCGTTCCTGCCCAAGCGGGCCTTCGCCAAGACCGTGGACATGACGTTCGGGTTCTCCGAGGACCTGCCGGTGTCGTGTTCCAACATGGGGGACCTCACCGCCGACCTGCTGCGCATCGACGGCACCCCGGCTGAATACATCAACCTTCGCGGCGTCGACAGGTACACCACCCGGGAGGCGCTCGAGCGCCGGCACGGGATACTCACCCTGGTCTCGGGACGTGTCGGCGAGCAGATCACCATCTCGGTGGTCGCTTACCAGCCGGGCCTGGACAACACCAGGGACCGTCTGCGCGAGGTTGTCGCCCAGGTACTCGCCGAGTTCGACCTGACCGGTGTGATCGAGTGAGGTTCATCGTTGACAACTGAAACACGGCCCAAACGACGGCTTTTCGCACGCCGGCCTGCAGACGCGGAGTCCGCCGAGCATCGCCTGGAGTTCCTCGACCAGACCGCCTTCGAGCTGATGCGTGCCACCGGCCGCAGCCAGCTCATGCAGTGCGTCTGGGTCTACGAACATCCGGTGGACTTCGAGGGGCTCAAGCGGTTCCACGACAACTTCACCGCCTCGCTCGGCAGCCGGCTGATCGAGTCCTCGCCGCTGCCGTTCGGGCGGCCGCGCTGGGTGGATCCGGTCGGTCCGCCCGCACCGATCCGCTTCGCTGAGCAGCCGCGGCCACGCAGTGAGCTGATGGACTGGGCCGACGAATTGGGCGAGCTGCCCATGGATCCCGAGCACGGTCCGGCGTGGTATCTGGTGGTGCAGCCGCTGACCGACGGCTCGACCGCGATCTCGATGCTCGGGTCGCACTGCATCGGTGACGGGGTCGGCGCGCTGCTGGCGATCTTCGAAGCCGTCACCGGCAATATCCGCGACATCGGATACCCGCCGCCCAAGTCACGCCCGCGGCTGGCAGCGCTGGCCGCCGATCTGCGTCAGGCGGTGCGTGATCTGCCCCTGACCGCCCGCACTGCGGTCAAAGCCGCCAAACTCGTTGCCGCACAGCGCAAGGAACTGGCCAAGTCCCGGGCACTGCAGCCGGCTCCCGAACCCGGGGTCGATCTCGACAGCACGGTGGTGGTGCCGTCGGTGGCGGTCTTCGTCGACGCCAACGAGTGGGACGCCCGCGCGCACGCCCTCGGCGGAAACAGCTATTCGCTGGTTGCCGGGTTCGCCGCGAAGATGGCCGAGCATCTGGGCCGGCGCCGAACCTCCGACGGAGCGGTAACCCTGGTGATCGCGATCAACCTGCGGGAGAGCCTCGACGACGACCGTGCCCTGGCCATGGCGTTCGCCAATGCCACCGTCGACCCCACCAAGGTGACCACTGATCTTTCCGAGGCCCGTGCGATGGTCCGGACCGCCCGGGAGGCCGCCAAGTCGGAGCCGGACCCGACCCTGGAACTGCTCCCGTTGATGCCGTGGCTGCCCAAGCCCGCGGTCAAGGGCGTGGCGGAGTTGCTGTTCGCCTACTCCGACGACCTCCCGGTGTCGTGCTCGAACCTGGGGGACCTGCCGCCCCAGCTCGCCCAGCTAGACGGAACCGATGCGGAGTACGTGTTGATCCGGGCCCTGGACCAGCACGTGACGATGCGGGAGATCCAGCGCTCGCACGGTCAGCTCGTGGTGGTGTCCGGACGGATCAACGGCAAGGTGGTGATCTCGGTGGAGGCGTACGAGATCGGTGCACCCAACAGCAAGCCGCGGTTGCGGGAGTTGGCGGCCCAGACGCTGGCCGAGTTCGAACTGACCGGCAGCATCGAGTAGCTCAGAGGCTGGCGATTCCGGCGACCACCAGGATCGCGCCCACCAACCCGAGTACCGCGGCCACCTGACGCCGGGTGCGGCGCCGGATCCAGTCGTTGAAAACCTGTACCCGGGCGGCCGTCTTCTGCGGTGCGATGAGATAGCTGACGAGCGGAATCGCCGAGATGGCGTTGGCCAGGCTCAGGAAGACGAACAGCGCGAGCGCCTGGATCGCCGGCGGCTCGTTGGAGGCGATGATCAGCGCCAGCAGGGCCATGTATTCGACGCCGGGCATGGCCAGGCCGAGGCCGGCGAAGCTGGAGAACCAGTGCGATTCGCCGTGGATGATGTTCTTGGCCCGGGTGGCCACCCGACCCGTGGTGGTGGTCGCCACCGGTTCGTCTGCCGGGGTCCCGTCCTCGGTCAGTTCGGGTGGGGCCAGCGGGTTGCGGGCGAAGCGGCCCAGCGGCACGTTGCTGGCGAAGATGGCCGCGATCAGCAGCACGGCGACGCCGATGCCGATCTGGATTTTGGAGCCGTTGAAGTTAGTGGGTCCGAACAGGCCGCGGTGGAACACGAACAGCACGAGCAGTCCGACGCTGGCGCTGAGGCTGAAGCCACTCAGCAGGAAGATCAGCAGCTGACGGATCGGGCGTTTGCGCGTCAGCATCAGGGCGATCAGGCCGATGCGGGTGGGTTCGAAATTGACCGCGATGGCGAGCACCAGCACGGTCGTCCACATGGCAGCTGACTTTACCTTGTCGACGCGTGGCGGCCGATTCGCCGATCAGCGGCCGGGGTGTTTGCGGGCTGACGCTTCGAGCAGGTCTGCGGCGGCGGTGACGCTGGCCGCTGGGGCTGTCATCCGGGCGGCCACCGCGCGCGCCCGGGCGGCGTATTCCGGTGTGAGGACTGTCCTCAGGTCAGCCAGCAGGGTGCCCCTGGTCGTGGCGGTGAACCGGCGTGCCGTTCCGACCTTGAGCCGCGTCACCTGGTTTGCCCAGACGGGTTGATCCGCTCCGACCCACAAGACGAGGGTGGGCACCCCGGAGCGGACGCTGGCCGCGGTGGTTCCCGCTCCGCCGTGATGGACGATGGCGCGGCACATCGGGAAGACCGCGGAGTGATTGACCGAGCGCACCACCTTGACGTGCTCGGCGGCGGGAATGTCGGCGACGTCCCAGACGCCGGTGCAGATCAGCGCGCGCTCACCCAGTTCGGCGCAGACGTCGGTGATCAGCGCGATGGCCTCGGCGGGGGAGTCGACCGGCATGCTTCCCCAGCCGAAGTAGATCGGCGGCGTCCCCGCTCCGATCCAGGAGCTGACCGCGTCGTCGACCGAGGTGGACAGGCCCATCGTCAGCGAGCCGATCAGCGGGCGTTTGCCCTGCCATTCCTCGGCCAACCCGGGAAAGAACACATCGTCGTAGGCCTGGATTTCCAGCGCGCCGCCCTCGACGACACGTCGCACTCCGCGGGTGGTCGCCTTGGGCAGGCCCAGGGTGCGCCGTTGGTCGTCCTCGGCGCTCTTGTAGAGGCGCCAGTGGCCCCATTCGACGATCGCCCACGCCGGCCCGAGCACCGGTTTGGGGAGCGGGACCGACAGGGTCTGGCTGTTGGGCCGGCACGGAAAGTAGTGCAGGGCGGCCAGTGGGATGTGCCGGTATTCGGCGACATTGGCCGCGACTTCTTGATAGGTGGTGCCGGTCAGGATGAGGTCGGCGCCCTCGGACATGGCGGTCAGGGTCTCGTTCATGTCGGCCCAGCCGTCGATTATGTATTCGTGGGCCTGGCGCAGGATGGCGAGCGGGTTGCGGGGTTTCCACCAGTCGGTGAAGACGTCGGCCTCGATCTGCTTCTGCGAGTCGACGCCGTAGGGCAGTGCCGGGCCCAGGCCCGCGGTGTCGACGAAGTCGACGAGGTTGGGGGGTACCGCCATCCGCACCTCGTGGCCGCGGCGGACGAGTTCGAGGCCAACTGCGGCGCAGGGTTCGACATCCCCCCGCGTCCCGTGGACCGCCACGGCGAATTTCATTGACCGGTACCTGTGTTCGACGGACGTGCAGCGCGGCCCCAGGCCGGCGTCCCTGCGATTAGATCACAATTGTGCGAACCGGCAGTCAGTGCGAGGTCTTGGAGAACCACTTCATCTTGATGCGCCAGGAATGTGCCGAGGCCAGCGCGAAACCGGCCCCGCACAGGCAGGCGAACAGCCAGACCATCTTCCCGCCCTCGATTGACTGGAAAGGTTTCACGTAGGCCGTGATGATCCGGATGGAGCAGGCGACCACCCCGGCGGCCGAGGCAAGTAGATACACGTTGGCGATCAGCCGCGAGCGCGGGTCCTTGCGCAGGATCAGCAGCGCCCGCGAACCGTAGACCAGCAGATAGATCAGGGTGGCGCAGAGCAACAGCCAGTAGGCACTGAGCCAGAAGTCCGTGGGTACCTGGAAGAAGTCGGCCCGGTAGATCTTGGCGCCGTTGCCCAAGGAGAAAGTGGCAAGCAGAAGTGGGATGCACAGCGTGGCCGGGCGCTCCACGTGCTGTTTGAACGTCCGTTGCAGGGCGTGATCCTCCTGGAGTCTGCCCAGGGCGTTGTAGACGATCGCCGAGGCGGCGACGATGTAGCAGTCGTGCCCGAGGTAATCCTCGAGGTTCCACTTGCCGGTGAGGTGGTGGAGTACGCGTCCGACGGTTTCCGACGCCAGCGGTGACATCAGCAGGACCGCGGCGCCCTGGAGGGCGATGTTGAGGGTGGCGGCGACTTCCCAGCGGCAGGTCCACGTCACCCGTCTGATCCACAGGCTCCACGAGATACACGCCAGGGTGATGGTGATCAGAACACCAAGAGCCATAGCCGACAACCTTTTTACCCCCGAATAACTTCAGCAAATACTACAGGGGCGGCGCATCCTGTCGGGGTGCCAATTCCGAGAGTTTGCGCACAATGCGCGAACTGGGCGACGAATTAATTGTCGTCACCGTAGATGGCGTGGATTCGACGTAATTCCAGACCTCTTCCTGGCTCATCAGGCCGAACCGAATCTGCAGGTCGGGCGAGCTCAAGCCGAATCTTCCTGCCAGTAAACGCAGCTCTTCGGCATTCGGGTAGTCACTGTCCTTGATGCGTCGGTAATACGTGGAGCTGGAGATCCCGAGTGCGTCGTAGATGTCCCTGGCCTCCACGTCACCGTCGAGAAGGTACTCGAGAAGCGTTTTGAGCTGTCTGCCGTTTTCGTCGGTCCGAGGCACGCAATCACGATACCCGAACTCCCGGTAATGGGTACTGGCAACCTCGGGGGGCAAGGAATTGCATTAATTGACACTGCCGTCACAGTTATGGGAATGGTCTCCCATTTTTGGGAATCGGTCGCTACGGTGGGGGCATGGTTGCTCCTCCCGTGACCAACCCGTCGAGCAACGTGCGGGTAGTCGATGACGAAATTGCAGGTCTTCCACGACCGGAAGACATGGTTCAGATGGCTGTGCCGCTGAGCCATGACCTGACCGACGAACTCGACGGTGCGGTGCAAGTCGCCGCAGTCGGATTCGAAGAACTCCTCCTGGCAGCTCTGGGCCGTGCCATCGCGCGGACCATTGGTGTCGGCGTGGTGACGGTTGGCGGGCTGACCACGGTCGCCGCGATCCGGTTGACCTGTGCCCCGGAACCCAGCCTGGATGCCGACGGCCTGCTCGCCGACGTCCGGCGGTCACTGGCCGAGCTGCCTCAGGGCACGCACGGGCCGGCGGACGTGATGTTCTCGTTCCTGGGCATGCCGCCGGAACCGGCGCTGGGCCCGCTGCAACTCGCCGACGGCACGGCGCTGGCCGTGCTGGCCTACCGCCGCGACGGCGCCCTGGCAATGGACTGGTGGTACGACAGCCGCAGGCTGGACGCATGCACCGTCGAGGAGCTGGCCGGCCAGTTCCGGCTCGGGCTGATCGGGCTGACGTCCGAGCTCACCCCGGCCTGCGGCTAGAATCTGTCCAACGGCACCGATCCGGCCATCACCGGGGAGCCTTCGGAAGAACAGCCCCGCGATCTGCGGTCGCGGGCCAAGTAGACCCGAACGGGTAGGCCCGTCACAGCCTGCAATGAGCGACACACGGTGACGTGTGTAAGCGGGGTGGTACCGCGGCGCTCGCGCACCAGCGCGTCGTCGTCCCCGTGCCTGACGATCCGGCACAGGAGACGAGCGAAATCGTGACCGAGAACGGCTACCCGAAGGTCGGTGGCTCGCCCAGCTTCCCAGCCCTCGAACGCGAGGTGCTGGCCTATTGGGCCGCAGACGACACCTTCCGGGCCAGCATCGCCAATCGCGACGATGCCCAGGAGTACGTCTTCTATGACGGTCCGCCATTCGCCAACGGCCTGCCGCACTATGGCCACCTTCTGACGGGCTACGTCAAGGACATCGTGCCGCGGTACCGCACGATGCGCGGCTACAAGGTGGAGCGCCGATTCGGCTGGGACACCCACGGTCTGCCCGCCGAACTCGAGGTGCAGCGTCAGCTCGGCATCACCGACAAGGCGCAGATCGAGGAGATGGGTATCGAGAAGTTCAACGACGCCTGCCGCGCCTCGGTGCTCAAGTACACCAACGAATGGCGCGACTACGTGACCCGCCAGGCCCGCTGGGTGGACTTCGACAACGACTACAAGACGCTCGACCTGTCCTTCATGGAGTCGGTCATCTGGGCGTTCAAACAGCTGTGGGACAAGGGCCTGGCCTACGAGGGCGTGCGGGTGCTGCCCTACTGCTGGAACGACGAGACCCCGCTGTCCAGCCACGAGCTGCGCATGGACGACGACGTCTACCAGAGTCGCCAGGACCCGGCGATCACCGTCGGGTTCCGGGTATTGGCTGAGGACTCCGACCACTCGGTCCTTGACGGCGCCTACCTGCTGATTTGGACCACGACGCCGTGGACGCTGCCGTCCAACCAGGCCGTCGCGGTCAACCCCGAGGTCACGTATGTGGTTGTGCGCGTTGACGACCGGCGCTACGTGCTGGCCCAGCCCCGGCTGGCGGCCTACGCTCGCGAGCTCGGTGAGGAGCCCGAGGTCCTGGCGACCGTACCGGGGGAGCAGCTCCTTGGTCTGCGCTACCTGCCGCCGTTCCCGTACTTCGCCGACTCCGCCAACGCGTTTCAGGTTCTGCGCGGTGATTTCGTCACCACCGAGGACGGCACCGGGATCGTCCACATGGCCCCGGCCTACGGCGAAGACGACAAGGCCACCACCGACACCGTCGGCATCGTGCCCGTCACGCCGGTGGACTCCAAGGGCCGCTTCGACGCGTCGGTCCCGGACTATCAGGGCCAGCACGTGTTCGACGCCAACCCGCAGATCATCCGCGACCTCAAGAACGGCACCGCGGCCGCGGCGGTCAACACCCCGGTACTGATCCGGCACGAGACCTACGAGCACTCGTACCCGCACTGCTGGCGATGCCGCAACCCGCTGATCTACCGGGCCGTGTCATCGTGGTTCGTCAAGGTCACCGAATTCCGCGACCGGATGGTGGAGCTCAACCAGGAGATCACCTGGTATCCCGAACACGTCAAGGACGGCCAGTTCGGCAAGTGGCTCTCCGGCGCCCGGGACTGGTCGATCTCACGAAACCGCTACTGGGGCACACCGATTCCGGTGTGGGTATCTGACGATCCGGCGTATCCGCGGGTCGACGTCTACGGCAGCCTCGACGAGCTGGAGCGCGATTTCGGGGTTCGCCCGGACAACCTGCACCGGCCCTACATCGACGAGCTGACCAGGCCCAATCCCGACGACCCGAGTGGCCGGTCGACCATGCGCCGCATCGAGGATGTCTTCGATGTCTGGTTCGACTCCGGGTCGATGCCCTATGCGCAGGTGCACTACCCGTTCGAGAACGAGGACTGGTTCAGTACCCACAATCCCGGCGACTTCATCGTGGAGTACATCGGCCAGACCCGCGGCTGGTTCTACACGCTGCACGTGCTGGCCACCGCGTTGTTCGACCGACCGGCGTTCAAGAGCTGTGTGTCGCACGGGATTGTCCTCGGCAACGACGGACAGAAGATGAGCAAGTCGCTGCGCAACTACCCCGACGTCAACGAGGTGTTCGACCGCGACGGCTCGGACGCGATGCGCTGGTTCCTGATGGCCTCGCCGATCCTGCGCGGCGGCAACTTGATCGTCACCGAGCAGGGCATCCGCGAGGGTGTGCGCCAGGTGTTGCTGCCGCTGTGGAACGCCTACAGTTTCCTGGCGCTCTATGCTCCCAAAGTCGGTACCTGGCGCACGGATTCGCCGCATGTGCTGGACCGCTACATCCTGGCCAAGCTGGCCGATTTGCGCGACGACCTGACCGCGGCGATGGACGTCTGCGACATCTCCGGCGCCTGTGAGCAGATGCGCCAGTTCACCGAGGCGCTCACCAATTGGTATGTGCGGCGGTCACGCGCCCGATTCTGGGAGGAGGATGCCGATGCCATCGACACCCTGCACACCGTGCTGGAGGTGACCACCCGGCTGGCCGCGCCGCTGCTGCCGATGGCCACCGAGGTGATCTGGCGCGGCATCACCGGCGAGCGCTCGGTTCACCTGACCGACTGGCCGCAGGCCGGTGTCGTGCCGCGCGACCCGGACCTGGTGGCCGCGATGGACCAGGTTCGCGAGGTCTGCTCGACGGGCTCCTCGCTGCGGAAGGCCAAGAAGCTGCGGGTCCGTTTGCCACTGCCGAAACTGATTGTGGCCGTTGACGATCCGCAACGGTTGCAGCAGTTCGCCGACCTCATCGCCGACGAGCTCAACGTCAAGGCGGTCGAGCTCACCGACGATATCGCGGCCTTCGGCCGTTTCGAGCTCACCGTCAACGCGCGCGCCGCAGGCCCGCGGCTGGGCAAGGCCGTGCAGGACGCCATCAAGGCGGTCAAGGCCGGCCAGGGTGTCCTCAACCCGGACGGGACGCTCAGTGCCGGCGAGGTGGTGCTCAACCCCGACGAGTACAGCTCACGGCTGGTCGCGGCCGATCCGGAGTTCACTGCGGCGCTGCCCGACGGCGCGGGCCTGGTGGTGCTCGACGGCACGGTCACCCCAGAGCTGGAGGCCGAAGGCTGGGCCAAAGACCGCATCCGCGAACTGCAGGACCTGCGCAAGTCCTCCGGCCTGGAGGTCAGCGACCGCATCCGCGTGGTGATGTCGGTGCCCGCCGGCCACGAGGAGTGGGCCCGCACCCACAGCGACTTGATCGCCGGGGAAATCCTGGCCACCAGCTTCGAATTCGGTGAACCGGTCGACGGAACCGAGATCGGCGACGGCGTGCGGGTGGCGATCGCGAAAGCCTAGTTGCCGGCGCAGAGCGGCCACCTATGTAGGCAAACACGGCCAATCCCGTGTCATAACCGGCCACTCGGCGGGCCATAGCATCGACTCATGGAACGCTGGGTCCTGCACTTCGACATGGATGCGTTCTTCGCGTCCGTCGAACAGCTGACCCGGCCCACCCTGCGGGGCCGCCCTGTCCTGGTCGGCGGTCTCGGCGGCCGCGGCGTGGTGGCCGGCGCGAGTTATGAAGCCCGGGTGTTCGGCGCCCGCTCGGCGATGCCCATGCACCAGGCCCGTCGCATGGTCGGGATGGGCGCGGTGGTGCTTCCCCCGCGCGGCGTGGTCTACGGCGTGGCCAGCAGACGCGTGCTCGACACGGTGCGCGCTCTGGTGCCTGTCCTCGAGCAGCTGTCGTTCGACGAGGCGTTCGGCGAGCCCGCCGAACTGGTCGGTGCAACCGCAGTCGATGTCGAGCAGTTCTGTACCCGGCTGCGCCAGCGGGTGCGCGAGGAGACCGGCCTGGTGGCATCGGTGGGGGCCGGCTCGGGCAAGCAGGTCGCCAAGATTGCCTCCGAGCTGGCCAAACCCGACGGGTTGCGGGTGATCCGCCGCGACGAGGAACGGATTTTGCTCGACGGCCTTCCGGTGCGGCGGCTGTGGGGAATCGGACCGGTCGCCGAGGAGAAGCTGCATCGGCTCGGCATCGAGACCGTCGGCCAGCTCGCCGCCCTCAGCGACACCGAGGCGGCCAGCATCCTGGGCGCGACCATCGGCCCTGCGCTACACCGGCTGGCCCGCGGCATCGACGACCGGCCGGTGATGGAGCGCGCCGAAGCCAAGCAGATCAGCGCCGAGTCCACCTTCGCCGTCGACCTCACCACCCTCGAGCAACTGCGCGATGCGGCCGGGCCCATCGCCGAGCACGCCCACCGCCGGCTGGAACGTGACGGCCGCGGCGCCCGCACAGTGACGGTCAAGCTGAAGAAGACCGATATGAGCACGCTGACCCGCTCGGCCACGCTGCCGTATGCGACCGCCGATATGGGCACACTGACCTCGACCGCGCGGCGGCTGCTGCTCGATCCGCGCGAGATCGGCCCCATTCGGCTTCTGGGCGTGGGCTTTTCGGGCCTCTCCGATGTCCGCCAGGAGTCGCTGTTCCCGGATCTCGAGCAGCAGGAAGCCGAGGTGTCCGACGCCCAGATGCCGGTGCCCGAGCCGGAGCCCGACGCCGGGGGCTGGCGCGTCGGCGACGATGTGCACCACCCCGGCTTCGGTCACGGCTGGGTGCAGGGAGCCGGCCACGGAGTGGTCAGCGTCCGGTTCGAAACCCGCAGCAGCGGGCCGGGGGTGATGCGCACCTTCGCCATCGACGAGACCGACCTGACGCGCGCCAACCCGGTCGACAGCCTGGACTGGCCTGAGTTCGTCGAGGACCTGAATCGCTCAGCCCCAGCGGGAGACGACCTCGGCCACGGGTAGGCCGGCGCCCAGCGCCGCCATCACCAGCACCCGGGCCTGGCTGGCCCGTAGCCGCGGCATCATCAGCGCACCGGCGCCCACCAGGTCGTGGCCGGGGCCGTAGGCCGCGTCGGTGCGGCCGGCCGGCACCCGGGTCGTCACCACGACCGCCACGCCGCGTGCGCACGCGCGGCCCACCGCGTCGACCACCGGCACTCCGGCGTTGCCCGCGCCCATCGCCTCCAGCACCAGGCCGCGCGCACCGGCGTCGACGAACGCGTCGACGGCCACCCCGTCGGCCCCGGGGTAGGCCGAGACGATGTCCACCCGTGCCACGTCGGTGACCGGACCCAGGAGGGGCCGGGGCGCCGACCCGTCGAGCGCGACCGTGCCGTCGTGAACCGTGCCCAGCCGGGACCCGCCGAACAACCCTGGGCCGCCCACCTTCGTGGTGCCCAGCGGAGCGAACACCGATCCGGCGAAGCTGATCAGCACGCCGAACTCGGGGGCCAGCGGGCTGGCCGCGACCGCTAGGGCGTCGCGCAGGTTGCCGGGCCCGTCGGCATCGGGCGAGTCGGCCGAGTGGGCCGCGCCGGTCAGCACCACCGGCACCGAACCGGGGTAGGTCAGCGCCAGCCACAGCGCTGTCTCCTCCATCGAGTCGGTGCCGTGGGTGACGACGATCCCGTCGGCGCCGTCCTCGGTTGCCGCGGTGACCGCCGCGCTGATTCGCAGCCAGTCCGCCGGGGTCAGGCGGGAACTGTCGACATTGAGGACGTCCACGGTTTCGGCGTCCAGGCCCGCGGCCAGTTCGGCGCCGCCGTGTACCGGGCGCAGCACGCCGTCGGCATCGGCGCTGGTGGCGATCGTCCCGCCGGTGGTCACGACGACGAGTCGGGGCATGCCGTCATCATCGCAGCATCGGCCGGGGGGCAGCCCGCTGACCGGGCTAGGGAATGATGGGGGCGTGAGCGACGAAACCACGGGTGGCGCCGAACCGGCGACCCAGACCGGCGAGGACCCCACCGGCCAGCCGCCGGTGCGGCGCCGGTTGCGACTGCTGCTGTCGGTCGCGGGCGTGGTGCTGGCCCTCGACGTGGTCACCAAGGTGCTCGCCGTCAAACTGCTCACCCCTGGTCAGCCGGTATCGATCATCGGCGACACCGTGACGTGGACGCTGGTCCGCAACTCCGGTGCGGCGTTCTCGATGGCGACCGGCTACACCTGGGTGCTGACGCTGGTCGCCACCGGCGTGGTGGTCGGAATCTTCTGGATGGGTCGCAGGCTGGTGTCGCCGTGGTGGGCCGTCGGGCTGGGCATGATCCTCGGCGGCGCGTTGGGCAACCTGGTGGACCGCTTCTTCCGCTCGCCGGGACCGCTGCGCGGCCACGTCGTCGACTTTCTGTCCATCGGCTGGTGGCCCGTGTTCAACGTCGCCGACCCCGCGGTGGTCGGCGGTGCCATCCTGCTGGTCGGGTTGTCGTTGTTCGGATTCGACTTCGACACCACCGGGAGGCGCCAGCCGGACGGTGCATCGGGTGAAGCTGGGAGGCGTACGAGCCGCCCCGACGACGAGCCGACGCCCGGATGACCGAACGGTCGATGCCGGTACCCGAGGGTCTGGCCGGCATGCGTGTCGACGCCGGCATCGCGCGGCTGCTCGGACTGTCCCGTACCGCGGCCGCGGCCATTGCGGAGGACGGCGGGGTCGAGATCGACGGCGTCGCCGCCGGTAAGTCCGACCGCCTCGAAGCGGGTTCCTGGTTGCACGTCACGCTGCCGGAAGCGCCTGCGCCGCCGGAGAATACGCCCGTCGAAATCGAGGGTATGACGATCTTGTACTCCGACGACGACATCGTCGCGGTCGACAAGCCGCCGGGGGTCGCCGCGCACGCGACGGTCGGCTGGCATGGTCCGACGGTGCTGGGCGGTCTGGCCGCGGCGGGGTTCCGGATCAGCACTTCGGGTATCCACGAGCGGCAGGGCATCGTGCAACGCTTGGACGCCGGGACATCCGGGGTGATGGTCGTCGCGCTGTCCGAACACGCCTACACCGTGCTCAAGCGGGCATTCAAGCAGCGGACCGTCGACAAGCGCTATCACGCTGTGGTGCAAGGACATCCGGACCCGTCCAGCGGCACCATCGACGCGCCGATCGGCCGCCACCGGAGCAGCGATTGGAAGTTCGCCGTCACCGAGGGCGGCCGGCACAGCATCACCCACTACGACACCGTCGAAATGTTCCGGGCGGCAAGCCTGCTCGACATCCATCTGGAGACCGGCCGGACCCATCAGATCCGGGTGCATTTCGCCGCCCTGCACCATCCCTGCGTGGGCGACCCGACCTACGGCGGCGACCCGGTGCTCGCCAAGCGGCTCGGACTGGAACGCCAGTGGCTGCACGCCCGATCGCTGGCGTTCGCCCATCCGGCCGACGGCAGGCGCATCGAGATCACCAGCCCGTACCCGGCGGATCTGCAGCACGCACTGGATGTGCTGCGCGCCGACTCGTGACCTCGCCGGGGCACGAGGATACGAATTCCCAGGGCAGCGGACTGCTGTTCGGTATCGGCGCCTACGCCTCGTGGGGTTTGTTCCCGGCGTTCTTCCCACTGCTGAAACCTGCTGGGGCATTTGAGGTTCTGGCTCACCGCATCGTGTGGACGCTGGTGCTGATGATCGCCGTACTGCTGGTGATGCGGCGGTTGTCTGACATCCGGGAGATCAACCGCCGCACCTGGCTGCTGCTGATTGCCGCCTCGGCGCTGGTGTCGGGGAACTGGGTCATCTACGTCTATGCGGTCAACAACGGCCATGTCGTCGACGCCGCGCTCGGCTACTTCATCAACCCGTTGGTCAGCGTCCTGCTCGGGGTTGTCATCTTCGCCGAGCGCCTCACCCGGCCCCAGGTCGTGGCGGTGGCCATCGCGGTGGCTGCCGTGGTGTTGCTCAGCGTCGAGGTGGGTGGTCCGCCGCTGGTCGCAGTCGGCCTGGCGTTGACGTTCGGTCTCTACGGTGCGGTGAAGAAGGTGGTGCCCGTCGACCCGCGGGTCAGCGTGGCCCTCGAGGCGGCGATCGCCGCCCCGTTCGCGATCGTCTACATCGCGGTGACCGAGCTGACCGGCCACGGCCAGTTCACCGTCAACGGAGCCGGACACGTCGCGCTGACGATGCTGTCGGGACCTCTGACCGCGATACCGCTGCTGTTCTTCGCGGCCGCGGCGCAACGGCTACCCCTGGTCACACTCGGTCTGCTGATGTATCTGACCCCGGCGATGCAGATGACCTGGGGTGTGGTTGTCGGGCATGAGCCGATGCCGCCGGCACGCTGGGTCGGCTTCGCGCTGATCTGGGTGGCGCTGGCCGTGTTCAGCGGAGACGCGTTGCGGCGCTCCGGTAACTTCACGGGACAGTCCCTGCGCCGAGCCCGAGGAACGCATGACCGACAACAGTCGCCGTAACCGACGGATCCTGATCGCCATCACCGCAGCGCTGGCGGCGGTGGCGATCGTGGTCCCCGTCCTCGGTGTGTTGCTGGCGCCGGTGATGACGAAGAACCAGGACATCACCCCGATCACGACGACGACCACCAAACCGGTGCTCACCATCAAGCCGCTGGCGCTGCGACCGGTCAACGGCGCGTTCGTGATCAAACCCGAGGACTGTGTGCCGCCGCCGCCGACACCGCCGGATCAGCCGCTGCGCACCTGCGACATCACCAAGACGGCGGTCTACGACCTGGCCCCGGAGGACCTGCGAATCCAGCTGACCGACGTCGACTCATTCCTGAATCCGCTGACCGGCAAGCAGATGGTGCAGATCACCATGACCACCGAGTCCACCGCCGACTTCGCCCGCTACACCGCCGCGCACATCAATCAGCAGGTGGCGTTCGTCCGAGCCGGGATCGTGGTCTGGGCACCGAAGATCACCGAGCCGATCGACGGTCAGGTGTTGCAGCTGTCCGGCGAGGTGACCGAAGAACAGGCCAAGGAGATCGCCCGGATGCTGCGTGACGAGGCCTGATCCGCAGGCCGCCGAACTCGCCGCGGGACACGACTTGCGACACGCCGAAACGTGTCGGTCCGCGCCCCTAGACTGACGGGCCTATGGGCAACAACGACTCCTTCGTGCATCTGCACAATCACACCGAGTATTCGATGCTCGACGGTGCCGCGAAGATCACGCCCATGCTGGCGGAGGCGCAGCGCCTCGAAATGCCCGCGATCGGCATGACCGACCACGGAAACATGTTCGGGGCCAGCGAGTTCTACAACGCCGCCACCAAAGTCGGCATCAAGCCGATCATCGGCGTCGAGGCCTACATCGCTCCCGGGTCTCGATTCGACACCCGCCGGATCCTGTGGGGTGACCCGGGCCAGAAGAGCGACGACGTCTCCGGCAGCGGTTCCTATACCCACATGACGATGATGGCCGAGAACGCGACCGGCCTGCGCAACCTGTTCAAGCTGTCCTCGCGGGCGTCCTTCGAGGGGCAGCTGGGCAAGTGGTCGCGGATGGACGCCGAGATCATCGCCGAGCACGCCGAGGGCATCATCGCCACCACCGGCTGCCCGTCCGGTGAGGTGCAGACCCGGCTTCGGCTCGGTCATGATCGTGAGGCCCTGGAGGCGGCCGCCAAGTGGCGGGAGATCTTCGGCCCGGAGAACTTCTTCCTCGAGCTGATGGATCACGGACTGTCCATCGAGCGCCGGGTCCGCGATGGCCTGCTCGAGCTCGGCCGCAAGCTGGACATCCGCCCGCTGGCGACCAACGACTGCCACTACGTCACCCGCGACGCCTCGCACAACCACGAAGCGCTGCTGTGCATCCAGACCGGTAAGACCCTCTCGGACCCGAACCGGTTCAAGTTCGACGGCGACGGCTACTACCTGAAGTCCGCCGCCGACATGCGTGCCCTGTGGGGCGAGATCCCCGAGGCGTGCGACTCGACGCTGCTGATCGCCGAGCGCGTGGAGTCCTACGCCGACGTGTGGGCGACGGTCGACCGGATGCCGATCTTCCCGGTGCCCGAGGGCCACGATCAGGGGTCCTGGCTGCGCCATGAGGTCGAGGCCGGCCTGCGGCGGCGCTTCCCGGACGGCGTGCCCCCGGAGTACACCGAACGGGCCAGCTTCGAGATCGGCGTCATCTGCGGCAAGGGCTTCCCGTCGTACTTCCTGATCGTCGCCGACCTGATCAACTACGCGAAGTCGATCGACATCCGGGTGGGCCCGGGCCGCGGGTCGGCCGCCGGGTCGCTGGTGGCCTACGCGCTGGGCATCACCAACATCGACCCGATCCCGCACGGGCTGTTGTTCGAACGCTTCCTCAACCCGGAACGCCCGTCGGCCCCCGATATCGACATCGACTTCGACGACCGTCGTCGCGGCGAGATGGTGCGCTACGCCGCCGAGAAGTGGGGCAGTGACCGGGTCGCCCAGGTCATCACCTTCGGCACCATCAAAACCAAGGCCGCACTGAAGGATTCGGCGCGGGTGCATTACGGCCAGCCCGGGTTCGCGATCGCCGACCGGATCACCAAGGCGTTGCCGCCGCCGATCATGGCCAAGGACATCCCGCTGTCGGGGATCACCGACCCCAACCATGAGCGCTACAAGGAGGCCGCCGAGGTCCGGGGCCTGATCGACACCGACCCCGACGTCCGCACCATCTACGAGACCGCCCGCGGTCTGGAGGGTCTGGTCCGCAACGCCGGCGTGCACGCCTGCGCGGTCATCATGAGTTCCGAGCCGCTCATCGAGGCCATCCCGCTGTGGAAGCGGCCGCAGGACGGCGCCGTCATCACGGGCTGGGACTACCCGTCCTGCGAGGCCATCGGCCTGCTGAAGATGGACTTCCTGGGCCTGCGGAACCTGACGATCATCGGCGACTGCATCGAGAACATCAAGGCCAACCGCGGTATCGACCTCGACCTGGAAGCCCTGCCGCTCGATGACCCCAAGGCCTACGAGCTGCTGAGCCGCGGTGACACCCTGGGTGTCTTCCAGCTCGACGGCGGCCCGATGCGGGACCTGCTGCGGCGCATGCAGCCCACCGAGTTCAACGACATCGTCGCCGTGCTCGCGCTATACCGGCCCGGCCCGATGGGCATGAACGCCCACAACGACTACGCCGACCGCAAGAACAACCGGCAGGCCATCAAGCCGATCCACCCCGAGCTGGAGGAGCCGCTCAAGGAGATCCTGTCGGAGACCTACGGTCTGATCGTCTACCAAGAGCAGATCATGTTCATCGCGCAGAAGGTCGCCGGCTACTCGATGGGCAAGGCCGACGCGCTGCGAAAAGCCATGGGCAAGAAGAAGCTCGAGGTTCTCGAAGCCGAATATCAAGGCTTCAAGGAAGGCATGACCGCCAACGGGTTCTCCGAAAAAGCGGTGAAAGCGCTGTGGGACACCATCCTTCCGTTCGCCGGCTACGCGTTCAACAAATCGCATGCCGCCGGCTACGGGCTGGTGTCCTACTGGACCGCTTACCTCAAGGCGAACTTCCCGGCCGAATACATGGCCGGTCTGCTCACCTCGGTCGGCGACGACAAGGACAAGGCCGCGGTCTACCTGGCGGACTGCCGCCGCCTGGGCATCACGGTGCTGCCGCCCGACGTCAACGAATCGGTGCAGAACTTCGCTTCGGTCGGCAACGACATCCGGTTCGGCCTCGGGGCGATCCGCAACGTCGGGGCAAACGTCGTCAGCTCGCTGGTGGCCACCCGCGCCGAGAAGGGCAAGTACACCGACTTCTCCGACTATCTGGGCAAGATCGACATCGCGGCATGCAACAAGAAGGTCACCGAATCCCTCATCAAGGCAGGGGCTTTCGACTCGCTGGGCCACCCGCGCAAGGGTCTGTTCCTGATTCACACCGACGCCGTCGACTCGGTGCTGGGCACCAAGAAGGCCGAGGCGATGGGCCAGTTCGACCTGTTCGGCGGAGGTGACGACACCGCCACCGGAGAGTCGGCGTTCACCATCCGGGTGCCTGACGACGAGTGGGACGACAAGCACAAGCTCGCCCTCGAGCGGGAGATGCTCGGCCTGTATGTGTCCGGCCATCCGCTCAACGGGGTCGCCCACCTGTTGGCCATGCAGGTCGACACCCAGATCCCGGCCATTCTCGACGGTGACATCGCCAACGACACCCAGGTGCGGGTCGGCGGCATCCTCGCCGGGGTGAACCGGCGGGTGAACAAGAACGGGATGCCCTGGGCGTCAGCCCAGTTGGAAGACCTCACCGGTGGTATCGAGGTGATGTTCTTCCCGCAGACGTACTCGATGTTCGGTGCCGAGATCGCCGACGACGCAGTGGTCCTGGTCGGCGCCAAGGTCCGTATCCAGGACGACCGCATCTCGCTGATCGCGAACGAGCTTGTGGTACCGGACTTTTCGACTGCCCAGATCGACCGGCCACTGGCGGTGAGCCTGCCCACCCGGCAGTGCACCATCGACAAGGTGACCGCGCTCAAGCAGGTACTGGCGCGTCACCCCGGTACGTCGCAGGTGCATCTGCGACTGATCAGCGGTGATCGGATCACCACGCTGGAACTCGACCAGTCGCTGCGCGTCACCCCGTCCTCGGCGCTGATGGGGGACCTCAAAGCGCTGCTGGGCCCCGGCTGCCTGGGCGGCTAAGCGCCCGGTTCGGCCGTCTCCTTCAGCAGCCGCACGCACACCAGACTGGTCAGCGCCAGGCCGGCGAGCATCACCGCGATACTCCAGCTGCCGTAGCTGTCGAGGAGGTACTCCGAGATCACCGGGGGCACACCGCCGCCGATGATGCCGCCGATGTTGTGCGCCAGACCTGCACCGGTGTAGCGGTAGGCGAGGGCGAAGGTCTCTGGGATGAACGACGCCAGCGGGCCCATCGCGATACCGATGATCGCGTAGGTCACGATGATGGCGACGGCGAACAGCAGGTGGTTGCGGGTCTCGATCAATGGGAAGACGACCAGCGACCAGGGCACGGCCAGCACATAGCCGACCGTCATCGGCAGCCGTCGGCCGTAGGTGTCGCTGAGGATCGCCGAGGCGGCGACGAACGCCACCGTGCACACACCTCCGACGACACCGACCAGCAGCACGAAATCCGTCGAGAACCCCAGGTGCGCGGTGGCGTAGTGGGTGAAGAACGTCCCGGTTTCGTACACCAGACCGAGCACGCCGACCATGGCGCCCGCCGCGAGCAGGAGCTGACGGCCCTGGTCGCGGACGAGGGCGGCGACGGGCGTCTCGGCGTGGGTGGTGGTTGTCGCCGAGGCGAAGACAGGCGTCTCCTTGACGCTCATCCGCACCACCAGGGCGGTGACGATCAAGACGGCACTGAGCAGGAACGGCAGCCGCCAGGCCCACTCCAGAAACGCCGAGCTGGTCTGGCCCCACGTCAGGTAGACGACGAGGAAGACCAGATTCGCCAGGACCAGCGCCGTGCCGAACCCCATCTGGGTGAACATCCCGTAGCGGCCGCGCTGTCGCGGCGGCGCGTACTCGGCGCTGAGCAGCGCCGAACCGGCCCACTCGCCGCCGACGGCGAAACCCTGTAGAACCCGCAGGAACGTCAGCAGCAGCGGGGCCGCGATACCGATCGTCGCCGTGCTGGGGATGAGTCCCACCCCGACGGTCGACACGCCCATCACCAGCAGGGTGACGACCAACGTACGCTGGCGGCCGATGCGGTCGCCGAAATGACCGAATACCACCGCACCGATCGGGCGGGACACGAACGCCGAGGCAAACGTTCCCAACGAGGCGACGATCCCCATCACGTGGCCCAGGTGGGGAAAGAACACAGTCGGGAACACGAGTGCGGCGGCGGTGCCGTAGATGAAGAAGTCGTAGAACTCGATGGCTGAGCCGACGTAGCTTGCCAGCGCTACTCGCCGCAGTGTCCCCGGCGCCCCCGTATGCACCGGCAAATTCTCGTGACGTGCGGGCTGTTTGTCCAGCGGAGATCTTGGCGCAGGATGGGGTGATGGACGATGACACAGCGAGCGAGTCCCGCCATATCAGCGCGTGGATCAATCGATCGGCGGCCGACGTCTACCGCTATGCCGCCGATCCGGCGCATCTGCCGGAATGGGCGGCGGGCCTGTCGCGGGGCACGTTGACCAGGGTCGGCGACACGTGGGTGGCGCAGTCACCGATGGGTGAGATCACCATCGAGTTCACCCCGGCCAACGACCTCGGTGTGCTCGACCACGTGGTCACGCTGCCGTCGGGGGAGCCGGTGTTCAATCCGCTGCGGGTGGTGCCGGCCGGCGATGAGTGGTGCGAGGTCGTCTTCACCCTTCGGCGCAGGCCGGGGATGTCCGACGACGATTTCCTGCAGGATGCCGCGGCGATTACGGCCGATCTGGCGACGCTGAAGCGAATCCTGGAGCGCTAGGTCCGCGGGTGACGCCGCGCGCCGAACGTCAGCCAGATGACGGTGGCGACCGCGGCGGCGGTGAGGACAGCCGGTGCTGCGCTGGTGGTCACTGCGCCGACGACGGCGAGTACGAGAAGTCCGGCACCCACGGCGACCAGCTTGTACAGCGGCCACGGCACTCCGGCGATGCACACGCGAGATTCGGGCGAGGTGAGGGCCGAACGCACTTGTTCAACACTCGTCATACCTTTGAGGGTACCCCGTATCTTTAGTTTCGGACACCCGAAATCTGGTCGCGCCGCATGCCGGCCATCACCGTGATCAGTGCCCAGGGTCCGTAGCGCTCGAGAGAACTCACGGCCGCACCACCGCGGGACGCGAGGGAAGTACGGCCAGCGCGAACAGGGCTCCGCCGGCGCACACCGCGGCGGCGGTCAGGCAGCCGGCCTGCATCCCGGACAGGAAGGCGTTCTCCACCGCACTGCGCACTGCATCGGTGAAGGGTGGGGGCGACTGGCCTGCCACCGCAAGTCCTTGGGCCAGGCCCTCTTTGGCGGTGGACTGCGCCGCCGAGGGCATGGCCTGCAACACCTGGCTGTCGGCGAGGTGCCGAATGTAGATCGTGGAGAAGACGCTGCCGATCACGGCGACACCGAGGGTGCCGCCGACCTGGCGGGTGGCGTCGTTCACCGCCGAGCCGGCGCCGGCCTGCTCGGGGCGCACCACCCCCATGATCGAGTCGGTCGCCGGTGCGCTGGTGAGCCCGAGACCGCCGCCGAGCAGCACCATCTGCGCGGCCATGATCGGGTAGGTCACTCCGAGGTCGCTGGTCGCTATCCAGGCGAACGATGCCGACATCATCAGAAGTCCCACGAAGACAACGGCTTTGGTGCCTACTGTGCGCGCCGCGAGTTGGGTTCCGAGTACCGAGCCGATGGCGATCGACAGCGCGACCGGCAGGATCCGTACGCCGGTCTCCAGGGGGCTGTTGCCCTGGAGCAACTGCATGAACTGGGTGATGATGAAGATGAACCCGAACAGTGCGAAGAAGGCCACGGTGACTGCGCCACTGGCCGCGCTGAAGCGCAGGTTGGTGAACAGCGTGACGTCAATGAGCGGGTCGGGGTGCCTGCGCTCCCACCAGGCGAAGCTGACCGCGGCGGCAAGGGCGCCGCCGAACCCGATCAGTGTCTGGGCGCTTGACCATCCGTGCGACGGGGCCTCGATGATCGTGTAGACGAGGGCGCCGAGCATCACGACCGAGAGCACCAGCCCGCCGCGGTCCACCCGCGAGTGCTGATCCCGTGCCGAGGCGGGGATGACGAACGGTGCGGCCAGTGCGGCCAGCAGTGCGATGGGCGCCAAGGCTAAAAACAGGCTGCCCCACCAGAACGCCTCCAGTAGTGCACCGCCCATGATGGG